>NZ_JACHGJ010000001.1:0-374859 GCF_014207565.1 Spirochaeta isovalerica | reverse complement strand
GACGATGAAGGTCGCCCGCTAGTTAAGGCTGTAAAACTCTTTTATCTGAGAGAAAAGTCCCCGGTCTGAATCGGCAACATCCATCTTTTCTATAGTATCCATGGTTTTCCATTGTATCTCCGTATGTTCAAGCAACTGAAAGTTCTCGGAAAGAAGTGTCACCTCATACGCAGATAGGAGAAAGTCTTTCCCTTTATGGGAAAATGTTCCGCTACAGATAAAGACACCGGGTTCAACGTCAATGCGGAATTCTTCATCCCATTCGCGGATAATTGCTTCGCGATCAGTCTCCCCCTGTTCTACTTTGCCGCCGGGAAATTCCCATTTCTCACTGAGTGCGCCTCCCGGCTTTCTTTTGGCTATCAGGAATTTCCCGTCTCTTCGGACAATTCCCGCGATGGAATGATTAATTGACATGTTGAAATCGATCTCTAAAGAAAAAGGGCTGTCGGGATCAGAAAATGGATCAATCCGATAATGATACCGGCTATACCCAGAATATTGCCATATTTGTCAGTCAGATCTTTGACAGTCTGTACGAATTTGTTTTCAGCGTTTTCTTCGCTGCTGAAAAAGTAATAAATGATGATAATCAGCCCCATAGCCATTGCCGTAACAGCCGGAACAAGATCGCCCAGAATAGCCATACTGGCTTCGCTGTGGTTGAGCAGTGCAAAAAGACCTGTCAAAAGCGTTATGGAACCGAGAATAACCCGATACATTCTGTTTTCCATTTTATCCGAAAAGATTTGAAAACCCTCAATCTTGGTACTGAGAAACTTCGATGAAATAGTTAATCCGGCAACAATATTTGTCAAAACCGTTAAAAAGTAGATTTGTAACATATTTTCTCCAACCTTGTGACTTCACTTTCTCCGTGGAATGATTCCACAGCTCTTACCTTATCAGTTTAATATTCTTTATGCCCGATGAACAGGGCAGGTCTCTGATTTATGAGATTTTTTTCTTCAGCACTTTTGTAATACCGCGCATTTCAATTCTGCAATAGACATATCCGCTTCCGTCGTCAGGTAAAGCTGCTTTAAGAATCCTCTCCTCCTTTTCATCGGGCAGAAGATCCTGTGCTGTAATGCCTGCTTCAGATTCTTCCATATAAAAAAGTGCTTCTATCAGGGAATTGGAATCTCCGCTGTCTTTTTTGTTTCTTATAGTCAGCGTTGCCATGATCTGATCATCAAATTGAAAAGTCTTCAGCTTCAAACTGTATTCTTCTATTGTGACTGTGCCTTCTCTTTTATAAATAAAAGGGACAATAACACCGGAAATAATGACTATGAAAATTAAATCAATCAGAACAATCCGGAATGAAGGATTTCTGGCAAAGAATCCCTTTTTTTCCACCGGTTCTTTGATGTTCCCCATATGGTGACGCTCTTTTCTGCTGCTGTGATAATGAGAGTCATCCAGCCCGGCGGTTTCCCAGTTCTCAGCCATTTTCGTCATTGATCTCCAATAATTTATCAGTTCGCCACCATATAATTCTGGCTTCGCTATCAGTATAAACCATTGCGCAGAGAATCCCTGCATCGGAAAGATAAAAATCAGTGTTGAGAATCTCGCGGTCATCCATCAGGAGACGGTATTCTTCGGAAAACAAACCTTCTTCGTCCCGAATAAGAAGAGAGTACATGGAATTCTCACTCAGACTCAGGAAGAACTGCTTTCCCTTTGCTGTACCGATCAGACTGTAAGGTGAATCGATCATAATCCCGTCAACTTCCAGCGTATTTTCGGGAAGCCGGGTCCAGTCATGCCATTTTTTTTCGGCAACGGAAAAATTCAAAGTTCCCCCGAATATCTCGCTTACCTCATCACTGCTAGCTTGATCGGCACTTCTGAAGTAAGTCATTTTAAGAAAAATTTCGTAATGGCTCAGATCGGGAAGAATGCTGTCCAGGCTGATGGAAAGATCCGTCTCCCCGGCAGGCATGGGGATAACCGATTCCCTTATCTCAACGGAATAACGGAGCGTCCCGGATGGAGTGTACCAGTTCACATACCAGGATTCGTCATCGCTGCTTCGCGTCCTGTATAAGACGATAAGTTCCGATTTATCACTTATCCACAGATCTTCGATATAAGGGAAAGGCTGCCCGCCTGTACCTTCCATTCCAATGAAATTGACATATTCACCCTGCGATGTAAATTGCAGAATATTGCGGTCCATTAGTGTGTTTTTATCTTTCACCTGACGGTTTGGCGCTACTTTATCAACAATAAAGATGCTGTCCTCGGAAACAGCCAGGGCTCCGGGAGAGTTGAACTGCCATGGTATGACTTTCCTGTTCACTTCGGAATCGTCCGACTGACGGGACAGCAGTTCCGCCGGATACGGGTTTCTGTCAGGATTGTAAATCAGGGTAAGAAGATCGCCGTAGGAATTGAATTTGAGCAGCTTCCCCGATCGGCCATTGGTAATATAAAAGAAACCGTTGAGCATCTCCATATCATTGTCAGCCGAAAACCGGAGAGATTCTCTTTGAAAATAATCTATCTCCTCGGCGAGCTTGCCCAGAGGGATTGAGAAAAGGTCTACTTTCTCCAGCGTTTTCACCTCTTTGGAACCACAGGAATTCAGAAGCAGGATCAATGAGACAGAGATGAAAAAAAATGATCGATTAAGCATATTCAACCTCGCTAAAGGGGATTTTTACATTCCTCTTGAAGATTGTCAATCGAGAGCCTCTGAAAAGACCCTGCTTGCTTGACCGCTTCGACAATTCGCAGTACATTTCTAACCATGTTAGAAAAGATAGTTACAGCCCTTGTAGGTTCAAAACACGAACGGGATCTCAAAAAGCTTATCCCGATACTTCACAAAATAAATGAAAAAGAATCCTGGGCTATGTCCCTTAAAAAGGAACAGTTCCCTCTGCAGACAGCCGAATTCAGAGAGAGAATATCCAAAGGGGAAACAACCGACGATCTTCTGCCGGAAGCTTTTGCCCTGGCCAGAGAAGCTGCCAGGAGAACCCTGGGCGAACGGCCATACGATGTCCAGCTCCTCGGGGGGATTGTCCTCCACCAGGGAAAAATCATGGAAATGAAAACAGGAGAAGGTAAAACTCTGTCGAGTGTGGCCGCCTCCTACCTCAACTCCCTAGAAGGCAAAGGAGTCCACGTCGTAACGGTCAACGACTATCTAGCCGAACGTGACGCCCAGTGGATGGATCCCGTCTTCTCCTATCTCGGAGTGACTGTCGGTGCCATTCTCTCTAATATGGACCCAGAAGCCAGACAGATTGAATACAGTAAAGACATTACTTACGGAACCAATAATGAATTCGGTTTCGACTATCTCCGCGATAATATGCGTTGGGACTTCAGCAAAAAAGCTCAGAAACATCATCATTACTGTATAATCGATGAGATCGACTCCATTCTGATTGACGAAGCGAGAACGCCGCTAATTATATCCGGAGCCGTTGACGAAGCTACCGGAAAATTCAAAACCGCCGATCAGATGATAAAAAAGCTTAAAGAGTGTGAGAAAGATCCGGCTACGGGAGACTACCCGCTCGATGACCCTCTTTCGAAAGAGCAGCCTCCGGGAGATTACAAGCTCGATGAAAAAAGCAAAAGAGTCGTTTTTACCGATGAGGGAATGAACCATATAGAAGAAGAGCTGCTGAAGAGAAATGAGATTCAGGGTTCACTTTTTGACGAGCAGAACTTCGAATGGATTCACTACATCACACAGGCCATGAAAGCTCACCATCTCTTCCATCTCGATGTGGATTATGTGATCCAGGACAATCAGGTTCAGATAGTCGATGAGTTCACCGGCCGCGTCCTTCACGGTAGACGTTATTCCGAAGGCCTTCATCAGGCGATAGAAGCCAAGGAAAATATTAAAATAGCCAAACGGAACAGGACGCTGGCTTCCATTACGTTTCAGAACTATTTCCGAATGTACGATAAAATCTCCGGTATGACCGGTACTGCCGATACGGAAGCCAGAGAGTTTACCAAGATTTATAATCTCGATGTTATCGTCATTCCGACAAACAGACCGGTTAAAAGACTCGATGACAATGATGTCATCTACCTGAACGAACAATTCAAATTCAATGCTATCTGTGATGATATCGAACGGATACACAAAACCGGCCAGCCTATTCTCGTAGGTACAGTTTCCGTCGAGAAATCCGAAGTTCTCTCCGCTTTGCTGAGAAAACGCGGTATCAGACATGAAATACTTAATGCGAAAAATCACCACAGAGAAGCTCTGATAATCGGTGAAGCCGGAGCAAAGGGTTCCGTTACCATTGCGACGAACATGGCCGGACGCGGTACTGACATCAAGCTTGGCGGGAACCTTGACATGCGGGTTCGCAAAAAAGTCGGTACCGATGCTTCGCCCGAACAATTTCGCGAAGCCGTGGAAAAGGAATTGCCTCAGTGGCGTAAGGATAATCAGGAGATCAAGGATCTCGGAGGACTGTACGTTATTGGAACGGAAAGACATGAGTCCAGACGTATCGATAATCAGCTCCGTGGCCGTTCGGGACGTCAGGGTGACCCGGGGCATTCGCAGTTCTATATTTCTCTTGACGATACTCTTATGAGGCTTTTCGGCGGCGAGCGCTTTAAGAGCCTTATGGGCCGTCTCGGAATGGAAGGCGGAGAACCGATTTATCATAATCTTATAAACAAATCGATTGAACGTGCCCAGAGCCGTGTTGAAGACAGAAACTACGAAATCAGAAAACACCTTCTCGATTATGATGATGTCCTCAATACTCAGAGAAATTTTATTTATGAACTGAGGGACAATATTCTTACAAGCAGTTCATTGCTTGAGGAGATCGTCGAAACGGGCTACGAAATCAATTCGATTCTTTTCAACGATTACAAATCTGATCTGAAACACGAAAAGAAAGAAGACGCTCTTTTCCGGCTTATGGAGCGACTGAAAAATAATTTCTTTTATATTCCCGACGAGACCTCTGAAGAGCTGATGTCACTTTCTGTCGAAGATCTGGAGAAAAAGGTTCTAGAAGATCTTAAAACAGAAATGGAAGATAAGATACAGACAGTCGGTCATGATCAGATTAAGCAATTTGTGACTTTTGATTATCTGAGAAATCTCGATTTGAAATGGCAGGAGCACCTGGAAAATCTTGATGCTCTCAGAGAAGCGGTATCCCTCAGATCGTACGCTCAGAAAAATCCTCTTGCCGAATACAAACGGGAAGGTTTTGAAATTTTCAGTCAGCTGAATGAAGACGTGAAAATCGCCGTTACAAGAAAAGTATTCAAGGTCAAAATTCGAAAAGAAAGGGATCCTGTACAGGCCCGGGCGAGACAGAGGATAGCACCGGCACAGGCCGATCACAAGGCTATCGGCTCCTTCGGAGCCCTCAGAAACAAAGAAAGGGCTGAAGCCAGCGGAGCAGCCGTACAGGTGAAGAGGAACGAACCCAAAGTGGGGAGAAACGATCCATGCCCATGCGGAAGCGGTAAGAAATATAAAAAATGCTGCGGAGCCTGATTCGGTTCTATTGAAATATAAGGGGCAGTAGACTGATTGTCCCTTGTCTTTTTATAAAGAAAGAGTTGCCTGAGCAACTCTTGTCTGAATCAAAAATATCAAGAAAGAATGACTTTCCCTCTATTCGATCATGTTTGGCTATTTCCCAATTCCTGTACTATTTCGGAACGGCCTGAATCTTCCAAAGCTTCGTATTTCTCGTTGTTATAACTGGCATAAGCACTTATAAGATTGAAAACAGCTAATAAACCAATTAGAAAGAACATGAGTTTGCGCACATCTTTCTCCTTTTGTAGTATTCTTTCTCTTAATTGAATACCATATTTTAAAATATAAATTCCAATGTATCAACATCTTCTTTATTTTTGAAAATAGAGAATTGAAGATGTTCTCCGGCTCTGAAACCACTGTTTCCCATATATCCGAGAAGATCACCTCTCTCCACTTTATCACCGGGCTTGACGACAATGCTGTCCAGGCAGCTGAAAATGGTCTGCATGGAATCACTGTGATTCAACTGAATGACACGTCCGTAATATGCATTATAGGATGTGTTCCCTATAATTCCGCTTTTTGCGGCATAAACGGGTGTACCCTTCTTATTTACAATATCGATTCCGTAATTATAATACTTTAGTCCTGTTACGGGATCGAGATAAGCACCATAATTATTCTTAACTGCACCTTCTGCGGGAATTATGAATCTGCTGCCTATTATCTTTTCTTTTGTATCATCAGGCAATGTACCATCGGGTATAAAAAGATTCTGACCAATTCTGATTACCGTGGAAATGAGATTGTTGGCATCCTGGAGCGTCATTATATCCAGATTGTATTTTTCAGCGATAGAAATCAATGTATCATTCTTGACGACTTTGTGGAATATGCCTGATTTATCGGGAATTCTAATAACCAGACCTTCTTCTGCAATGGAATTTTCCGACAGATTATTAATAGATATTAATGTATCGAGACTGACGTTATATTTTCCCGCTATAATTGAAAAACGGTCCCCTTCTCTCAAGGTATATTCCGAAACCTGAATCCCGTCATTTTTTTCCATCAGGTAGCCATCAGATGGTTTGTAAAAGGGAGCAGCGGCTTTCATGAGTCTGTTTTCTTCGGGAATGCCGCTTTTTTCTCCCGGTAAAATAAGATGCTCAATATTATAGTGAGGCTCGTTTCTCTGCCACAGGACTTCGATAAAATTCAGAATGACGGAAAAAAAGAGCAAAGCACTGATAAAGGGAATTATATAGAGAGGTACCGATGTTTTTCTTACTGAAAAGGATGAGAAATAACGCACCTGTCCCTTTGAGTTTTTTCTGTTAATTTTCTGACTCTCTGCTGATACAACCATAATACTCTATGTTGTGTATCGACAATTTATCGAGGCTGTATTAATATTGTTTTAATTATGATGTACACAATTTCCCGGCAGTTAACTTTTTTTCTTCTGGCATCAATTGCTGTCCTTTTTTTCTGCCTGAGATTTTTTAATGTTTACCAGGTTAGAGAGAACTCTATGGAGCCTCTCCTGCTAAACGGACAGAAAATCATAGCCGTACGAAACAGGACGCTGCATAGGGGCGACATTGTAGTTTTTGAAAATCCAGAGGATAATCGCCTTGTCGTCAAGCGATTCCTCCTCTCTCCCGGAGATCCCGTCACGATACGCAACGGCATACTGATAACACCGGACGGCAATGTGCCGCTGACAGTGAGACAATCTCATCTGCTCTCCAATCTGGAGTTTATCCCTGATAATATGTTTTTTGCTTTGGGAGACAATATATTTAATTCTCATGATTCAAGAGACTACGGTCCGGTAACTATTAACAACATCAAAGGAAAAGTTCTTCTTTTTTAATAATGGAAAAACGTTTTAAAGTTTTTTTTACACTTCTGATTGCCACGTCTCTTACCATTCTCGGCCGGTACGGATATCTGATGCTGACTCCTTCGCCCGATTCGTCAAGCGTTTCGTTTCCCGAAGTTGAACGGGGCCCCATCCTGGACAGGAACGGAAGACTTCTGGCTCTCCAGACAGAACTAAACTCGGTAGAAGCATGGCTGCCCAGTGTCGAATCCCCCGAATCCGTGGCACGTTTGCTTTCTCAGATATTATCCGGTGTGACATATGAGACGGTGTATAACCAGCTGACAGGAACCGGACCGAGCAATTTCCTGTATATCAAAAGGAAAATTTCTCCAACCGAGACTTCGGAAATAAAAAAGCTGATCGGCGAAGGAAAGTTGAAGGGGATTTCTATCCGTCCCGAATACGGGAGGAACTATCCCGAAAAAGAACTGGCGTCTCATGTGATCGGCTATACCGGTACAGACAATGTGGGACTGGAAGGTATCGAATACAAATTCAACAGCATCCTCTCTCCCCCTGTCATTTCATCATCCCGGGATATTCAATACGGGAACCAGGTCTATCTGACTATTGATTCGAATATACAGTACATCACGGAGAAAATTGCCCGAAAGGCTTATGTGGAAAATAAAGCTGAAAAAGTTATGATTCTTGTGATGGAAGCTAAAACGGGAGATCTGCTGAGTTATGTTTCCGTCCCCTCCTTCGATCCCAATAATTTTCAACAGTACTCCCGTCAGGAAAGAGAGAATCAACCCGTCTCCTACGCCTATGAACCGGGTTCGGTTTTCAAGATTTTTTCAGTAGCTTCATTTCTTGAACTGGGCGGCATAACGACAGAGGATACATTTGATACGACCGGTGGGTATAATCCGGAATTCTTCAAAAAAAACAAGATTACACCGATTACCGACCTGGGAAGTTACGGAGTTCTCAATGCTGAAAAAACACTCGTATACTCCAGCAACGTCGGCGTGTCATATATGTCCGAAACTGTCGATTCACGGGATTATTACAATATGCTTAAAAATTTCGGTTTCGGCCAGACAACCGGGATTCCCTTAAACGGAGAATCGAGCGGGATACTTTTTGAGCCGGAAAAATGGTCTCTTCGAACTAAGCCGACCATATCTTTCGGTCAGGAAATCGGTGTGTCAGCTATTCAGGTTATTACAGCAGCAACCGTTTTTGCCAACAGCGGGATTCTACTGAAACCACACATTGTAAAAAAAGTCGTCGCTCCTGACGGAACCGTAATCAAAGAGTACGGAAAGGAACCTGTCAGAGAAGTGCTGTCTCCCGAAGTGGCTGACTCGGTTCTGCATATGATGCAGAAAGTTACCGAGGAGGGAACTGCCAGGAGGGCCAGGATCGAAGGATTTAATATTTCCGCTAAAACCGGTACCGCCCAGATACCTGATAAGGAAACGGGTAAATATTCAACGACAGAATATCTCGGGTCCATTCTGGCCATATTTCCTACCGAAGATCCTGAAATCATCGTATATATCGTCATAGACAGACCAATGGGCGATTATACCTACGGAGGTCGTATCGGTTCTCCTCTTGTCAAGGAGCTGGCGGAAGAACTCATTCCCATCATGGGGCTCGATCTTAAAACGACACAGACTTTCATTCACACGACGAATCTGAGGCTTACAAAACCGGAATTAAATTCGCCTGACGGTTCCATGCCCGATATGACAGGTTACTCCAAAAGAGCTGTTCTCGATTTCCTCAAAAAACATAATCTGCAGGGGAACCTGAAAGGAGAAGGCTGGGTTGTTTTTCAGTTCCCCCCCCCCGGTCCGGATAGGGAAATCAAAGATGGTATGACTGTCTACGTGGAATTCAAATGAGTATTCTTGCCGATAATCTCCATGCTCTCGATATTCATTTTCCTTCGCTTTCCCACTTTTTAAAAGATTATTCAGAGACTCTAACGATTGATGACTATAAGACCTCTGTTTCCCGAACCGGATGTCCGACTATAGAAATTAATGGTCAGCTGATACATTCCCGCTTTGATCCTCAAAAGGAAAGTTACAGGTTTATTGAAAATCAGCTTTCCGGTGACGCTTCGATCTATATTCAAGGCGGTTTCGGATTGGGGTATCACTCGGAAGCGTTACTTGAATTAACAGAAGATGAAATTCTCATTATTGTCGAACCTGATATAAAGCTCTTCTATCATGCCATGTGTTTACGGGATCTACGTCATTTAATCAATTGCGGACGGATTATTTTTCTCATTGATAGTGAACCTGACAACGTGTTAGCAATTCTGGAGCAGTTTCCCGGGAAATTGGTTCAGATCATTATCACTCGTTCGCTCTATGATTACAAACAGAACTACTATGATTCACTCCGCAATAAAGTCGGAAACTATATATCCCGGAAGGAAGTCAATCTCAGTACCCTTAAGCGCTTCGGAAAATTATGGTTGCGAAATTTGTCTGAAAATGCTCACTTACTGGCTGAAGTGCCGGGAATCCGGTCGCTTGATCATTTATTTGACGGTCTTCCCGCACTGCTTATCGCTGCAGGGCCCTCTCTTGACACCATACTCCCCTACCTGGAAAAGTTGAAAGAGAGATTTATACTCGTCGCCGTTGATACAGCTTTAAGAGCATGCCTGAAGGAGAATGTGGAACCTGATTTTATTGTCGTAGCGGACCCGCAGTACTGGAATAGCCGCCACATGGACCGATGTCCGACCGATCAGTCAATTCTGATTTCAGATACTTCAACTTTCCCCTCGGTCTTCAGACAGATAAAAGGGAAAAAATTCCTCAGCTCATCTTCTTTTCCCCTAGGGCTTTATCTGGAGGAAAACACTGAACTGAAGGGAAAGCTCAAAGCCGGTGGTTCTGTTGCGACTGCCGCCTGGGATTTCTGCAGAATCATAGGCGCCAGCGAAATCTGGTGTGCGGGGCTTGATCTGGGATTTCCTGATAAACAGACTCATTGCCGCGGCAGTTTTTTTGAACAGAGAGTGCATTGGCTCTCTGAAAGACATAGACCTGCTGAGGATTTTTCCTGGCACGCTTTGATCGATGCCGGGCTCCACAAAGTGGAGGCCAATGACGGAGGATTAACCTGGACAGACAGGAGAATGAATCTCTATGTTCGCTGGTTTGAAGAGCAAATGGAAAAATACCCGGTTTTACAATCCTTTAACATTTCGCAAAAAGGGATAAAAATCAGGGGTATGGGATTCTCAACTCTAGCTGAAGCTTTAAAAAAACCGATTAATCGCATGGAAATTGATTTGAAACTTAATGAAGCCGGTCAGATAGAACCTTCCCCCGGTTTATACAGTGAACTCATTAAATCTATAGAATCCCTCATTGAAAATTTGTCATCGTTACATGAACTCGCAGACAGGGGGCTTCAGCTTTGCCACAAATTGGAAGAAAATTTCAAAAAAGGTCACGAAATCAGTAGAATCCTAACAGAACTGAATAAAATCGATGCCGCAATTATTAACCAGAGCGGAAAAGAAATTGCCGCATTTATACTACAGAATTTCATAACGGATCTACTCGGCGAAAAAAAATCCCCGACACCTGAACAGACAATTAACAATTCCATTTCTCTTTATGAAGAACTGAATCAATCGATTGGTTTTCATAGGGAACTACTGCAAAAAGCTTTAAAAAATACAAAAATTTCTCAAGAATAATTCTATCATACCGATTTTAATAATGATAATCATAGTCTTTCGAAGATTGTACTACGAAGATGCGGTTTTGCAGGTGTCGACGTCCAGGGCCTGCAGAACCCTTTTTTTTTCAAATGGTGACAATTTGCTCCCGAATGGCGTATTTCACAATATCAGCTATGCTGTTCAGCTTCAGTTTATTCATTATCCTGTTTCTATAGTTATCTACAGTCTTTTTACTGATTTTCATTTTGTAAGCGATCTCTTTGGGATTAAGCCCTTCCGCGATATAGGAAATATGCTCTTTTTCCCTATTGGTAATCAGATCGGGTCTTCTCTTATCCAGATGAGGAGTTTCTATCATATAATCGAGAAAATTGTTTATGACAGCCAGTGAAAGATATTTTTCTCCCTGCATAATTGTAAATACGCATCGGAATAATTCGTTAAATGCAGCTTCTTTTGTCAGATAACCATCTGAACCGGCACGAAAGACTTCAATAAATTTATTTCTATCAACTGAATCAGAAAGAGCAATAACAAATGTAGATGGGAAAGTTTTTTTCAGTTTACGGATCAGCTTCAATCTGCTCTCATAATCATCCATAAGATCCACAAGGACGAATTGCGGTTTCAGTAGTTCGGAACTTCTGCTGATTGCTTTGTAGGAACAAGAGCAAGCAGCAGAAGTCATGTCGCACTTAAGGTCAATTAAAGATTTAATATAATCCTGCATAAAGTTGTAATCAGAAGCAATGAGAAATGTGATCATACAGGAATAATAACATCACAACGATGTATTATCAATGTTTTTTACCTTTGATTTTAAGCAGAATACCTAATGCGATGCCGGAAAAAGACAGGATAATCGAGAGAATATCCAACCAGTTCCCGAATTTTGTATAAATAGTCGTTCGCTCATTATAAACAGGAACATCTGAAATCAGATAACCTTCTGTAAAAGGCTCCAGTTCTGCGATTCTTTTTCCGTTCGGATCTATAACGGTCGTAAATCCTCCGGTTGTAGAACGAATCATGGATCTCCTGTTTTCTATTGTCCGGAATACAGCAATCCCCATATGCTGAATATTGCAGGCATACTCATCGGACCAGGAATCGTTTGTAAGATTCATTAAAATATCCCCGCCCCTTAAAACAAATTCCCTTGAAAGATAACCGAATGTATCTTCAAAACAGATAAGAGGTGCCAGCTTTATGCCGTCCTGTTCGAACAAGGTGTATTCATCCCCTTTTCCGTAAAAGTTTACCTTTAAATCAAGAATTTTCTGATATATTCCAGGGAAGATATTTTCATAGGGAAAATGTTCGGTAAAGGGAACCAGATGGGTTTTGTAATACTTTCCCTGAAGCTCTCCCTTTTCATAGTGAAAAACAGAATTGTAATTGACCCTTTTATCGCCGAAATAAAAGAGATCATTATTCCCGAGAAAAAGAGGGACATCAGTCTGATCCATAAAATCAAAAAGCTTGTGAATCAGTTCCACCCGCCTTCTGTCCACTCTTGTCCTCAGATGATAATCGATTGAAGGAACAAAAGCCGTTTCAGACCAGATAAGAGCATCGGGCTTCTCTTCCAGAGCCTCATTGGAAATTTCCAATAGCTTATCAAGCGCTTCTTCAAAAACTTCAATTCCCGAACGCCAGGAGTTTATATTATGCTGAATCAGTGCAGGTCTCCACTTCGGCGTGTCATCATAATTAACTTTTGATACAAGTCCATAAATATTGAAAAGGATGAAAAGCGAAAACCAGATTACAGAAGGTCTTAACCACTCTCTCCAGGTCTTTTTAAAATGGGCAATCCCTTCTTTCAGAGCGTTTCCAATAATAATTGACGGATAAATAACAATAAAGGTAACGCCTGCTACGCCGGTGATATCAGCTATACCTATGAGCGATAGAAAGTTGTATTGCGTATAACCAAGCACACCATAAGAATAGCCGAGAAAGCCCTTTGTCCTGAGAAATTCATAGGAAAGCCAAAGGAAAATCTGAAGAATAAACCCCTTTGCCGGGAAAAGCCTATCGGCTAATTTCAAAAGGGGAAAAAGAACCAGAAAATAGGAGGCATAAATAATGGGAACAACTACAAAAGCCATGGGGTCAAAAGTAGCAAGCCAGAAATTGAACAGCGAATAACTGAAATATCCGAAATAGGCTCCGTATATTATAGATTTAATGAAACCGATTCGATGAACTACGATGAAAACCGGAATTAGAGAGATAAATGCCAAAGGGAAAAGACCCCAGCGATTGAGAAAACTGGGAAAAGATAATGCGAAAATTAATCCGCTCAAAGACAATAGGAACAATTCGAATAAAAGATTCAGAATGTTCTCTCTGGTAAAGATTTTATTGAATGCCATGACTCACCTTTGCTGAGAATTTTTGTCATTTGAGTATACCGCGAATAGATGAGTCAGTAAAGAATGGCTCTTATTTCCTCAGGGCTTCGAGCCTCTCTTCTGCTTTATGAAGTAAGGTGTCATCGACAGTCCCCCGATTCAGGATCATTTCACTGAAGAGATCATCATAAATCTGTTTGACATCGCCCCATGATGTGTATGAACTTCCGGGAACCCCGGAAACAACTCCGTTCTGGAGAACTTCGATTCCGGTTTTGATAACAGTATCGGCTGGTGTATTGCCCAGTTCTTCAATAGCTTCATTTATGGGAGGAAGAAATCCCCCTGTGCCTCTTGCCACTTTCACTGCGATTTCCGGTCTGGTCATATATTCGATAAAACGGAAAGCCATGTCTTTGTTTTCCGCACCTTTTAAAACGGCGAAACCGCTTGTGCCGGCTATTGATCCTATTCCCGAAGGTCCCCGTGGTGCAGGGGCGATAATATAATCATCGGGATTCTGCCTGTAAGCCTCTCCTATTCGCGCCATATGCGCCACAGCAAGCCAGGCTTCTCCGTTTTTCATTGGTAGAGAGACATTGTCGCAGGAGAGAACTCCGGGGAAGAAAGTGTCCGACATAGATGCGAGGATGTTCCAGCATTGATTCGCTTCATAGCTTCTCACTATAGGAAAACCTCCCCCGTAGGAGAGAACCATGGCCCCGAAAAAGTATATAAAGTTTTTCTGGGGGACTCCGGTTACGGCGACTTTTCCCGAACCTTCGCCACTCTTTATTTTTTGTGACCAGTCGGCAAATCCGCTCCATGTCAGATTCTGTATTTCGACTGTACTATCCAGGTATTGAAGAGCTTTTCTGTTTGCAAGAAGAAGATAGACATCTCCACCCACAGGGGCAAAATATGTTTTCCCGCCATATACGAGATAAGTTGTGAAGGCCTGTGAAAAAGTTCGGCTTTTCCATTCTTCCACAGGCAATATTTCCACGAGATCACCATCAACCCATTCCTTCATCCGGCTGTTATGAACAATGACGACATCAGAAGTTATGCGACCGGTTTCTTTCTGCTGGAAGGCTCTGTCGAGTAAAATATCATCATCCAGAATTTCAAATTTAACAACGACATTGTTTTCTTCTTCAAATGACGGAAAGATTTCATCGTAAAGGAATTTCTGTTCTGACAAAGGAGTGTAAAGACGGGAAGAAATAACAAGAGTAACAGGTCTGTTTTTTCCAGCAATAGTCTCTTTCTTGTAACAGGAGATAAAAGTCAGCACTAATAGAAACACTATGGCGGTTTTTATTACATTCCGATTTCTCATCATTATTTCACCTCTATCTTTATTTTAGACGCAATGGGTATTCCCTTCCAGGCAAAGTTAAATCCTTTACCACTCGAGCGGCTGCTGTTATACTCAATCCATATGAAAGACATATATATTGCACTGGATATCGGAGCCGGTAGAGGAACCAAAATCGGTTTGTTTGATCTCGAGAGAGAGCTTATTACCGAAGAACTGATGCCGCTCCACAAATATGCTGATGATTTTGAAGACTTTGCCTCCAACATAGTGGATAAGTTGAATCAGCTGACTGATAGCGGGAAAAAATACCATACTCTGGCCATCGGTATCTCCGCTGCAGGAATTCTGAAGCGCGATGGTTCCTTTCAGCTTTTTCAGAATTGCCCTCAATACAACGGCCACAACATTAAGAAAGCTCTTGCCGATGCTTTCTCCTTACCGTATCCATTGATAATGACGCCAACGTTGGAGCTCTGGCCGAATGGAGTATAATGAGAATGGAACTTCTCTATTGGGTCTTCGGAGGCGGCTGGGGAGGCGCCTGGATAGACAGAGAAGGAAATGTCCGATTCCCCGCGCACGACTGGGACGGAAAGGACCGTTCCCTTCATCTGACCAATGAACCGGGATACGCTATCGGCCTGGACAAATGGAAGTTGAAAAGCTTTTTCAGAGAAGTGAACGCTTCCTTTGAACTTTTTGAACTTAATCTGCGAGACGAAGAGCTTCCCGAAACCTACGAATCCGGTCCATCGGGAAATCCCGATACGGTCCGGGCAGAATTGCTCCTATCGGGACCCGGTCGATGCCGCCTGTTTAGAGCTATCGTCGGAAATGATGATTTTTACCAGCAGTTTCTCGATATTCACGAAGCCAGGGAAATGACGGACCCGGCTATCGCCGGTCAGCATATCAGCAAACTTTCCCGGATGCGCGTCGAATCTGCTGTCAATACGGACAGGTTATACGGGAAGCTTCTGGCTGAAGCAGCCAGAACCATGCTGAAACAGGCTGAAATAGACGGACTGGCCAAAGATGTTCCCATCTGTCTTGGCGGAAAGCCGAGCTATGCTCTTCCCTATTTCGGACCTTCAGCGCAGAGACTTCTGGGTAAAATGGGTTATCTCAACTATCTTCGCCCATCCATTCTCGATGAGAAAGGAGCCAACGCGAATCTGGCGGGAGCCGCCGTTCTTGCTGAAAGGGCTCTTCAGGGGATCTATTCCATGTAGAACTCAGGCAATAAAAATCCCCCGCAGAGAATCACGGGGGATTTTTTTAAGCTTATTTTCAGTTGCTTCACAAGAAAGTTACTGAATATTCTCAGTTTTTACGATCTGTCTGTTTATTTGCGTTTCCCGAGAACTTTCCTGTCCTGTGCAGACAAGACCGCTTTCCTCAACCTGATTTTGGTTGGAGTCACTTCAAGCATTTCGTCTTCGGCAATAAACTGCAGTCCCTGCTCCAGAGTCATGGGTATGACAGGTGTCAGCGTAACGGCATCATCTTTCCCGGATGCCCTGACATTGGTAAGGTTCTTCGCTTTACAGGCATTGACGTTCAGATCGCCTTCTTTATTATATTCGCCGATAATCATCCCTTCATAGACATCATCACCGGGCAGAACAAATAATTTCCCTCTCGGTTCGAGGTTGAAAAGAGCATAGGGAATAGCCTTACCGGTTCTGTCCGCCACAAGAGAGCCGGTGTTTCTCGTAATAAAATCACCTCTGTATTTCTCATATCCGGCAAAAAGGGAATTCATGATTCCCGTTCCCCGCGTATCGGTGAGAAACTCATCGCGATAGCCTATAAGCGATCGGGAGGGAACAGAGAACTCGATTTTAACCCTTCCGCTCTGTTCGTAAGTCATTGCGGAGAGCCGTCCTTTTCTCTTGAGAAGCTTTTCCGTTACGGCTCCGCTGTATTCCTCAGCGCAATCAATAGCCAGATTTTCGATAGGTTCCATTCTCTGGCCATCCACGTCTTTATATATAACCTGGGGACGTCCGACGGAAAGCTCAAACCCTTCTCTCCTCATCGTTTCAATGAGAATGGCCATCTGGAACTCGCCGCGGCCTTTTACGATAAAATCATCCTGGTTTTCCGATCTTTCGACCTGCATGGAAACATTGAGAAGAGTTTCCTTAACGAGTCTCTCGTAAATCTTTGTCGCCTGAACATTCTTCCCTTCAAGTCCGGATAGAGGAGACGTATTTTTAGTAAACTTCATAAATACGGTGGGCTCATCAACAGAAAGTCTCGGCAGGGCTTCAGGCTTTTCACTATGGCAGATCGTGTCGCCGATGTTGACATCATCAATTCCTGAGAGGACGACAATATCACCGGTTTCGACATTTTCGGCATCAGCCAGAACCGTACCGTTATAGACCTGAATCTTCGACACTTTCAAAGGAACGATTCTGCCTCCTTCTTTTACGCAGGAGAGAGATTCCTTCGCTTTGACAGATCCGTTAATAACCTTGCCTATGGCCAGGCGACCGAGATAATCGGAGTAACTCAAATCCGAAACAAGCATCTGAAAGGGCTTGCTTTCATCATACTGAGGTCCTGGTACGGCTTCAAGAATCGTATCCATAAGAATATCGAGGTTGAGGCCTCTTTCCTCAGGAGTCTTCATGACAACCCCGTCCTTCCCGATCGCATACAGGACAGGACATTCAAGCTGCTCGTCATCGGCATCGAGATCGATCAGCAAACTGTATACTTCATCGAGGACTTCCGCCGGGCGGGCGTCGGGACGGTCTATCTTGTTCAGGACGACTATGACTGGCAGCTTGGACTGAAGAGCTTTATCCAGTACGAATCGGGTCTGGGGAAGAGGCCCCTCCGATGCATCGACCAGGAGAATGACTCCATCAACCATGGACAGAGCTCTTTCCACTTCACCACCGAAATCTGAGTGACCCGGAGTGTCGAGGATATTGATTTTCACTCCTTTCCAGTTTATGGAACAGTTCTTGGCAGCAATTGTAATGCCCCTCTCTTTTTCGAGATCCATGCTGTCCATAAGTCTCTCATCAACTTCCTGTCCTTCGCGGAACAATCCACTCTGACGGAACATTGCGTCAACCAGTGTAGTTTTTCCATGATCGACATGTGCAATTATAGCGATATTTCTTACATTATCATTACTTTTCATATTCATTATCAGTTGTATACCACCCCACAGCCCGCCCCTTCAAGTAGCGAAACATTGATTGTTATAATTACTGACAAAAAAAAGGATCCATGTATAATATTATCAGACAATTGGAGGATTATCGGTGATTTATCTTGTTTTACCAATTCCGGTCATAATGGCTGTTGTATTTTTATTTCTTTATATTAAAAGTAAAAACGCTCACAAGAATCTCCTCAATGAACTGAGTAACCTGTCCGGTACGACTGACAGAAGCGGACAGGAAATGACCCGGATCTTAAAAGAAAAACTTCAGGCTTTCCAGCATCAGGTAGATAGTGGTAAAAATAAATCACAAGATAGATTCGATGATATTCTGGAGAAAACCATATCAGTTAAAGAAGGGTTTAACGATATACTCAACGGGGCGGCCGAAGTCGGAAAAATGACAGAGGAAAAGATGTCTCTGGTTGATGAAGCGGCAGAATTTTCCAAAGCGATTGTATCCACTGTTTCCAATATTACCGAAAGCATGGAAGTTCAGGTTTCCAGTTTCAGAGAGACCGTTCCCCATCTTCAGAATTTCATTGAGACAACAGGTGAAATCCGATCGCGCTCTGAAGAAAGCAGAGAGAGCTCAGAGGAACTGGTCAAGAAACTTCAAAGCGGAAGACAGACAATGAATGAAACGTTCAGAGCCATCGAGAAAATTGCTGAATCGGAAAAGCTTGTCCGCCAGAGTCTTGAGAAGATATCTTCCATTGCATCACAGATCAATATCCTTGCTATGAACGCTGCCATTCAGGCGGCCCATGCAGGCGATTCGGGTAAAGGTTTCGCCGTCGTAGCATCGGAAGTCCGGACACTCGCCGAAGACAGCGCGAAAACAGTAGAAGAAATAACCACCCATATCGAAGAGATGGACAAAAGGGTTATTAATGGACGCGAGCTAACGGGAAAAACCATCAAGCTTTTCTCAGATATCGGAACCGATGTCGATACGGCAAACGACCTGATATCGCAGATAGACACCACTCTGACAAACCAGGTAACAGAAGCCAGGGATATGATTCCCCAGCTCCAGTCTATGCTTGAAGGGATTTCAAAGCTCCGGGAACTTACACTGGAAGAAAAAAAGAAATCCGGAACCATTGAATCCGCAATGGGCAAAATCGCCCATATTTCCACAGAGATCCAAAAGGGCGAGAATGCATTAATCGCCAAAGACTACGAAGTTCTCGAAATAATTGACAACATAATTAATTCGATAAAAAAATAGCTTGTAATTTTTTTTGTCATGGGTAAACTTTTCCTAATTGATTCTATTAGGAGTATCATGGTGAAAAAACAAATTGTTATATCCGTTCTCTCCAAAGACAGACCGGGAATTATCGCCGATATAGCCAATATCATTTATGAGCTGAAAGGAGACCTGGCCGATATGAGTCAGTCAGTTCTCAACGGTTTTTTCAGTATGATAATTCTGGCAAATTTCGATGCCGAACTTTCAATCGAAGAAATATCAAAAAAGATGGACAGTATTTCTACGGAATCCGATCTGACCTGCATTGTCAAAGAAACAGTAGATTTCGGTGCGGTCCCCACTTCGAACATCACAGGCGATATCTATGTCGTAACAGCCCAGGGCAAAAACAGAACCGGCCTTGTTGCCGCAATTGGCTCTTACTGCAAAAAACAAAATATCAATATCATAGGTTATGTAACGAAACTGAACGATGATACATATTCCATGATGCTGGATATCGTAATTCCCGACAATCTTTCCGCTGATTCAGTTCATGATGATCTGGCTGAAGTGGGAGGCGACCTCGGCCTTTCTATCGTTATGCAGCACAAGAGCCTTTTTGAAACAGTTAATGAAATCAGTTTACGTTAAGGATTAGTTATGAAATCAGATCACATTTTATCAACGATCAATATGATTCAGAAAGAAAACCTCGATGTCAGAACAGTAACGATGGGGATAAATCTTCTGGACTGCCGGGGAAGCGATATAGAGGAAACATGCGACCTCATATATAAGAAAATAACCGGCAAAGCTGGCAATTTCGTAGAGACTTGCAACAAAATCAGTCGAAAATTCGGCATTCCCGTTGTCAACAAAAGGATATCCATTACTCCTATCGCCCATTTGGGTGCCGGGTATAAAAGCGGGGATTTTCTGAAAATGGCAAAAGCACTCGATCGGGCTGCTGAAGAAGTGGGAATCGATATTCTAGGCGGCTTCAGTGCTCAGGTTGAAAAAGGGATGACACCATGGGAAAGAGAGTATTTTAAATCCCTTCCCCGGGTTCTATCAGAAACCGTAAGGGTTTGCGCATCGGTGAACGTGGGAACCAGCCAGAAGGGAATTAATATGGATGCGCTGGCAATATGCGGACAGACCGTAAAGGATATTGCAGAAGCTACCAAGGACCAGAATGGTTTCGGGGCGGCAAAATTCGTCGTGTTCTGTAATCAGCCGGGGGATAATCCTTTTATGGCAGGAGCCATACACGGTCTGGAAGAAGCCGATACGGTATTGAATGTCGGTGTCAGCGGACCGGGAGTCATTGCCAGAGCCCTGGAAAGACTTATTGACGAACAGGGCAGGGAAAATCTGACACTCGATCTGATCGCCGAAGAAATCAAACAGACAACATTCCGTGTGACAAGATGCGGCGAGCTGATAGGCCGGGAAGTTTCCAAAGCCATGGACATCGAGTTTGGTATTGTCGATCTGTCTCTCGCCCCCACTCCGACAATCGGTGACAGCGTCGGAGAAATATTTCAGATCCTCGGCGTCGATGATGTGGGAGCGCCCGGTTCGACAGCTATTCTGGCCATGCTCAACGACGCCGTGAAGAAAGGCGGTATTTTTGCCAGCAAAACGGTTGGCGGCCTCAGCGGAGCTTTTATTCCCGTTATGGAAGATTCGGTCCTGGCCGATGCGGTAGGCAATGGCTCTCTTTGTCTCGAAAAACTGGAATCGATGACATGCGTCTGTTCCGTTGGTCTGGATATGGTCGCCATTCCGGGTTCTGTAGATTGTGATACTATTGCCGCTATTATCGCCGATGAGATGGCGCTTGGAATGATCAATCACAAAACCACAGCGGCCCGGCTGATCCCGGTCCCCGGGATGGAAGCGGGAGATTTTGTCAGTTTCGGAGGACTTTTCGGAGCCAGTCCGGTTATGCCTGTCAGAAACGCCGGTAAGTCAAAAAGATTTATCAGCTGGGGAGGCCGCATTCCCGCACCGATTCACAGTTTTAAGAACTAAGGGAAAAGGGAATCTTTGAGTTTCAGCAGTTCTTCTGCTGCTTCTGAAGGATTCCCTGTCTCAAGCTTTATTGATCCGCAGATTCTCTGACCGTCTTTATTCATTCCGTAGTCATAACATTTATCATAATAACCGAGGACGATTGATGCCGCGGCGCTGAGGTTATCTTTTTCAATAGCATCAATCGCTTTTGCTGCCCTGTCTCCACCAAGACGCCTGGTAATACGGGTAACGGCATCCAATAGAGGCTCTTTCCCCCATTGAGTGTACTCCCTGCAGAGTCTTTCAACACGTATATCTGAAGGAATATCCAGTACGACCATCGGAGAACGGCGCATTGTCGCAAATAAATCATCGGGAAGAAATATCCGACCGATTCCGGCGCTTTCATCTTCCAGCCATAGGGGCTTTCGATCTCCGATTTCGAGAATCTTCTCATAGAGATTATTCTCAAATTGTTCTGTAGTAGGCTGTTCATCCAGTCCGATATTGCCGAAAGCTGAACCTCTATGGCTCGCCAATCCCTCCAGATCTATGACTGCTTCACCCTTTTTTCTCAGTTCGATCAGAACTTCAGTTTTCCCGGATCCGGTTTTCCCACCGAGTATGAGTAGTGGCAGATCTTCCGCGAACCGCTCTTTCGCTTTGCGTCGATAGCTTTTGTATCCGCCCGTCAATCTCGATACATTCCATCCTCTGCTGTCGAGTAGTTCGCTGAAACGTCCGCTCCGCATCCCCCCGCGATAACAATATAGAGCAACATGATCCGATGAACTTGCTTCTTTCACCCGGGACAGATACCAGTCAATCCTGGGAATGGCATAGGTTTCTCCCAGTTCGATTGCTTTTTCCTGACCTTCTTCTTTATATAGAGTCCCTATCTCCGCTCTTTCCTCATTGGTAAAGAGAGGAATATTTAGGCTTCCCGGTATATGACCTTTTTCAAATTCACAAGGGGATCTGACATCGATCAGTGGAATATTACTGCGCAAATGGAGAATGGTTTCCAGATCTGTATTATTTATCATGTTGTTCCAGTTCCTCGGGCAATTCCGGTCTGGCGCGATTGTAACCGACCTCCAGAATGTCTCTGCCTTTTCTGTAGATTACCGATGATGAAATTCCCTTATCCGGTACGGGATGATCCTGGAGACCGAATGAGATACGGGTTCCGCTGTATACCCTGTCTTCTGCCAGGATATAACTTTTGGGATCGGGCTGAATCCTCTCCCGTAAGATCTGAAGCTCTTTTGCTCTCGCGGAAATATCTGATGCGACTTTTTGTGTGTCCGCTTCAATCTGATCCAGAGCTTTAAGGATTTTTACCGCACCTTCCCTGTCAGCCGGCTTGACTGTTTTCAACTGGATTCTCTGTTCATCGAGCTTATCCAGTCTCTCTCTGCTATTCTCAAGAGCTTTTTTCAGCAACTGAAAATTTTCTATCAGCTTCGGCTCGATTCCGAGAATGAGAATAGTTTTCGCATCATAGAGATTCCCGATTTTTCTGCAAAGAATTTTTTTCCCGACAATGGCCAGTCCTCCGATCAATTCTGCGCGGTTTCCCGTGAGAATCAGGCTTCCGGGAGTATCGAGCTGACTGTTCATCACGACTTCTTCAACAAAAATATCACCTTCGCTGCTGACGGAACAGCTTTCGATATAACGGGAAAGAAGATTACCTCCGCAATGGATTTTCCCTTCTTTATCCCCGTTTACACCGGCCTTGAGTATGACGGAACGGCCTGCATCGACAAAGGACCGCCCTATTGCTTTACCGATCTGGATATCCCCTGTTGCCTTCAGAGTAAAACCGTCGGCAATAGTCCCTTTGACTTCTACCGAGCCGTCAAAATCGATATTACCGGTTTCATAATCGATATTTTCTACTGTTACAAGTTCCTCTACTTCAACAATACCCTTATTGAGTATGACATTGCCTTTTATTTCGGCAATAATCCGGTTGGCTTCGATTCTAGCGTTTCTACCGCATCTCAACTGAGCCGGCTCACCTTGGGTTTCCGCTTCATAACGTTTTCCGAAGATATCAAAACCGTTTTCAGCTGGTACGGCAGGTTTTAATTCGGCAAGGATATCGCCGACCTGACAATTCTGAATGAAGTTGAGTTCTTTGAGATTGATCCTCCCGTACTGAAGTTCCTGAAAAGGTTTATGTCTTTCCGTCTCAAAGTTGAACTCGATTATAGATTCTCTTCCGGACACAGGTTGTTTTCCTGTTGCTATTAGAAAGGGGGTTCCGTACATTCTTTCGGAAAGAACGCGATTGATCATCCGTTCGTCTATACCGCTGCAAATACCCCTTTTATCCAGTTCGTGAAATACATCACGGACAGACAACTCCCCTCCGCCGGGTTTGGGTGCCGAGATGACAGCTTCAGCCTCCATGGAATCATCAGAGACGGTAATCGTCAGCTGCGAAGACAAAAGAACTCCCTCAGGCCATTCAACCAGTCTGACGGGAAGAGATGCCCCCGTTTCGATGATTTCAATTAAAGTCTGGATTCTGACTCTGGGTATACCCAGAAGCTTCATTCTGCTTCTGACTTCTTCAGGATATACCGGAAGGCCCTTTTCTCCGGGAGGATATACGACGAGATGAGCGTACCCGTCCTTATAGAAAAGATCAAATTTACCGTCATTCTGATGATCATGTGTCTCCATGCCACCATCATACCTTTTCTCACTGCCTATTTCCAGTAAAAGCAATACAGTCTATACTAAAGGTATTCAGGCACCGGAAAGCGTGTTACAGAGGAGTCACCATGAATTTTAACAAAGGTCAGGATCCCGAACTGGACCGCTATCTCAACGAGATATATCAGGAAGGCATAAATAAAGGGCTTGAGATGGGTATAAAAAAGGGCATATCCCGTGGAATAGCCCTTGAGAAGGAAAATTTTGATAAACAGTTTACATTGGCTACCGGGAAGCTGATTCAGGCCGGCGTCGATTACCAAGTCATTTCCGATTCCACGGGTTTTTCCATAGAAGACCTTAAAGAGATAGAAGCAGACCTGAATCTCTGAATCATTTATTTCCAGAGAGGAGAAGGATACACACCCGACTTGATAAGTCCGGAGATGCTTTCTACTACCAGAGGTTTGTCTTCCTTGTAGGTGACACCGAACCAGTCCGATTCTGTTTTAATGACTTTTACTGAACAGTCCCCTTTATCAGACATATCTCCCAGAACTATGGGCAGATAGATTTCGGACTTGAGTTCCCGTCCTTTTTCTTTCAGAAAATCCTTAAAATATGTATCGAGGTAATCGAAGACTTTTGGTGTTAGGCACCAGAAATTCATGGACACGGTTTCGCTACCGGTCAATTCCAGTTCGGGTTCTCCCGGCTGGCGACTAACAATTCGGTTACCTTCGCGACTGATTTTCACATGTTCTTCAATCGAAGAGAGAAACAGGTTTTCATCGACTGCGCAAATTCCTCTGGACACGGAACCGTAGTCAGATAAGGTGTTGACTATGGGATAGCCGGCCATGGCGAATTCCATAGAGTCCGAAGGAATTTCCCTGAGATACTCAGCTGTTTTAGCAAAAGCATCGGAACCGTAAAAGTCATCGGCGTTAATAACGACAAAAGGAGCATTCACAACATCTCTCGCGCAAAGTACCGCCTGACCCGTACCCCAAGGTTTTTCACGTCCTTCCGGTATCACAAATCCATCGGGGAGCTGAGAATCCAATTGCTGGAAACAGTATGTGACCTTTATTTTATCAGCAAAACGGCTTCCTATATATTTTTTAAAATCTTCTTCTATGGCTTTACGGATTATGAACACGACCTCGGAAAACCCCGATCGTACAGCATCGTATATGGAGTAATCAATTATGGCTTCTCCATTCGGGCCGACAGGTTCAATCTGCTTTATTCCGCCGTAACGGCTTCCCATACCGGCGGCCATGACTACCAGAACTGGCTTCATTTTTTCATACCTCATTATTATTTTTTTTTATCTTAAACTGTTTGACCCCATCTTTCCAATATGAAATTGAATTATTCAACAAATAGCCTCGGTGGACAAGAAGAAGATATGGGGGTAGTATTCTCCCATGGCTAACTGTTATTTTTGCGGTACAGAAATAGTGCCGCCGGTTTACAGGTCATCGGAGTGTCCCGAATGCGGAAAGGATCTGAAAATCTGTTACAACTGCGAGTTTTACTCTGAAGGAAGTCACTGGGATTGCAGGGAATCTATTCCCGATGCCGTAAGAGATAAGGACAGATCCAATTACTGCGATTTTTTCCGTCTGGGCAGACAATCGAAAGAGGAAAAGGAAAATAAGACTGCCGTCGATGCTTTCAATAAACTCTTCGGGGATTGATTTCGTCTAGAAAAGTTTGAATTTCAACAATAACTTCTCTTCTTTGTTCTTCCGGAGAAATATCGGCATCATTATCTTTTTTCTGTTTTCCATATACTCCGAACTGAGCATGATTGCCGCCTTTTATCTCTATAAAACGACTGTCTGAAGGTAAATTTTCTCTGCTCTCAGTCAATTCTTCGGAACTGACCAGGCCGTCTTTTGATCCCCTGATGGATAAAACTTTGATTCCCGACTGGTTAAGCGGTTTCTTTTCAATGGGATAAGCGCCCAAAAGTATCAAAGCCTTAAACTTATCTGGATTATCATAAATCCAGGATGCAGCCATTGCACCTCCCAGAGAATGTCCCGAAAAATACCAGTTTTTTATATAGGAATATTTTTCCAGAATGGCTTCTACTCTGTTACTTCCCAGTACAGCCAGATCCAGAGGCATTTTCTGAATAAACACAACCATTTTCAATGTATGGGCCATTTCAGCTGCCAGGGGGATATAGGCTTCCGGATCGACCAGGCCTCCCGGATAGAAAACCATAGCTTCATCCATATCGTAACACTGCGGCATGACCCGAAAGACACCATCGATCTCCTCGACAGTTGTTTTTTCAGGCATAACATAACCATCAGTCAGGGCCTGATAGGAACAGGATGTAAAAAGAACAAAAATGAGAATAGGAATAATGGCTTTTTTCATGGTTATATTATACTGAGATTCCTGTCACATGCATACCGGGAAAGTCCTCGGGAATAGCTGTGTCTATTTGTACGAAATCGATCACGAAGATAGTTCACAGAGATATTTGAAAATAAAACCAAGTCCTTCACTGTCAATAATTAAACGATCTCGCTTCTTGACAGACCTTATGGTCTGTTCTAGATTAGGATACCACGGAGAAAGTATGAGCGAAATAATCAAGTCCTTAGAAAAATTCGGTTTTACACGGACAGAAGCTTCAGTCTATCTGAATCTTGTGCAGAAAGGTGCCAGAAACGGTTCTCAGATTGCCAAAGATCTGAATATTTCCCGTTCCTCCGTCTATTCCGCTCTTGAAAACCTCTATAGCAGAGCTATCGTCTATCTTCTGCAGGCTGAATCAAAAACATATAAAGCCGAAGAACCGGGTCTACTTTTTGAGAACCTGAAGAAGACATTCAGCAATTCTGCTGATTTTTTAAAGAACAAACTTTCAGAATTGAACAAGGATGAGGATAAGACATACTATCTGAATATCCGGGGAATCGATAATTTTCTTGATAAGGCTAAACAGCTTCTTCTCTCTGCAGAAAAAGAAGTATATATAAACATTTGCATGGATTTAAATCTCTTCTCAAAGGAATTTGAAACCCTTGAGAAAAAAGGGGTCCGTATAATCGTTTTCTCCTTTGCCGACCTGAATCCCGGGAAACTTCCGATTGAATACTATTACAATTCCATAAGACCCAGTGAATCGGAAGAAGTGCGCATGATGATGGTTGTAGATCGTCAGACTTCGCTCATAGGCAGTTCCATTAACGATGGAGAGGTAATCGGAACATATACGGATAATCCGCTAATGGTCTCCATCGTCTCGGAACATATACATCAGGACATCTATCTACTCAAGCTCCGTGAAAAATACCGTAAGGACCTTATAGAAAAGGATATTCTCCTGGGAACTCTTCAGGAAAATCAGTAGTATGCGCTCTGTCTGGCATTCTTACGGCTAAGTGCGCTTATGAGAGCTCCTGCCAGAATAAAAACGACGAGACCACCTGATAGAAGTCCGCCTGCGAGAACCATAATCACAGGAAAAAAGACAATTCCCAGTACAATTGTGATAAGGGCTTTTATGGCAAATCCCACACCGGAAAGCAAGAGTCCCAGTAAAAAAAACAGGAATTTGAACAGGTATATTCCTCCGAAAAAAACAGCTCCAGCTACAATAAACAGTTCTAACATATTTAAACTCCCAATTATTTTGTTTTTCATGAGAAATAATGCAAGTACTGTGCCATATTTTAAAAAGCCGAATTTATAGAAGAACAGAACAGAAAAAGTCTCTTAACCTGGCAAATTTTACCGCTTATCGGTATTTTATACCTTATTTAGAACTCAATACCCTCTCTGGCCATGACACCTTTCTCTGCATAGTGTTTCTTTTTTTTCATCTCCGTGACGAGATCGGCCGCATCCAGAAAACATAGAGGCGCATAACGCCCGGTCATCACGATTTCGCTGGGCTTTTCGGATTTTTCAATATTTTTCAGAAATTTTACAGGATCGATCAATCCGTAATGTGAGGCGGTATTTATTTCATCCAGAACAAACAAATCGAATCCGCCCGTCTCCAGCAAATGGAAAAACTGTTCCTCTCCATGTCGCGCGGCAATACGATCCTGAGCTGTAATGTCGGCAAACAGCTCTCTTTCAGCGCCTGCCTGTGTAAAAAAAAGATTTTCTTTGTAAATGGTTTTCAATTGCCTCAAAGCTTTAATCTCGCTGAAATCACCGTTTTTAAAAAACTGGATTATACAGACTTTTTTTCCTGTTCCCAGTGCCCTTAAAGCCAACCCCAAAGCAGATGTCGTTTTACCTTTACCCGCTCCAGTATAATTATGAATATACCCTTTCATCTCAGAACCTGCCTGCATCATCTTTCATTTTGTTAAAAATATTAAAAAAATATTTGTATATTATTACTAATTTATAATCAAATAAATTAAAATAGAAATAACAAGGGTTATTAGATATGAAAGAACAGGAATTGACAAGAATTTTCATCGAAATACTTCCCATGCTGGACAATTTTTTCTTTAAGGAGTTCCAGGGAGTTTACGAGCAGTACAAACTCAATAAGACCCAGCATAAAACGATTATCGTCATTGGTACTTTTAACGGTTCCCATATGACGGAAATCTGGAAACGCATGGGCATAACCAAAGGGAATCTTTCTATTATAATCGATTCTCTGACGAAACTCGGCTATGTACTATGTGAGCGACATACCGATGACCGTCGAAAAGTCAGTATACATCTGACTGATTCCGGAATGAAAATCTACGAAGAAGCCATTTCGGAGATTAATGAAAATATTAACCGTAAGCTATCTGCTGTATCTAAAGAAGAAAAAAAGAAATTCATTGAATCCATCAGCTTCATCTACAAAATTGCAGGGAAATTTCCCGATTGATTATTTTCTTGACGAATAAGTTTTGAGATTGGCCATGAGTTCCTTTCTCGATCCGGATCGGGAAAGGGCATTCCTGGCCTCCGGGTTGTTGAGAATAGCACTGATCGACGAGAGAAATTGAATATGCGGTCCCGAAGTATTTTTCGGAGAAATTATCAATATGAATATATGACTGGGTTCTCCATCTATTGAACCGAAGTCCACCCCTTTTCTACTGATTCCGACAGCGGCACACAACGAATCAACACCTGTACTTTTTCCATGGGGAAGCGCTATGCCGTGCTGCATTCCCGTGCTCATCGTCGCTTCCCTTTCAAAAACAGCTTTTCTGCATTCTTCGGGATCCCTCAGTTTGCCGGCCTTTATGAGGATATCTATCAGTTCGTTGATGATTTTTTCTTTTTCGGTACTTTTCAGATTATATGTGAGGCAGGAAGAATCAATGTACTTGAAAAGGTCGAATGCAGCAGCTTCCGTTTCTTCGGACAAATCTTTTTGCAATGATTCGGGTTTGGATGTATTTTTCAGCTTGTTGACCGTTTCATGAAGCTTTAACAAAGATTCGTAAACGAGTGTTTTTACAAAACCGACTTCCGAAACCTGAGATGTTATGGAAAGAGCATTCTCCGAAACGGTCATTGTTAAAAATATTTCCTCTTTCCTCATCTGGTATATCCGTTCTCCTGCTTCCATGGAATGAATGTAGAATCCCTCTTCTTTCATCTCCAGAAGAATTTTCGTAATAAGGAAATCTGTCATTTCCTGAGAAGGATAATCAAAAACAGTCGTCGTCAGATTGCTGTCGGCAAGCTCATCCCTTGTACCTCGCGTTTCTCTTTTAAGAGCTTTCTCAAGTAAGGGAGGGGCAATCAGGATGGTCATTAACACCATGAGAACAGCCACTCCGAACATTTCCTCACTGAGGTAACCAGTTGAGAGGCCGATCCCGGCTATGATAAGAGCCACTTCGCCTCTGGGGACGAGCCCCAGACCGATCCTCAGAGCACCTGTTTTATTGAAATGCAGAAAAAGCGAAGGGATACCGCCTCCGATTATTTTTCCCCCAATAGAAGCCGCAGAGTAAATAAGACCTATTATAATAACTTCCCATGACAGGAGAGCATTAACATTTACAAGCATACCCATAACGGTAAAGAAAATGGGTACAAAAAACTCATGGAGGGAATGGAGATGTTCCTGAATGACAAAGCTGATGTCTGTTTTTGACAGAGTCAGTCCCATAACATAAGCTCCGATTATCATAGCCAGGCCGGCCTGCTCAAATATGCCTGAAAGAATTAAAGCTAACCCCAGGGAAAGAATGGAAAAAACAGTTACGCTACGGAACGACTTGAGAAAACGGCTTATGTGCCGGGCGAAAACAAGGCCAACCGCTGTAAAGCCAAGCCAGACTGCTATGGCTTTAGCCGCAATCAGAGCTATGTCTCCCCAGGGGAGAGAGCCTCCGTGCCCGTCTGAAACGATCGAGATAACTCCGAGGACGATAGCCAGTAGAATTATACCCACAACATCATCTATAACGGCCGCAGCCAGTATAGTCACACCTTCCGGTGAATCCATTTTCCTCTGTTCGGAAAGGATTCTTGCGGAGATCCCCACAGAAGTTGCCACTCCGATGAGTCCCAGCATCAGAACCTGCGAATCCATAAAAGGTTTGTGAAGGAAAAACATTCCCACGGAACTTCCCAGTATAAAGGGAAGAACGATTCCGCCCAGCCCGATTATTGACCCCTTCAGACTGTATCTCAGAAAAAGAGAAAGGTCAGTCTCCAGACCGGCAATAAAAAGAAGTATGATGGATGCAATGGTACTGAATCCGTATAGTTCCCGGGAAACAGGTATAGACTGATCGGCAACCAGAGGGAAAAGTCCTTCGGCAAATCCGGGAAGAGGAATACCTCCGAGCAGATAAGGGCCGATGAGAATACCGATGACAAGCTCTCCCAGAACCACCGGGAGTTTAAGTTTCCTGAATAATTTCCCGCCGAGCCGCGCAGCAAAAATAATCAGTCCAAGCTGGAAAACCAGACTGGTCATGGCATGGGTCAGTTCCGCCGATTCACCCGCTTCGGCAGCAAGCGGAGAAATAAGCATGATAGATGAAATTATTATGATTAGTTTGATTTTATTCATTCAGGACCCCATATTGCCTAATTGTATTTAAAATAGTTATCCCATTGATAATCAAGTTTTCTCAATGCTTCAAAATAGGAAACGACCGATAATCTGCCATCTTGATCCTTGCGGAGCAATTCCAGTTTTTCAAGTTTAGCCAGGGCATCGGGACATTCAAAATCAATATCCTGTTTTAAATTTTCCTTCAACCATTTTTCGATTTCCGAATCCAGTTCAGCTTCACAGATAGGCTTTTCGGACCGGGAAAGAAAAACGTAGGCAAGCAAAGCCTCTTTGACTTCCTCTTCTTCAGCGGAATCGATAAGGGAATGAAATACACCGGCATTATTAACAAGGTTCCGGAAATAGAGGTTATCGCTCAGTTCTTTCTGGAACTGAAATTTTCTCGTCTTATATTTGCTGATCTGTTTGACAATATAACCACCCAGGGCCCCCATAGCTGATAAGGCGGCTACAGCTTGTTTAAGATGATCTTCTTCTACAGTTCCTTTATATCCCAGATATGCACCGAGTACGGCAAAGATGACAATCAAAGCCGGAACAACTTTGCTGATGATAAGAGGAACGCCTCCGGCAATAGCCGGAACAGCCAGCATCAGTTTATCTTTCAGACTCATTACGACTTTAGAATTGGGAAAGAGAATCTCGAGATCTTCCAGGGGAACATCCTTGAATAACTTGATAATGGTTTTTCCTTCCGGAATTTCCGACGGAACTCCTTCTTTCATCCTGACTGCCAGTAAAACCCTTTCCAGAATGATGTGTTCACTGATAATTTTTTTCAGTCCGAGCCATTTTTTAGCTGTAATCAGATCTTTTCGTCTTCCTCTGGCGTATACTTCCAGGAAACTGTAGTTGTCCATTTGAATATCCAGTGAAAAACCTACGGCAGCTGTATTTTCATAAGCTTCTTTTATCTGTTCGGATGTAACCGGATCGTAATTGGCTTTATCGAGAACTTTTCTCAAAGTTTCCATTAGTATACGATTGGCATGATTCACGCTATCAGAATCACTTTTTTCGAAAGAGGGAATATCGGGATTTATTGGATAATAAACATCTTTAAGAGTTTCCAGATCTCTGTGGAACTGAAAGTGAAATATGCTTGCGAGTATGGTACTGAACCGGGAAAAGGATTCTTTATCATCCATGTCCCTCATAAGAAGATCGATTATATCTCTTTTCCGGCAGGGAATATATCTTCTTCTCTCTCTTGCACCGTTCATCATTTAACCCTTTTATAAAAGAGATCCGCTGCGGTGAGCGGATCTTATCTAGCCTTCTATCATAGATAGAAACAGTTTATGGACTCTGATATCTTCTGTCAGTTCCGGATGGAAACTGGCTGCCAGCATATGGCCCTGACGGACCAGAACGGGGGAATCTTCATACTCGGAAAGCACTTCGGCAGTGGATCCGATTTCGGTAATCCTGGGCGCTCTGATAAAAACAGCCGGCACAGGATCATCTCCCAGTCCTTTAATTATCAATTTTGCATCGAAACTATCGATCTGACGGCCGTAATCATTGCGTGAGACACGGTAATCCATCAGGCCCAGAGTCTCCTGTTCGGGATGGGAATCGATTCCACGGGATAGAAGAATCATTCCGGCACAGGTCCCGAAGACAGGCAATCCCTGCAATATTTTTTCTCTTAGCCGATCATAAATCCCGAAGTTTCTGAGCAGACGTATGATCGTCGTACTCTCACCTCCGGGAATGATAAGACCGTCAATGGCATTCAGCTCTCCGGCTTCCCGAACTTTGACAGGATTAACCCCCAGCTTTTCCAGGGTCTGCATATGTTTGTCAAAACCACCCTGGAGAGTCAGAACACCTATTGTCAAACCAGCCAATTACCAGCCTCTTCCGGCAAATTTTTCGTTATCGATCAGATGATCGCAGTTAATTCCAACCATGGGAGCACCGAGATCTTCGGAAATTTCTGCCAGTTTCTTGTAGTCGTTGTAATAGGTTACCGCTTCCACGATAGCTTTAGCCCGTTTTGCGGGATCATCGGACTTGAAGATTCCCGAACCGACAAATACCGATTCCGCTCCAAGCTGCATCATCAGAGCGGCATCAGCCGGAGTTGCCACTCCGCCGGCGGAAAAGTTCGGTACGGGGAGCTTTCCCGTTTCCTTGATCTCGAGAAGGAGCTCAAAAGGAGCGCCGAGATCGCGTGCTTCTGTCATAAGCTGATCATTGGGCATATTCTGTATTTTGCGGATTCCGTCCTTGAGGGTTCTCATATGGCGTACCGCCTCGATAACATCTCCCGTTCCGGCTTCTCCTTTAGTTCTGATCATAGCGGCTCCTTCGCCGATTCTTCTCAGAGCTTCGCCGAGATTCCGGCAGCCGCAGACAAAGGGAACCTGAAAATCGTGTTTATATATATGGTACTGATCATCAGCAGGGGTAAGAACCTCACTTTCATCAATGAAGTCGATCTCAAGGGCTTCCAGAATTTTGGCTTCAACAAAGTGACCGATTCTGGCTTTAGCCATGACGGGAATGCTGACGGCTTCCTGGATTTCCTTTATCATTTTCGGATCGGACATTCTGGCAACGCCGCCGTCTTTTCTTATATCGGCGGGAACTCTCTCAAGAGCCATGACTGCAGCCGCACCGGCGTTTTCGGCAATCTTTGCCTGCTCGGCATTGACGACATCCATGATGACGCCGCCTTTGAGCATTTCGGCGAGCCCCACATTCTTTTTCCACTGAGCGCTCTGTCTCTGTGACCATAGTTTTTCACTCATATTTTTCACCTTTTCCGCGTAATAATTTTTGTTTGCTTTAAGATAACGCAATTGTCATACATAGTCTATATCTATTTCAGTCATTGAGATTGACAGAGAGCCAGCGGCGGATTTCCCTCTGATCCATCCCCTTCCGCAGGGCATAGGATTCAAGCTGATCCTCCCCGATTTTTCCTACAGGAAAGTACTTGGCTTTTTCCGAAGCGAAGATATAACCGCATACGGAAGCGGCAGGCTGCATCATATAGGATTCGGTCAAGCTTATTCCCAGATTCTTTTCTGCTTCGAGAAGATCGAAGATATCCTGCTTTCCCGTATGATCGGGACAACAGGGATATCCGGGGGCAGGCCGTATCCCCTGATAGGCTTCTTTCAGCATTTCATCGGGAGATAATTCTCTGCCCTTTTCATATCCCCAGATCTCACGTCTTACTTTTGAATGGATGTACTCCGCTCCGGCTTCGGCCAGACGGTCGGCAAGAGACTTGAGCAGCAGAGGACTGTAGAGATCATCTTCCGGAAAAAGCTTCAGAGCTTCTTCCAGGTTTTTCGAAGACGTGACGGCGAAAAAGCCCATGTAATCATCGAGACCCGGCTCTGAGGGCTCATTATCTTCTGAAACTATGTAATCAGCCAGAGAGGGGCAATGTCCCATTCTGGGAATCTGACGGCGCAGCATGGGAAGTACCATAATCGGCGCTTCTTTATCATCATAGAGAAGGATATCATCATAATCGACCGTTCGGGCCTTTTCGATCCTGACGGCTCCGTCTATGGAAAGTAGGCTTTCCTTGACAACCCGGTCCAGAAGTATACGACTGTCCCGCAGGAGCTCATCGGCCTCCTTTGACATCCGGGCTTCGTTCGTTCTGAAGTCCCATGTGACAAGGTACATTTTCCAGTCGATCATTTTTACGACTTCTTCCAAAGGAAGATTTTTCAATATAGTCAGTCCGGTTTTAACAGGTAAGTTCATCAGCGAATCCTTTTTTTGCGCGCCTCTTTAAAAGAAAGCATTTTTGCGGATTGATCTCCGCTTTTGTTTCTGTGTTTTTCTCTTTCCCTTTCCTGGGATTCAGCTTTTTCAAGTAAAAACGACTCGACCTTATCACTTCGCAGCATGGATGCCGTGTAAACGGCGTCGGATGCATCTCCGGAATGGATAACGACTCCTCCGGTTCGGGAAGGAGTGAGCTTGACTGCTGTGTGTATAGGTGATGTTGCCGCTCCACCGACCATAAGAGGGAGGGACATGCCCGCTTCATCGAGATCTTCCGCCAGGACACGCATTTCCTCAAGACTGGGCGTTATCAAGCCGCTGACCCCGATAATGTCGGCTTTGTGTTCAATCGCTGCTTTAATAATATCCTGCTGTGGAACCATAACGCCGAGATCGATTACCTCGAAATTATTGCACTGGAGGACAACGCCGACGATATTTTTACCGATATCGTGGACATCTCCCTTGACCGTAGCCATAATGATTTTTCCCCGGCTTGATCCCTGCGCCCCGGTTTTTTCTTCTTCTATATAAGGCAGGAGTATGGAGACCGCTTTTTTCATAACCCTGGCGCTTTTAACGACCTGGGGCAGAAACATCTTTCCGCTGCCGAAGAGATCGCCGACCTGGGACATGCCCCTCATAAGCGGTCCTTCAATAACATCAATCGGATTGGCTGAAGCCAGTCGGCATTCCTCCACATCCTTATCTATAAACTCGGTAATTCCTTTCACCAGAGCATGAGTCAGTCTCTCTTCAACAGATTCCGAACGCCATTGGAGGGTGTTTTCCTCTTTACCCGCCGATTCCTTGAAATCGCCAGCCGCCTCGAGAAGAACCTCGGCGGCATCTGGGACACGATTGAGGACGACATCTTCGACTATCCTGAGGAGATCGGCAGGGATTTCATCGTACACCGTCAACTGCCCTGCATTGACGATTGCCATATCAAGACCCGCCTCTATGGCATGAAAGAGGAAAACCGAGTGAATGGCCTCTCGCAATGGATTGTTTCCCCTGAACGAGAAAGATACGTTACTCAGACCACCGCTTGTCAACGCCCCGGGACAATCCTTTTTGATCTGCCTGACAGCTTCGATAAAATCGACAGCATAATTGTCGTGTTCTTTCATACCAGTGGCGATGGCGAAGATATTGGGGTCGAAAATAATATCTTCAGGAGGGAAGTCCGCTTTTTCGACAAGAAGCCTGTAGGCTCTTTTGCAGATTTCCACTTTTCGAACCAGGGAATCGGCCTGCCCTTTCTCATCAAAAGCCATAACGACAGTTGCCGCTCCGAAGCTGCGGATTATCCTGGCTCTTTCGAGAAAAGTCTCCTCCCCTTCTTTCAGGCTGATGGAATTGACAATGCTTTTTCCCTGAAGGCATTTGAGTCCCTGATGGAGTACATCCCAGTTGCTTGAATCAACCATAACGGGAACTCTGGCGATATCCGGTTCCGAAGCCAGAAGGTTGAGGAACGTTCGCATTTCTTTTACGGAATCAAGCATCGCCTCGTCCAGATTGATATCGATAATCTGAGCTCCGTTTTCAACCTGTTTCCGGGCTACATCGAGCGCTGTCTCATAGACTCCTTCGGTAATGAGTTTTTTAAATCTTGCTGAACCCGTTACATTGGTCCGCTCTCCCACATTAACAAACAGGGAATTTTCATCGATGATGCACGGTTCCAGTCCGCAGAAGACCGACTGCCTCTTCTTTTTTTCAATTTTTCTCGGAGCGAAACTTTCCGCCGCCTTGACGATGGCACGAATATGATCGGGTGTCGATCCGCAGCATCCCCCGACGATATTGATCAGTCCGCCTCTGGCAAAACGCTCGATGTAGGAAGCCATGACTTCCGGGGTGTCGTCATAATCCCCCAGTTCATTGGGAAGCCCCGCGTTGGGATGGGTACTGACTCCGCAATCTGCAATACGCGAGAGAACTTTCAGATGATCTTCCATATCCTTTGCACCGAGAGCGCAGTTGAGGCCGATCGTCAGCGGTTTGGCATGAGCCACCGAATACCAGAAAGCTTCAGCTGTCTGACCGGATAGAATCCTTCCGCTGCTGTCGCTGATGGTTCCCGAAATCATTATCGGGAGTTTTTTTCCTTTATCGGTGAAAACCTTCTCAGCAGCGCTGATGGCCGCTTTGCAGACAAGAGTATCAAATACCGTTTCTATCAGTAATAAATCACTCCCCCCGTCAACAAGACCGGTAATCTGGGTGACAAAAGCCTGCTCCACTTCATCATAGGTTACTGCGCGGTATCCGGGATCTTCAACTTTGGGTGAAAGCGAAAGAGTTTTTGATGTGGGCCCTACAGAACCGGCTACGAATTTGATTGAACCGGGATTATCTTTTTCAAATTGGTCCCGAGCTTCAGAGGCGATCCTGGCGCCCTGAAAGTTAATATCGTAAACAGCATTCTGCGTACCGTAATCGGCCTGTGAAAGAGCTGTTCCGTTAAAGGTATTTGTTTCGACAATATCCGCTCCGGCATTGAAGAATGAGAGATGGAGTTCGCTTATGACATCGGGTCTCGTCAAATTCAGGATATCGTTATTTCCGAAAAGGTTCGTTTTATGCGATGCAAACCGCTCTCCCCTGAAATCCTCTTCCTTCAGCTTTTTAGACTGGAGCATAGTCCCGGTGGCTCCGTCGAGAAAGAGGATTTTCTCCTGCATCAATTCTCTGATTTTCGCACTTCTATCCATGACTGAACTCCTTTAATAAACACATTATCATACCGGAAGAAAAAAAAAGCTCCATTAAGGAGCAATTTTTTAATTGAAGACATTTTATAGGAACTAGAGATTTGTTCCAATATCTTTTCGATAATATTGATCGGTAAAGTGGATTTTATCGATCAGTCCATAAGCTTCGGTTCTGGCGCTTTCCGCATCGGCCCCCATTCCGACCACTGTCAGAACCCGGCCTCCAGAAGTCAGCAGCTTTCCATCTTTCAGCTGAGCACCGCTGATATAGACAATATCATCGTTGTTAATTCCGGAGATCTCATATCCTTTGGCATATTCCAGCGGATATCCACCAGAAGCCTGAACAACGGCACAGGAGCAGTTCCCGCTCCATTCGAGATCTTCTTCCGAAAGACCTTTGTCCATAGCTTTATCGATGATCTCCAGAAGATCGGTTTTGAGCAGTGGGAGGACTGCCTGAGTTTCCGGATCTCCCATCCGCAGGTTGTACTCAAGCAGATAGACACCTTTTTCATTTATCATGAGTCCGAAGAAAATGATGCCGGAAAAAGAAAGATCATCGGCAATCAACCCCGCTGCCGTCGGAAGCATGATATTGTCTCTGAAATCATTGAAGATTTTATCAGTCACATAGGGATTGGGAGCTATTACACCCATTCCGCCAGTGTTGAGCCCCGTCTCTCCTTCTCCGATTTTTTTATGATCTTTGGCTGAAATGAAAGGCGTAATCTTCTTTCCGTCAAATACCGACAGAATGGAAGCTTCAACTCCTGTCAGAAATTCTTCTATAACGACAGAATTTCCCGCTTCTCCGAAGCAATTATTCACCATAATATCCTTAACCGCTTTGACAGCCTCTTCGCGGGTCGCGCAGATGATAACGCCTTTACCTGCCGCAAGACCATCTGCTTTGACAACAGCGGGCAGCGGAGCAGTTTCCACGTAGGAAAGAGCCTTTTCAGAGGAAGTGAAAGTCTCATAGGCAGCTGTTCTAATGCCGTGCCTTTTCATAAAGTCTTTGGCAAAGCTCTTGCTTCCTTCCAGCATGGCGGCCGCTTTGTGAGGACCGAAAATTTTCAGATTTTTCTTCTTAAAAGTATCAGCTATTCCCGCTACCAACAGATCCTCAGCTCCGGGTACAGTCAGTTCAACGCCTTCACGAAGAGCGAAGGAAGCGAGTTCTTCAGGAGTTCCTTCATCTATATTTCTGCATTTGGCCATAAGCGCCGTTGCGCCGTTTCCCGGAGCGCAGAAAATAGTTTCCACTTCAGGATTTTCCACCAGCTTTACTGCCAGGGCGTGTTCACGTCCTCCGCCACCGGTTATAAGTATTTTCATTTTCCACTCCCTTTTGTGCACAGAAGATGAAGCGTCTGCGGAAGAAGCTTGTGCTCCAGTTTGAGGACTTCCTTCTGCAGTTGTTCCGCGTTCCATATTTTATCAAGATCCAGGCTCATCTGACTGATTATTTCGCCTGTATCAATTCCGTTGTCGACGAAATGAACAGTACAACCGGACTTTTCAGCTCCCGCAGCCAGTACGGCTCTATGAACATTCATGCCGTACATGCCCTTACCGCCGAAATCGGGAAGAAGTGCCGGATGAATATTAATGATTCTGTTTTTCCATTTTTCAATAAATGAGCGATCGAGAATGGAGAGGAATCCAGCCAGAACAATGTAGTCGATCGTGTTTTCAAGCAAATTGTCAATGTTTTCAGCCAGGACCTTCATACCTTTTTTCCGGTCGAGAAGATGAGTCTGAATTCCGGCTTTCTCTGCTCTTGCCAGTCCTTCTGCGGGACGATCGGAAATGACTGTAACTATTTCATATCCCGCATTATACTCTGTCCGGGCAAAATCAATCAGACTCTGCAGATTTGATCCGCCGCCTGAAATAAGAACAGCTACGCGAAGCAAAACCGTTCTCCCTTAATCACTTTGCCGATAACTGAAGCGTCCATGGAAAATGCGGAAAGATCGGAAAGTATATCATCAACCTCATTTTCGGGAACGACAAGAAGAAACCCGATTCCCATATTGAAAGTGTTCCACATGTCTTCATGGGGCACGCCTTTCTTTTCAAGATAACGGAATATATCGGGAATGACGATTTTATCACGATCGATTTCGATCCCCAGACCTTCCGCTACGGAGCGGGGCGCATTTTCTCTCAAGCCGCCACCGGTGATATGAGCCATAGAGTGTATATCGTATTTTTCAAGAAGCGAGAGAACAGGCTTTATATAGAGCCTTGTCGGTTTTATCAGTTCTTTCCAGACCGGCTCACCGTGAAAATCCTCATCGAGATTTTTCACCAGCTTTCTGATCAGGCTGAATCCGTTACTGTGAACACCGGAGGATGCAATGCCGATAACGACATCTCCCTCAACAGCTTTTTCCGGTCCCGTCAGTTTGCTTTTTTCCGCAACACCCACACAGAAACCGGCCACATCATAATCGCCATCCTTATAGAAACCGGGCATTTCAGCTGTTTCGCCGCCTACAAGAGCTGTTCCCGACTCAAGACAAGCCGTTGTAATGCCTTTTACAATCTGCGAAGAGACATCCGCCTCCAGTTTTCCGCAGGCTATATAATCCAGAAAGAACAGAGGTCTGGCTCCATGACAGAGAATATCATTGGCGCACATGGCGAAACAGTCGATCCCCACAGTGTCATACACCTTTTTATCCAGGGCGACAGCCAGTTTTGTTCCAACGCCGTCTGTTCCGGAAACCAGAACGGGATTCTCGTATTTGCCAAGTTCGTATAGAGAACCGAATCCGCCCAGTCTGTTGAGTACTTCCGGTCCCTGGGTTTTTCTGACCGATTCCTTGATCAGGTCTACAGCTCTGTAGCCCTCTTCTTTATCAACTCCGCTGTCTTTATAGGTAATCATAAGTCCTCTCTTATCTTGTGGAAATGGGATAAATCCCGTTCAAACATCCCAGGCAGAAACCGTCTTTCCGGCCGAGAGCCGTCAGCAATCCTTCGAGACTGAGATATTGAAGGCTGTCCGCTCCGATAGAATCGCAGATTTCCGCATTACTCATTTTATTGGCTATCAGGTCTTCGCGGTTGGGCGTATCGATCCCGAAATAACAGGGATCGGACACAGGCGGAGAAACAATGCCGATATGCACCTCTTTAGCTCCTGCCTGCCGCAGTTTCCTTACCATTCTGCGGCTCGTCGTTCCTCTCACTATCGAATCGTCGATGAGAAGGACTTTTTTATCCTTCACGAGGCTTCTCACCGCATTGAGCTTCAGAGATACGGCTTTTTCCCTGATCTCCTGTGTAGGAGAAATGAAAGTCCGTCCCACATAACGGTTTTTGATAAATCCCTGCGCATAGGGAATTCCCGAAGCCTGAGAATACCCCAGAGCCGCCGGGATGCCGGAATCGGGAACGCCGACGACAACGTCGGCATCTACGGGGTATTCTTTATAGAGCGCTTCTCCGCATTTTGACCGCAAATCGTACACATCGATTCCGTCGATCACGGAATCGGGCCGGGCGAAATAAATGTATTCGAAGACACAGGTGGTCAGATTGTTATTTTTGTCATGGGATATGGAATTGAGACCGTTCTCATCTATAACGACAATCTCACCGGGTTCTACATCGCGAACGAATTCCGCATCAACAGCATCGAGAGCACAGGATTCGGAAGAGAGAAACCAGCTGTCTCCCGATTTTCCTATGCATAATGGCCTGATCCCGTAGGGATCCCGGACTCCGATAAGCTTATTATCCAGTGAAATGATAAGCGCATAAGATCCTTTAACCGCGCTGATGGCATCCACAACGGCTTTTTCAAAACCTTTGGAGGCCCCGCGGGCTATCATGCTCATGAGAACTTCCGAATCACTGCTTGTCTGAAAGAGAACTCCACCGTCTTCCAGAAGAGAGCGGATAATGTCTGCATTGATCAGATTCCCATTGTGCGCGATGACCAGAGATCCCAGCTTGCAGTGGGCTTCAAGAGGCTGAGCATTTTCTACACAGCTGTCTCCGGAAGTGGAATAGCGAACATGTCCGACCGATACAGATCCGGTCAGGGAAGCCGGATCGTAATCCTTGAATACCCAGGCGGCGAGCCCCATATCCTTATGGCCTGTGATCGTGTCACCCTGAACGACGGAGATGCCCGCGCTTTCCTGTCCTCTGTGCTGAAGAGCAAGAAGCCCGAGATAAGTCAGGCTCCCGATCTGATCGTTATCGGGCGAAAAGATCCCGAAAACGCCACACTCCTCTTCCATCTTATCAGGAAGTTCTCTCTGATTCATTTTCCCCCCAGCCTGCTGAGAATCTCTTTGTATGCGCCTTCAATATTTCCGAGATCTCTTCTGAAGCGGTCCTTGTCCAGTTTCTCTCCGGTCTTTTTATCCCAGAGACGGCATGTATCGGGGCTGATTTCATCAGCCAGAATGATTTCTCCATCTTTTGTTCTGCCGAATTCCAGCTTGAAGTCGACCAGGGTAATCCCCAGATCGTCAAAAAAAGCCTTCATGATTTCATTAATCTTAGCTGTCATATCATAAATCGTGTTCAACTCATCATATGTTGCCAGTCCCATGGCTACAGCGTGATGATCATTGATAAGAGGATCTCCGAAATCATCATTTTTGTAGCAGATTTCAAAAATCGTATTGGGGGGGACAGTTCCCTCTTCGATTCCGACTCTTTTGGCCATACTGCCGGCAATGATATTTCTGACTATCACTTCTACCATAACGATTTCGACAGAGCGGCAGAGCTGATCTCTTTCATTTATCTTCTTAATGAAATGGGTTTTTATTCCCTTTTCCTCGAGCAAAGTGAAGAGGATGGATGTGATACTGTTGTTGATTTCACCCTTTCCGATAATCTGACCTTTTTTTTCTCCGTTGAACGCCGTCGCGTCATCCTTGTAACGGATCAGAACCTCATTCTCATTTTCAGTCTGAAAAACCTGTTTGGCTTTTCCTTCATACATTACAGCGCTCACAGTTCTACAACCTCCCCGTTGTCTCTCAGGAAATTTTCCTTCATCTCTTTTCTGAAATTCACAAGTTTCTCTTTAATCTCTGGATATTTTACAGACAGAATCTGAACGGCGACCATAGCCCCGTTATATGAATTATTTATACCAACCGTGGCAACCGGAATTGATTTAGGCATCTGCACGATTGAGAGCAGCGCATCCATGCCATCGAGTGCCGCTTCCAGGGGGACTCCGATAACAGGAAGAGTCGTCTTAGACGCGATAACCCCCGGCAAATGAGCCGCCAGCCCCGCCCCTGCCACAATAGCCTCAAAGCCTCTTTCTTCAAGATCTTTCAGAACTTCAACCAGCCTTTCGGGAACTCTATGGGCTGAGAGGACATATGCCTCATATTCAACACCGAATTCTTTGAAGCACTTTGCCGCACCCCGCATTTTGTCCGTATCGGACTTGCTACCGAAAATAATAGCCGCTTTCATAATTACCCCTTTAATTAACTGAAATATTTCACGCCGCTCTCAAAGATTTTCTGATCTCTGTTGCCGCTTATATTTTTTAGAACATCTCTGCCGGTTCTTTCTGAATGGCCCATTTTCCCAAGGATCCTCCCATCGGGTGAAATGATTCCCTCAATCGCCTCAACAGAACCGTTGGGATTGAAACGGGGATCCATTGTGGGATTTCCTTCGAAATCGGAATACTGAAATGCTACCTGACCGTTCTGGAACAATCTTCCGATAACATCGGAATCAGCCATAAAACGGCCTTCACCGTGTGATACCGGAATACTGTGAAGATCTCCCGTTTGAATTCCCGCAAGCCAGGGAGAATTGACCGATGCCGTTCTGGTTGTGACGACTTTGGAAACGTGCCTGTTTATCTGATTTCTATAGAGGGTTGCTGATTCCGCTGATTGAACTCCGATTTGTCCAAAAGGAAGAAGTCCGCTTTTGACTAAAGCCTGAAACCCGTTACAGATTCCCAGAATCAGTCCGTCTCTATCGAGAAGTGACATGACGGCATCACTGATCATGGGATTCTGCAGAATTGAAGTTATGAATTTTCCCGATCCGTCCGGCTCATCGGCAGCGGAAAATCCTCCTGCAAGAAAGAGGATCTGCGAACCATCAATCTGAGCCTTCAGCTCTTCAAGCGATTCTCCGATGGCTTTGGAATCGGCATTTCTGAAAACGGGAGTGACGGTCTGAGCTCCCGCCCTGATAAAGGCATTAGAGCTGTCAAACTCACAGTTTGTACCGGGGAAAACAGGAATGACGACTTTTGGTTCAGCACTTTTCGTAACAGATCTTCTTCTATTTGCCACTAAGGATGAATCCCGCTTATCCAGCGTAGTTTCTTTCGATTCTTCACTATGGAAATGAGGAAAAACCTTATCGAGAGGTTTTCGCCACTCATCAATCAACGCATCGACATCTATAGATGTTCCATCTGTAAAAGTGATTTTTGAGCCACGGACAGTCTTTCCAATGAGTTTTGCTTCCTTGAAATCGAGGATATGCGATGTCTCAAAAAGAATGGAGCCATAGGAGAGATCGAACATATTTTTTTCAATCGCCGTATCAGAGAAAGTAAAACCGGTCTTATTGCCGAAACTCATTCGGGCAACAGCTTCTGCGAGACCTCCCTGTCTAATGCTGGCAGCTGAGAAAACGATTCCCTTACCCGCCAGTTTACGAAAGAGCTCAAAATTGTTTTTAAGCTTATCCAGATCAGGCATACCGTCTTTCCGGACCGGAAGTTCAAGGAGGTAGACTTGGTTTCCGCTCCGTTTGAAATCCGACGAAATCACCATCTGTGATTCCATTGTGGACAATGCGAAGGAAATCAGCGTTGGCGGTACGGTTAAATCGTGAAAAGTACCCGACATGCTGTCTTTTCCTCCGATAGCAGGAATTCGCAATTTGTTCTGAACATAATAGGCGCCGAGAAGAGCGGAAAAAGGCTCCCCCCATGCTTCCTTATCAGTGCCGGGTTTTCTGAAGTACTCCTGAAGAGATAATCGGGCTTTAAGTGGATCAGCTCCGGAAGCCGCCAGTTTTGTCAGAGATTCTACAATTGCCCAGGCACCTCCGTGGAAAGGGCTCCATCTGGAAATAACCGGATTATATCCGTATGACATGGCGCTGCAGGTAGAGCTGCCTTCAACTCCCACGGGGATTTTATGAATAGAACACTCATTTTCCGTATTCTGAAATTTGCCACCATAAGGGAGAAGAACGGTACCGCTGCCGATTGTCGAGTCAAACATGCCGGACAGTCCGTTCTGGGAACAGTTATTTAATGTTTTAAGGTTGTTTGAGAACTTCTCGACTAAAGTTGAACCCGTAACTTGAACGGCAAAGGGCTTCTCTTCCGCCACAGGCGCAACCGTCAGATCAACCTTATTTCTCACACCGTTGGTATCGAGGAATCTTCTGCTGAGATTGACAATCGTCTCCCCTTTCCAGGTCATAACAAGCCTGTCATTATCTGTAATTACAGCGACTTCGACAGCCTGAAGATTTTCCTCGTCAGCGTAGGCGATAAACTGTCGGGCGTCTTTCTGGTGCACGACGACAGCCATTCTCTCCTGGGATTCAGAAATGGCCAGCTCTGTGCCGTTCAGTCCCGAATATTTGACAGGAACTTTATCGAGATTGATCTGAAGTCCCCGACTCAGCTCACCGATGGCAACAGAAACACCTCCGGCGCCGAAGTCATTACAGCGACGGATAAGAGATGTCACTTTTTTCTTTCGGAAGAGTCTCTGTATTTTTCTTTCCTCCGGGGCATTGCCTTTCTGGACTTCAGCCGAACACGTATCGAGAGACTCCGTGGTATGCTCTTTGGAAGACCCTGTGGCTCCGCCAATCCCGTCCCGTCCCGTTTTTCCTCCGAGAAGTATGACGACATCGCCCTTGACAGGAGTTTCACGAATTACATTGACCGCCGGTGCCGCCCCCACAACGGCTCCGACTTCCATTCTCTTGGCTTTGTAACCTTCATCGTAAATCTCACGGACGTAGGATGTGGCGAGTCCTATCTGGTTTCCGTATGAGCTGTAGCCGTGGGCGGCTCCGGTTGTTATTTTTTTCTGGGGAAGTTTTCCTTCCATAGTTTCATCGATATGAACAGTGGGGTCCGCACTGCCTGTAACTCTCATAGCCTGGTAGACATAGGAACGGCCGGATAGGGGGTCCCGGATAGCTCCGCCGATACAGGTTGAAGCCCCGCCGAAAGGCTCTATCTCAGTAGGATGGTTATGGGTTTCATTCTTGAACATAACCAGCCAGTCCTCTTCACCATTTTCTGTTTTTACAGGAACTTTAAGACTGCAGGCGTTGATTTCTTCAGACTTGTCCAGGTCATCCAGCTCTCCCGAACTGAACATTTCTCGCATGGAAATTGTCGCCAGATCCATAAGGGATACGGGCTTATTCTCACGGCCGGTCTTTTTCCTGCTGTTCAAATATTCCTGAAAGGTATTTTCCAGAAGCGTTTTAAATTCTCCGGTACCGTATTCAATATTCTCTATTTCTGTTTCAAAAGTCGTATGGCGGCAATGATCCGACCAGTAGCTGTCAAGCACCCGCAATTCTGTTTCCGTAGGATTGCGCTTTTCCTCATCCCTGAAATAATCGCGGCAGAATTTCAAATCGGCAGCGGTCATTGCCAGATTGAGAGAAGCATGCCATTCCGGTATCTCATCGTCTGCTGCGTCGATCAAACCCTCTATTGAGGGTATGGAATCGGGGCTGTCAGCTTCTTCGAGCCCCTGTATAATCGATAGGTCCTTCTCCCTCATTTCCAGATCATTGATGTAGTATGATTTAATCTTTTCAAGATCTGATTGTCCGATACCACGGAACACAAGAAGTTTCCCGGTTTTCACGGAACCATTCCAATCTCCGAATTTAAGATGAAGACACTGTTCAGCAGAATCGGCCCGGTTATCAAACTGTCCCGGAAGGTATTCCACTGCGAAACAGGGGGCATCGAGAGATGGGGATTCAAAGAAAATCTCATCAACCGGTTCTTCATAAAAAACACCGGCCAGTCCTTCGTTGAACTGGCCTTCATCGAGCCCGGATATCTCGTAGATATTGTAAATGATTACGTTTTCCAGGGCGTTTATACGGAGGGAATCCCTCAGATCCTTTTTAAGCTCTCCGGCTTCAAGATTGAAACCCTCTTTCTTTCTGACGTAAATCCGTCTTCGATCCATATGCAGGATTTTCCTCCCGGTTATAATTAAAAAAAGCCCGGCAATATTCCCACTGAAGTGCGGAAAAATTAATACCGGACTCTCTCGTAAATATATTACGGAAAGGATTTAACCGAGAAAAAATATTCCGCCCATAGTAAACCATTTACGGTGGTTTGTAGAAACTCTTCCCCGATCGGAAGATTATACGAGCCTTGTTTTTCGCGGTCAAATTACCATAGAAAAAATATATATTCAACTCGCTATCGGTCTTTTTCAAAAAAAAGGACCGCCCCGGAAGGCAGTCCTTTTAAACGCAGAATATCAGACTTTCTGCAATTATTTGATTGTGATACGTCCATCAGTCATGGGAGAAATTGTTCCTCCAAGATGAATAACATAATCGATAAAAGCATCTCTCTGCATCAGAGAAGTGTCGTAGTAGGAAACCGCATTTTTAAGCATGCCGTATCCGTCTCCGCCTGCCGCGAGGTAGGAGTTGAGAGCGACTTTGTATACTTTGCCGGGATCAACAGGTGCTCCATTGATTTTCAGTTCCGCTACAGTCTGGGAAGCGGAATCGATAACGAATTTCACTTCTTTAGAAACCTGAGCCATAGCTCCGGCTCCGATGTTTGTTGCCGCTTTATCAAAAAGGGCGATTACATCTGATCCTTTCAGCTCGATGAGAGCGATGGAATTATCAAAAGGCAGAACTTCGTAAACAGTCTGTTTCTGGATTTCGCCGTCTGCCAGCGTAGCTCTGATTCCACCGCCGTTCTGGAAAGCGAAATCACATTCCATACCCTGGTTTTCGATAAACCATTTCTGGGAATCTGTAACGATATCACCGAGAGCTGTTTCCATCTTTCTGGTATTATCATTGGGGAATACATCAGTCGCTGTTCCGATAACTTCGCTGAGAACGGCGTCTACTTTATTGACATAGCTATCCATAGCGGCCTGAATATCGGCTCTACCTTCATAAGTTTCAGAGTTGATGGGCTGGAGAACGAAATCGAGACCAGTCACTTCACCGTTCATAAATGAAAGATCAGTTTTACCAACAAAGAGACCCCAGTGCTTAGAAGAAACGACTGCAACATCTTTCCCTGTTACGTCATTTTTCACCCATACAGGCTCTTCTGTTTTTGTGTGAGTGTGACCATCGACGATCATAGCGATTCCCGGTACTTCTTTCGCGAGACGCATGGAACCTTCTGTTTCGTCGTAAATTCCCATGTGAACGACAGCGATAACAATGTCAGCTTTCTTCTGAAGTTTGGGAACCAGTTCTTTTGCCACTTCAACACCATCGAGGAATTTGTATCCTCCGACGTTAGCCGGGTTACCGGTCTGTTCAGTTTCCTTGGTCATAAGACCGAGAACAGCCACTTTGAAAGTGGGATATTCTTTGATGATGTAGGGCTGAACATTTTCGATGTAACTACCGTCTTCGTTGACAACGTTCGCACAGAGCCAGGGGAATTCAGATTTGGCAATCTGTTCCTGCATGGTGGCAAAATCGTTATCAAATTCATGGTTTCCCATAGTCAACAGATCATATCCGATCATATTGTAACCGATTATGTCCGCTTCAGCCTTGAAGAAATTTGACTCGGGTCTACCCGTATTGAAGTCCCCTGCATCGACAACGAGAACATTGGGATTTGATGCTCTGACTTCGTCTACAAAAGTGGCTCTGGCGGGAAGGCCGCCCATACCGTCTGCAGGATAGTCATAAAATGCCACGGGATGTCCGTGATGGTCATTTGTGTTGAGAATGACCAGATGCTGTTCTTCATCTTTCGGTGCTATTGGACCGGAAGCACAACCGACAGCCATCATTACAGCTGCAATGATAAAAACCGTAAAAAACTTTTTGATATTCAAGATATCCTCCTTTAGATTCTTAATAATGATGAATCACCTTGAGTGACCCGTCAAGTTTTTCATTGGAATTTTATCAGTTTATCAGACTTTTATTAGGAAAATGTTCAAAAATTCACATTTATGTCAGACAAAGGCTCAACCTGTCAGTAGTAAACCAGTGAAGATCCCTCTGTAAAAAGAATCGGTCCCGGTCCCTGAGGGCCCCGATAATAGAGAACTGATGCCCGGCAGACCTGCCCGATCAATCCGAAGGATTCATAAACAGGATCGATCATATTGATTTTTACAGACGAAGAGTCTCTTATGTCAATTTCCCCGTATGCGCAAAGCATATCCCTCAGATCGACAGAGGAAGCTTCACTGCAGTTCAGGTAAACCCTGCTTAAAGGATAAACAGAATGGATTTCGGCTTTGGAATAACCATCAGTCATCAGGGAAAGAACATCGGCATCTGTCAGATACACATTCATACGGGACGCACCGGTAAGGATTAAGTCAAGTCGAGTGGTGAGAGTAAAACCTGAAACCTGGACATCTGAAGCATTATCCGCCTTAACAGATCTTAACACCGGCATGGTTATATTGACGGTATATGTGTTGTTCAGATAGGAGTATCCTCCGATCAATCCCGCATGGAGGGTATAACCATCACTGTAAATGTCGATATATGGCAGCAGATTGTCATCGCAAATGACGGAAACACTGTAATAATTTCCATAAGTGATATTGACCATTGAAGAATCATCAGCTTCAACTGCCGAAAACCCGCTTATATAATAGGTGCTGGTTATCAACCTTCCGGAACCGGATATTCCTTCAAAATAAAAATAACATCCAGACAATAGTAACAGAAAGGGTAATAAAGCCCAAATATTTTTTTTCATGTTCAACCTCCGCGATTCACTTATTTATGAAACAACGGAGACGAAGGGAAATGTCACTATCCGGGAAGAAACAGCGATGCTTTTTCTTTTTTATCGATTAGACTGCTGATAATGTTTTCGTGTTTTCCGCAAGCGAGGATCATAGGTATGCCGTATTGCGTCACCTTTTCAGCAGCTTCGATTTTAGTGCGGATTCCGCCGGTACCGAAACTTCCGCTGCTTCCGAATGAGATCTCCCTTCTCAGCTTCGCTATATCGGTGATCGTCTCCTGGATAACCGCATCATCATGTTCTTTGGGGTTTTTATCGTAAACCCCGTCAATATCGCTGAGCAGAATCAGCAGATCGGCATTCCAGAGATTGGCGATAAGAGCGGCGAGATTATCGTTATCACCTATTTTGATTTCATCGACGCTGACGCTGTCATTCTCATTAATTATGGGAATAACGCCTTCGTCAATTAATGTGAAAAGTGTGTTCCGAATATAAACGGTCCTGCCGGGATCACTCAAGTCATCTCGTGTAACCAGTATCTGTCCGATCAGAAGGTCTTCTTCTTTGAAAGAACGCCGGAAAGAGTCCATTAATTCCACCTGACCGATGGCACAGAGAGCCTGTTTGTAGTGCAAATCCTCTTTTCTCTTCCATTTTCCCAGCGTCGATACGCCGGCAATTCTCGCTCCTGATGAAACGATTATGATTTGCTTTCCCATATCGGTAAGCCGTTTAACCTGTGAGGTAAAATTCATGAAGAAATCTCTGTTCAGCATTCCTTCACCGTCGGACAGAGTATTTGATCCTATCTTGATTACGATTTTTTTACTGTCCAGAATTGTTTCCGATATCATTCCTACTCCCGGATCTGACCGTCGCCGTTCATCACATACTTTATTGTAACCAGTTCATTGAGCCCCATCGGTCCACGGGCATGCATTTTCTGAGTGCTTATTCCCATTTCCGCACCGAAGCCCATAGCCCCGCCGTCGGTAAAACGGGTTGAGGCATTGACATATACCGCAGCGGCATCGATATTACGCTGAAATTTTCTGCTGTTAGCCAGATCGTTTGTAATTATCGATTCCGAATGCTTCGTTCCATATCTGTTTATATGGGAAATCGCTTCGTCACAGGAATCGACGATTTTCACTGCCAATATATAATCCAGATATTCAGTTGCCCAGTCAAGTTCATCAGCCGGAATGACATCGATAAAAGCAGCAGTCCTTTCGCAACCGCGAAGCTCCACCCTGTCTCCGATTTTATTTTTCAATCGGGGAAGAAATTGTGAGGCTGCTGATTTGTGAACCAGAATCGTTTCGATGGCATTGCATACGCCGGGCCTCTGGATTTTGGCATTCTCTACAATGGCCAGGGCCATATGAAGATCTGCGCTCTCATCGACAAAAACATGGCAATTCCCTACTCCTGTTTCGATTGTGGGAACCTTTGCATTTTCCGTTACATATTTGATAAGTCCCGCGCCGCCTCTGGGAATGACAAGATCCAGATATTCAGTCATATGAAGAAGTTCCCCGACAACAGCTCTGTCAGTATCTTCAACAAGCTCGATGACATCGGGAGAGATCCGACTTTTACGGAGTCCTTCCTTAACGGCTTCGACAAGAGCTTTATTGGAGTTTATGGCTGATGAACTGCCCCTGAGGAGAATGGCGTTTCCGCTCTTCAGAGCCAGAGTGAAAGCATCGATTGTGACATTCGGTCTCGATTCATAAATAATGCTGATAACCCCCATCGGGACAGACATTTTTGATACGGTAATTCCATTTTCAAGAGTCCAGACATCTCTGCTGTTCCAGACCGGATCTTTGAGAGAGACAACTGTTTCAATACCAGAGATCATATCTTTCATTCTTTCAGACGTGAGTCGTAAACGATCCACAAGACTGCTTTTCATACCGCTCTTTTCAGCTGATTCCACATCAATCAGATTGGCTTCAAGTATTTGGTTTTCCCGATTCGCCAGCGCTTCCGCAACGGACAGGAGGGCATCATTTTTCGCTTTAGTTCCCAGAGATCCCAATGAGAATGAGGCGTTTTTCAGGCTTTTACACTGTTCAAGCAAACTTTTCATAAGTCCCCCTCGTTGCGTTACATAGATACAAAACTGTAAAGGAATAATATCAAAAATGAAGATTGTTGAACAGAGGTCGCTTCTTTTCTTTTTTTTCTGTACAATAACAGGGAAATTGTTTAATTTCATTGAAGAGTTTAGGAGAGTGAATGAAAACCGTTCTTGTCTTCGGGACATTTGATGTTATCCACCCGGGACACATATATTTTCTACAGAAAGCGGCTGCCGAAGGTGACCGTCTGGTTGCAGTAATTGCACGTGACAGATTTGTTCTGAAAACCAAAAAACGCAATCCTGTACATGGAGAAGAAGAGAGAATCTCGCATATTATGCAAAGCGGTCTTGTAGATGAAGCATTTCTTTCGGATGAAGTTACCGGAACTTATGGTGTCGTTGAAAAAGTCAATCCACAGGTTGTGTGCTTCGGCCATGATCAGCATAAACTTGCCGAGTCTTTTACCCAATGGATCAGCAATAATGATAAAAAAATTCAGATTGTAACAATCGAACCTTATAAAAGGGACCGGTACAGCTCCACTCTCAGAAACAAGAATCACTATTAATCAGAAACGGGAGAATTGAAAATCATGTCAAAAATGACTAATAAAGCTGTCATAATTATTTCAGCTATTGTCGTCCTTGCTGCAGCAGGGGGAATCAGCGCTTATTATCTGCTCAGAGACAGAGGTGTTGCCGCCGTTGTCAACGGAGTAAAAATCACAGAAGAAAAAGTTGCAGAGGAAGTTTCCAAAAGTGCGGCGCAGTACGAAGCTCAGGGGATGGCACTTCAGCCGGCTCAGCTTGAACAGGTTCGCAGCTCAGTTATCGAAAATCTCATTACAAGAGAAGTCCTTCTGCAGGAATCGGCATCATTTGTCATTCCCGATGAAGAAATCAATGAAAAAATCGCTTCTCTTCAGTCTCAGTTCGAATCCGATGAAGCTTTTAACGAAGCACTAGCCTCTCAGGGATACGATCCGGATTCCTTCAAAGAAGTGATTCTTCAGGATATGAAGATCCAGAAGCTCATTGAAGAAAAAGTTCCCGAAGAAACCACAGTAACCGATGAGGAAATCCTGACCTTCTATAAGGAAAATCCCGCCTATTTTACAGAACCGGAAAGAATACATGCAAGCCACATACTGGTGACTGTGGAAGCGGGAGACGATGACGAGAAAAAGAACCAGGCAAAAGCAAAGATTGAACGGATAAGCGAAGAATTGAAAAACGGCGCTGACTTTGCCGATACAGCCAGAAGAGAATCTGAAGGACCGAGCGGACCGCAGGGCGGAGATCTGGGAGAGTTTACAAGAGGTCAGATGGTCAGTGGGTTCGAAACAGTTGCTTTCGCTCTGCCGGAAGGAGAAATCAGCGGTATTGTAGAAACCCAGTTCGGATACCACATCATTAAAGTTCATGAAAGATTCCCCGAATCGTCTGTACCTCTGGAAGATGTCAGAGAATCTATCAACAGCTATCTCGTTCAGGATAAGAATCAGACGAAATTGAAAGATTTTCTAGAATCTCTCAAAAATGCCGCAAAGATCCGAATTCCCGGAATAAAAGACGAAAAAACGACTGAAGAAGTATAAATAACCGGAAACTCTCTACCCCGCGTCAGGGGTAGAGATCCATATGATCTTCAGCATCTTTAAGGATGTGCTCCCACTTGCGCAGATCTTTCTCAATCCATCTTTTCTGAATAATTTCATTTAATCGATCGGCAATCAGATTCAAGACCTGTTCGGTTGTGTTTTCGATCTCCTTGTCTTTTCTTTCGAGAAAGACTTCCAGGACGCCCACTTTTGAGCTTCCGTCTCTAACCGGAAAAAGTCTCTTGTTTTCTGTTTCATGGAAATCCCTGCTCTTAAAAGACTTATTACCGACGACAATGCGGACCGAAGCGATTTGGGCATGACTGAGAAACTCGGGAATCAGTGAAGCGATTTCCTTTATATGCCCTTCAAAACTGACCTCTTTGCTTTTGGCAATCTGTGAAATCTTTATAAAACAGTCGAGCTCCCTGGCCCGGTTGTTTTTGTCTATTTCAGCCTGTCTCCGCGCCGTAATATCTCTGGAAATTCCAAAGATGCCGATGACCTTGCCTTCTTCATCGCGGAAAGGAACTTTTGTCGAAGCCACCCAGCTGATTGATCCGTCCTCCCAGGTTTCCTTTTCCACATAATTCGTCATACCTCTTCCGCAATCCATTATCTCCTGTTCCTCCCGATAGGTGATGCCCGCATGTTCTTCTGTAAAAAAGTCATAATCACTTTTTCCGACAGCTTCATCGGGAGAATTGAGATTGAACACTTTTGTGAGAGATTCATTAATAAGCAGGAATCGGGAATTTCTATCTTTTATGTAAATATGGTCGGGAAAGGTGTTAAAAAGAGAACTGAGAAGGTGTTCGATAAAGTTAGAATCAACACCTTTTACTTTAAGCCTGCTTAATAATTCAGAGTCAAACTCATTTTCCATATGATTATTATAGTTGAGGTTTTCGAAATTCGCAAAATCAACTGGTTTTCCGGTGGGAACCCATAATTCTGGCAAGAACGCTGAGCGAGTCGGAATATCCGAAGATAAGCTTGAGAATTACCATTAAGGGAACAGATAACAGCATCCCCGGGATTCCCCATATGATGCCCCAGAAAACCAGGCCGAAAATAACCGTAACGGTATTGAGAAGAAGCCTGTCACCCATGATTTTCGGTTCGAGGAAATTGCCGATTGTCATCTGAATGAAAAAGAGAATCAACAGTACAGCAATGGCTCGATGAAAGGTGTCAAACTGAATTATCGCCATAAGCACCGGTGGAATAGTGGCAATAATGGATCCGATGGATGGTATAAAATTCAAAAGAAAAGTCAGAAAACCGAAAATCAGGGCAAACTTCAAACCGAAGAGCATACACACCATACCGGCGATAAACCCTGTGGAAGCACTGACGATAATCTTTATAGTCATATAAGTCGAGACAGATCGCTGAAGTCCCTGAATCTCTTTTATCAGCTGCTTATTATCTTTAACGACATATCTTATATATTCTTCATAATTAGTCATGCTGGAAAGAAGAATGACGAAATAGAGAGAAAACATAAAAAACGAGCGACCGAAATTTCCGAGACCCGCCGCAAGTGAACTGACCGCCCTGGTAATACTGCCGCTGTTGAAAAAACCTAGCAGATATTCCGTTATATTGTCGAGATTCAGTCTGTGGTTAGTGAGAACTTCGATCTGAAGGATTATGGATTCAACTTTTTTGATAAACTGGGAAGCTAGAAAATTCGATTGAGATGCAAAATTGCCGATAGTCCCGATAAAGATATTGACAATAAATAATATGATTAGAATTGTCATAGTTGCAATTATCGGAACAATAACAGCTGTAGGGAATTTGTATTTTCTCAAAAAAAGCATCAAAGGCTGGTACATAATGACGACAAGCATAGCAAATACCAGAGGCAGAAGAAGCGACGACAGTATTTTCAGTAAGTAAAAAGCCAGTATGAAGAGAAAAACAAGAAGGATATTACGTATTGATCTAAGCATATGTGTACCTATTCTCCCGATGTAATTGAATCAATCTGTTCATCTTCGGTATTATTAATGGCATTAATGGCTTTGCGGGCTTTTTCGTAACGCTGCGCATATATCCGGGATTCTGCCTCTCTTCCCGCTTTCTCAAGAATGATTGAAAGCGCTTGAAGATCAGCTGCGATTCCCTGTGAGAATTCCACCAATTTGTCATAACGGAGAGCTTCTTCGCCGAAAAAGACAGCCCGGTCATATTCCCTTTTTAAAGAATAAACTGAAGCCATCATATAATAGTCCGATGCCAGAGCTTTATATTGTTTGTTTTTTTCATGATAACTCACACTGCTCTCAAGAAAAGCCAGAGATTCATTGTAGAGACCTTTTTTCCTCAGGAGAAGGCTGAATTTTTGAGCCAGCATAGCCTTTTCATCGGAATCAGCATCATCCGGTGAAGGAAGACTATCTCTAAGAATTCTCTCTGCTTCGTCCAGATCTTCGACTTTCATATAGTAATCAGCCAGATTCCCTGTCGTAGAGAGAATGAGAGCCTCGTTTTCCAGCCTCAGGGCAATTTCCAGTGCATCATTGAGATAATCAATGGCTTCTTCGAAAAGACCTTCCATCATTTTTGTCTGACCGATTGAGTTATAGACCGCGACAAGTCCCTCTTCATAGTCCAGCGAAGCATTCAGTTGTTCAGCTTTTTCAAAGAAATCCAAAGCCCGGCTGTATCGCCCCGCATTATATTGTGACGTTCCGTTTTTCAGGTAATCAGCAGCCTTGTTTTTTAATTCAACATTTTTCGTTTCTTTTTTTCCCGGTAGGGATGAACATCCGGCGAGGAGAATAAGAACAAAAAGCACAAAAGTCAGTTTACCTGATTTATTCATCAGAACTCACCATCCCTGATTGAAGTTGATACGGAATCCTGAGGTGTTTCCTCTTCAATTCCGCCCCGGAGTAGAGGATTGTTTTTTAATCCCTGAAGAACCTTTTCAGCCTCATCGATCGTTGCCCCTGTTCCCTCTACCAGAGAGGATATTTCAGGGCTGAGACCGTTGAGATACTCCATCAGTTCACGAACTTCCTTCATACTGTTCTGCAGTTCATCGAGGATACCGTAAACCTGATTAAACAATTTATTATCATCATCGAGGAAAGTGGCCACACTGCCCTTGGGATCGAGCATCTTGGGAACGATTCCCTCCACAGTTTCCAGCTCCCGGGCCAGCAATGCAAAAGACTGTGTAATCTTTTTAATATCTTCCAGAATGGCGCCCACTTCTGGCAGTGTTTCCACCTGCACATCTTCCACAACGGCCGAAACCCCGGGAATGACCTTTCCAAGGCTGTCCAGGATTTCCCCTACTGGTCCCGGATTATATCCCAGTAGCGTTTCATCAAGGGTTATCAGCAGACTGTTCAGAGAAAGAACCATTTCATCGGCATCATTGAGAATTTTTACAATTATATCACCGGAACTGTCTTTATCAACGAGCCCCTCTTTAATCAGCCTTCTTCCTTCGGCTGTTGCCGTTGAATGAATAAAAGATCCTTCCTGAAGGGAATCGCCTTTTTCTATACCCGGATAAAAAGCAATCTGAGCGCCCAATCCCAGAGGATTGGCCTGAAGTTCTATGACGGAATTTCCTACGACACGGTTTATATATTCCTCATATATGACAAAAGAGACGCCTATCATATTATCATCATCCAGCTCTATGGTTTGCAGTTCGCCGATTTTAAATCCTCTGAGAGTTACGGACATTCCGGATCTGAGTCCCGTGGCGGATGGAAAACTGCTTGTATAAACAAGATCGTCGCGCAGCCACCGCTTATTGATTCCGATAAGGATCAGCGCCACGCATACGAGAATAAGTGAGATCAGCACAAAAAGTCCGACGATCTGTTCGGCAAAACGGAATTTAAACTTCAAATCAAACCTGTCCTTTTATATCTTCAATGATATCTTCGATATCTTTATCTTCATATGTGAGAATCTCGGAAAAGCACCCCTGTCTTATAACGGATCCTCCTTCGATAATGATCAAATTATCGGCAATCATCCTGGCCAGAGAAAAATCATTAGTTACTGTAATTATAGTTTTTTTCTCTTCATTCAGCTCTTTTATCAAATTATGAATACGGCGGCTGCTTTTTTTATCGAGAGAAACAGCCGGTTCATCTAAAAAGAGAATATCGGGATCAGTCATAAGAGCTCTGAGAAAGGAAATGATCTTCCTCTCCCCGGAAGAAATGGCTGAAGGCCTTATCAAAAGATTTTCTCTGACTGCGAGCATGTCAACCGCTGACCTGATTCTTTTGTCAATATCGACGGCGTTCATCCCCGGCCTGAGAATCCGCAGAGGTATGGCCAGATTGTCATAAATCGTTTTATTCGCCCATAATGCTGCATCCTGAAACACAAAACCGGACTGCGCCTGCATTTCAAAAAAATCCGATTCATTCATTTTCGCGATATTATCGCCGTTATAGAGAACTTCTCCATCATCGATGCGGATCAACCCGGCCATGGCTTTCAGAAGCGTTGTCTTGCCACTTCCCGATCTACCGAAAATAACCGTTGATGATTCCGGCTTTATTTCCAGGTTGATTGACTTGAGTACAGTCTCCCCTTCAAATTGCAGCGTTACATCTTTCAAAACAAGTGATTCCAGCGTCCTCTCCTATAATCGGGATATTACCGTAATAATAGCATCAGCTACAATAATAAAGGTAAAACAGTTTCCTATAGACTTTATCGTCGCTACGGGAACTTCCGTAATCGCGTGATTAACTCTGAAGCCATGATATGTGGAAACCACTGCTATAATATAACCGAAAACAAAACTTTTCAGAAAAGAAATAAAGAGATCCCAGGCTGTCAGAACCTGAAGAAGATTTTCGAGATACTCCTTGATCGGTATAGGATTCATCATAGATGTTACCAGAAAAGAGCCGAACAGGCCGAAGATATCAAAATAGACATTGAGCAAAATCATGGAACCCACAACACCGAGAAGACGCGGAACCGCCAGATAGTATACCGGATTGATCCCAACGGATTCATATGCTTCAACTTCATGTGAGACAATCATGTTTCCCAGTTCTGTAGTGATGGCCGTACCGGAACGCGCCGCGAGTATCAGAGCTGTCAGAACAGGCCCCAGCTCTCTGACTATTATCAGCACCAGAATATCATAAACCATTTCCCCCTGTCCGAACTGGGGCAGAATGGCCACTCCCTGAACAATTATGACTCCGCCGATCCCCAGAGAGATGAGGGATAGAATCGGCAGGGCTTCCACTCCCGTAAAGAGAAGCTGCATGATCAGAACTTTTTTGTCCTGTTTCCGGGAGAAGAGGAATTTCAGCGTCTTTCTGCTTAAATAGAAGAAATACCCCGACATGTAGGAGATACCCTTCAGGTAGGAGATAACAAGACTTCCTGCCGATTTAATCATACTAATATGATAAAGCCGAGACCCCCACCTGTTCAAGATTGCAGATGTTTATTTTAAAGTGATGATACTTGAAATATCCCTATTCCAGCAGAACTTAACAAGCAAATTGCCGGCTTTTCAGGAACCTCTCTTGACCGCAAGGGAACTTAATTGTAAATTACAGACTGATTACGCTTTACGAAGGATTATCATAATGGCCAAACAACCGAAAATGCCCAGCATGGAAATACAGAAAGAAATTCAGAAATCTCAGGAAAAGATTCTGAGAGCTTATAAAAAAAGGCTTACTCAGAAAGATCTTCTGAAACTCAATGAGTTTATCACATCGGGAAATGCGCCCGGTTCGAAAGAGTTCCAGAAACTGAGGCCGGCTTTGAAAGAGGTGATTATCAAGCTGAATGTCTCCGGTCTCGAAATCATGCAGAAATCCACTAAAAATCCTTTCCAGCGGATGCGCTATGCTATTGCGAAATTTTCTACCAAGAGAATACCGATAATGGATAAGGAAAAAAAGAAGAAAAAGAAAAAGTGATTTCTTCTGTCGAAATAAAGGGTTGCTTTGTTTGAAGCAGCCCTTTATTAATTATAACGAAATGAATGAATTCACTGAAAAAGTCATAAGGATTATTTCTTCCATTCCCGAAGGCAAGGTTGTTTCCTATGGACAGATTGCCGCACTTGCAGGTAATAACAGAGCCGCCCGTCAGGTTTCCTGGATCTTGAGAAGCAGCAGCGGAAAATACAATCTTCCCTGGCATAGGGTTGTCAATGGAAAAGGAATAATATCCCTTCCCGAACACGACGGAGGGAATCTTCAAAGAGAATTACTCGAAAATGAAGGTGTCGAATTCAGATTGAACGGAGCCGTTTCCAGAGAATTCTTCTGGAACGGCAGCACTTAATCATTTTTTGGAGTATTTGTATTTACGGCTTTTTCTTTGAGAATGATTGAAATGACTTCCCTGTTTAAATGAATCGCGCCTCGGCCGACCATCCTGATGCCCCTGTCTGGGTCCTCCGGCGGAGGGTTTAGCCTTTTCGACCATGGGACGGTGTCCCCTACCCGATTTCCTGAAAACATCGATAATCTGTTCGGCATCTTCAAAGCTGACTGTAATAAAGGAAAACATTTCAAAAACCTGAACATCATCGATTCTGGAATCGGGGATTCCCGTTTTATTCTTGATCAGAGCCACGACATCACGGGCGCCCATATCATCTTTCCGCCCTTTGGCGACGAAGAGTCTTGTTCTGTTCCCGTCTTTATTCATATTGATTTTCTTGATTTCTTTATATCGGGATTCGTCGAGGTCCTGTTTGAAAGAGTATTTAAGCAGCGACGATACCACCTGCTCCGGGTCGGCCTGTTCCAGAAGGGTTCTCGCCATTTCATCATAGTGCTCATTCGTCTTTTCAAGATTACCCTGAATTGTTTCTGTCAGATCATTAATAATTCTCTCTCTTTTAATATCAATGACATCTTTAACTTCGGGAATCGACTTTTTGGTTATTGTCGTGTTGGCCATTCTCTTAATTCTGACGAGGAGCCTGTACTCGGAATGAGTTACGAAAGTAATGGCTGTGCCTTCCTGACCGGCCCGTCCGGTTCTTCCGATTCTGTGAACATAGGATTCGGGATCCTGGGGAAGAGAATAATTGATAACATGAGTCAGATTGGTAACATCAATACCGCGGGCCGCAACATCTGTCGCCACAAGGATATTGATTCTCTTCTCTTTGAACTGGGCCAGAATTCTCTCCCGCATATTCTGGGAAATATCCCCGTGAAGCGCTGCAGCGTCATAACCGCGATTAATCAGTCTTTCAACGACTTCGTCCGTGCGGATTTTTGTCCGGCAGAATACGATTCCGTAAAAATCGTCTTCGATATCGACAATGCGGCAGAGAGCTTCAAACTTGTCCCGCTCAGCCAGTTCGTAATAAATCTGTTCTGTAAGATTGGTTGTGAGCTGCTCTTTTTTTACAGCCAGAACCTCATAGTCGCCCATATATTTTCCGGCGATATTCAAAATGGCCGGGGGCATGGTAGCCGAAAAGAGAACCATACGCTTCGTATCGCTTACACTTTCCAGAATACGCTCTATATCTTCAACAAAACCCATGTTGAGCATTTCGTCCGCTTCATCAAGAATCAACCACTCCAGCCGCGAAAGATTGAGGCTCCCTTTATCAATATGATCCTGAATTCTGCCCGGCGTACCGACAATAATGTCTACACCTCTTTTCAGGCGCCTGAATTGCTCACCATATGACTGTCCGCCGTAAATCGGAGCGATTTGCAGCTTTTTGGTTCCCTTAAGTGAATTTATCTCTTCACAGACCTGAACGGCCAGCTCTCTTGTCGGAGCGAGAATAAGAGCCTGAACGCGACCTGCATCAGGTGTGAGTCTATCTATTAAAGGGAGACCGAAAGCCGCTGTTTTACCAGTACCGGTCTGCGCCTGCCCTATTATATTTTTATCGCCTTTCAGCAGATGGGGAATGGTTTTGGCCTGGATGGGGGATGGTTCTTCAAATCCCTTTTTTCTGATTCCTTCCAGCGTGCTTTCAGAAAGTCCCAGATCATCAAATTTCAGTTTTTCTTCCATATTATATCCTTGGATTATTTACTACTTTACACTTTACAACGGCAGTAACTATAAACATTATTGGGGTTTATGAGAAGCTCGGCTTTCGTCATTGAGAAACATTTGGCCTTTCCATTGACTTTTTCCCGTCTGAAGGATATATTTTTCACAAATCTGTAAATTATTGTTTGGAGATACATATGTCTAAAGCCCATAGAGGTGCAGGAATCAGAGATCAGGTCAGAAACGGTAGAGGTGACTGCCCACTCTGTAAAAGAACTGCCATTAAAGTCGGATACGAAAAAGATTTTGACGGAAAAAAAGTCAAGATCTGCAAGCAGTGCAATGCCGCTGTAGCAAACGGTAACATGAAAGAAGCTATCGCTGCTCTCTAATCCGTGACTATCCATGATATCCCTGCTTTACGCAGGGTATTTTTTTTATAAGGATAAACAATGAGCTCTACTTTAATTCTCTCGCTTTTCTTTTTATTTTTCTTTTCAGAATATCTGGTTTCATCTATTTTAACGATAATGAATCTAAACAGTTCTCTTGCTAACCGCTATAGTGTCCCCCCATACATCAGTCATGTTATGAGCATAAGAAAGTATGAGAAAACAATCGATTATACGCAAAGAAAGGGTAAATACTCTTTATTCAGTTCAACAGTGGCAACATCGTTAACAGCTTTGGTGATCTGGTATCAGATCCCCGCCCGGATTCTGGGAATAATTCAAGGCTCAGGTCTTCACCCCTACGCGGAGGGAGTCCTCTACCTTTTGCTTCTTACCGGCTTATCGTCTCTCATATCTCTCCCTCTGACTCTTTATTCACAATTTGTCATTGAAGAAGAATTCGGTTTCAACAAGATGACTTTCCGGCTATATCTCTCTGATATGGTTAAAAACGGTATATTATCTCTCGTACTATTTGTTCCCTTGTTACTGGGTCTTTTTCTTTTCATGGATAAGAGCGGTTCGCTCTGGTGGCTTTATACCTATCTGTTTTTTACAGCATTCCAGCTTGTGATCTCCCTGCTGTACCCTCTAGTCATCGCACCGATTTTTAATAAGTTTACCGAACTTGAAGAAGGAGAACTCAAGAATCGTCTTTTCGCTCTGGCAGAAAGGACTTCATTCAAGACCAGCGGGATTTTTATAATGGACGGAAGCCGCAGATCAGCCCATTCCAATGCATATTTCACCGGTTTCGGTAAAGCGAGAAGAATTGTTCTCTTTGACACTTTGCTCAAACAGCTTAGTCACGAAGAACTGGAAGCAGTTCTGGCCCATGAAATCGGCCATTTCAAAAAAAAGCATATTTTAAAAAGACTGGTATTTTCACTGATTTCCGCTTTCGCGCTTTTTTACGGATTATCCATTCTGCTAGACTTTACACCCCTATACGAAGCATTCGGTTTTAAAGAGAATACCCTGCCGGCTCTTCTTGTCATTCTTTCTTTTGTGACCGGTCCTATATCCTTTTTTATCAAACCGGTGTTTTCCTTATTCTCCAGGAAGGACGAGTATGAAGCTGACAGATTTGCGGCTTTAACACTCAAGAATGGAAAGCCTCTTATCGATGCTCTTATTGTTCTTGGAAAAGAAAACCTCTCCAATCTGACTCCGCATAAAATCTATAGTGCTTTTCATTATAGTCACCCGGTTTTATCTGAGAGGATATCTGCACTGGAAAGGTATAAATAGAAAGTGATGAGGGATGACGGTTTATCGCATCCCTCATTATGCTTATGAAATCAGACTTCTTGATTCGATGTAATATCTTTTTTCTTCCGCTTCTCCGATTGAGAATGTTTTCCGGGGCAGAGCTCCACCGGCAACAATCATATCGAAGAATTCTGATTTTTTAATGGCATTCAGATAAAGGCCTAGATTACCTTTCCTGCGGGAAAGATCATACAATGCTTTTTCCCCGTGAATATAATCTATATTGACCTGAGTGTTATCTTCCCGGTAATCGTCTATGAATTTCTGAATGACTTCATATGTAAGCTTTATTGCTGGTTCTTTTATCGATATATACCCGACTTCATCATCTGAAACATATCCAATCCGATGCTCCCGGGTATTCTCACTGACTTTGTCTTTCATGACAGCTTCGGAACTTACGGTTCGGATTTCACACTCATAAACTGTTTTGAGTTTTTCAAAAAAGTCCTGTCGATCTATATCAAAGAGAACCCGATGAATTGGTTCAAAAATAATGCCTTCATTGAAAATATTCTCGACTTCCACCAGAGCGAACCGTGCGGGATGATCTTCCGGAGCGCCTTCGCTTTTCAACTTTTCCCAGATTTCCTTTGCTGTTGCCAGGGAGTGGTTACCGTCTCCCACAGCGAAAAGCATATCATTATTCTCAAATAGCTTTTCAAAAGCAGTGCAGATCTTTTCCAGGTACGATTCATCACTGATCAGCTTTCCTTTGACATGGCCTCCACCCTGCATCAGATCAAAATCATAAACTGTTTCAAAAGAATCACTGTCAATAAATGCATTTTCAATTATTGACTTTTCTCTGTCATTGATAAGAAGAAGAATATGGGGAATATCAAGAGGGGCGTTCTTTCTTATTTCTATTCTGGGAGGGAGCCTTTCAAGTACAGTCCCTTCTGTGGGCCTGATCAGACTCTTCGTATCTTTGGAAAAACTGTATTTCTCGAGGTCGACAGCCAGTATCATTCCCTGACGGGACTCGACATAGGGTGTGCTTCGATCAACAATAATAAATCCCCGATCAAGCTTTCGAAATACATTTTCTTTCATATAGCTTTTCATTGTGGAATTAATCTTCTGAACCCGATCTTTCTTATCATCATCTTCCAGATAGCATTCGGGAAGTATCAGATTCAGGGTTGAAGGAGAATTCCCGACGATTTCTTCAGTTTCCTTCCAGTAGTTTTTCTCAGAAGAATACTGATCACAGGCAACGACTGCCCATTTGTTCATTTCAGCATCTGCAGGCAGAAGAATTTCGGGAATATGGATTCCCATTTTTTCAAATCTTATTTTTAAACTATTCATTTTAAATTCTCCAATCGGGATCCTCTAAAGAGGATCCCATGGTATTGTTTTTTAAATTTAAGGACTCGAAAGCTTAGTTTTTAGAAGCAAAATCCTTCATAAAAGAAGTCAGCTTTTCAACTCCTTCAATTGTCATTGAATTGTAGATTGAAGCACGGCATCCGCCGACACTTCTGTGACCTTTCAGTCCATACATTCGCTCGGCTGTCGCTTCCTCAATAAATTTCTTTTCGAGGTCTTCATTTGGAAGCCTGAAAACAACATTCATATTCGATCTGTATGCCTCGTCAACAGGAGATCTGTAATAACCGTTGCTATTATCAATAGCGCTGTAAAGGAGCTCGGCTTTCTTTTTATTGTGAGCGACCATGCCTTCCAGTCCGCCATTTTCTTTCATTCTTTTCAGAACCAGATTAATGGCGTATATGGGGAATACAGGGGGGGTATTATATAGAGAGTTGGAATCGGCATGTGTCTTGTAATTCAGATAAGCGGTCAGGCTGTCGGGACATTTTTCTACCAGATCATCGCGAATTATGACAATAGTGGCTCCCGAAGGTCCGAGGTTCTTCTGAGCTCCGGCATAAATCATTCCGAATTTTTCCACAGGAACGGGCCGGCTGAGAATGTCACTGGACATATCGCAGATCAGGGGAACATTCCCTGTATCGGGCCAGTTCTTCCATTGAATCCCGCCGATTGTTTCGTTGGAAGTCATATGAAAGTATTTAGAACCCTCACCGGGCTTGAGAGTCGATGCGTCTGCCAGCGTCGTGTAATTCTTTTCTTTTCCGTCGAAGACAACGTTTACCTTTCCGACCTTTGCTGCATCCGCCGCAGCTTTTTTCGACCATGTACCAGTTAGGGTATAATCAGCCGTGCTGCCTTCGCCAAGGAAATTCAAGGGAATCATAGAAAATTGAAGAGTCGCGCCTCCCCCGAGAAAAAGCACTTTGTAATTGTCGGGAATGGAGAAGATCTCCTTCATCATTTCTACGGCGCCGTTATGAACTTCGTCGTAAGTTTTCGATCTGTGGCTGGTTTCCATAAGTGAAAGACCTGTGCCCTTGTAATCAACCATTTCTTCGGCAATCTGCTGAAAAACTTCCACGGGAAGTACAGACGGTCCAGCAAAAAAGTTTGTTGCTCTGCTCATTTTTTTCTCCGTAATTTAATTCCATTTTGCAATTGATACAGCGATGATAACCCCGCTGCAGCCAATCGTACATAAATATTAACAAGTATGAGCATTTTTTTTCAGTGTCACCAATTAAAAAATGCAATTTTATCTTTTTTTATCGATAGTTTGTCTACCATAAGCCATATTGTCGTATTGTCTTACAATAACATATAATAATTGAATTAGAAAGAAAAAAGCGGATTACTCAAGATAAAATTCAGAAATGAAAATCAAGGCAGATTACGGAATTGCTGTTATTGCGAATTTGGTAAACGAGAGGCTTGAAGCGGATTCCGACTTTTTTGCATGCCTCATCGAGATAATTGATATAGTTTAAACCGAGTTCAGTTGTCATGCTTCCCAATTCATCATAGAAATCGGTAATATTTTTCCCCTTCTGCTGCTGAGTATTGGTCTCGTCAATCATATCCTTCATGTTGTCGAAGACAAGACCTCTGCTGTATATGAGAATTTTTAATCTGTTGGACGTGCCTATCGAGGTTGAATTGGGATTACTTATTGACCATCCCAGAGAAAGAAACTGCTTTTTCTTTTCCATTTCAGCAAAGAGCTTCTTTCTTGTTTCGGGATCGAACATCAGTTTCTGCTGGCTTATCTGGCCCCTGTATACATCATCTACATAGGTTTTCAGGTTGCTGTTTTCTCCGGCTGTCAGTAGCTCCATTATCACCATGGACAGATATTCGGCTATTGTGGACCGGTCAAGGTAGAGTTCCAGTATATCAGAAATATCTTTAATCACATCCTCATAGCTCTTCTCGTTTCTGAATCTGTGAAGCACGAACCAGCACACCGGCCGAATACCATCGACAAATCTCTCGATCAGAAAAAGCTTGATTCTTTTCTCTTCATTGAGAAGCTTATCATCTTTTTTGATATTGAGAGCAATGGTACTGGCTATCTCTTTCAAAATCTGTTTCTTCACATCGCCGCTCTGGAGCAGATTCTCAATATAGGATTCATTTACGACTGTTTTTTCATCTATGATATTTGAAGGGTTATTGCGGTTCCAGGTTTTCACCAGGCTGGAATGGAGAATAGCATTCGAGACTTCTTCATCAAACTGCCGGTAAAAGTTACCGTAAACCAGAATTTTTGTCAGATCGACCAACTCGGAACGCTTGGAAGTAAATTCCGCCCGTTCTATTTCAATTCTTTCGATATATCCGAGAAGCATCATGTGCTGTACGGCAGGTGGAGTCACTTCGGAGAAAGACACACCATATTGTATGGTGTCATCGGCCATGACAAATTTGTTGAGTTTTTTATTATTCCTGATAAAAAAATTGATCCCTTTCTGAGTAAAAATCAACTTGATCGGAAGGTCCAGTTTAGGATTTCTTTTTTTAGCACACATTTGATAAAACTCAGCAGCTCCTTTTCTGTGATTGTATTCCGATCGGGCCGAATCATGCAACAAGGTTCTTTATGTGTTTGATCCAGTCAGAATTTTTTTTTCTATTAAATTATTTTTCGGCAGCTATCTCTATTAACTTCTATAATAATTGACGCGTCCCTCATTTTAAACCTATCCTTAAGCGAGATGCGTAAAACCATAATTATTATCCTTCATATAGCTCTGCTTCTCTCTTTTCCTTTGTTTGGAGATGATTCATATCAATACGGAAAGCAAGTACAGAATCTTATGAAGGAAATTGAGCCATTCTTCCCCAGAGAAGAGAACTCCGAGAACGAAAAACTGCTGTTCTTGTATCTGGAAGATCAATTTATTCAAAATCAAATCGATTATGAAGTACTGGACTACGGACTTTCCGAAACTTACCATTCTTTCTCAAAAGGATATAAAGTCTCAGTTTCCGGACAACTTGAAGATACGCTAATGCTGATCGTTCCTCTCAACAACCGCAGCAATCAAAACTCGATGCGAAGCGGTTCGATCAATATTGCAACGGCCCTACAGTTATTGAAGATTTTCTCCAGGTATACTCCCTCGCTTTCTATAGAGTTTCTTTTTCTCGGCGCTGAAAGGGGTACCGGAAGTTCATATCCCATCGGATCAAACCTCGTCATTGAAGATTTTGTTTCCGATAAAAATGCTGCTGTATATCTCGATATGACGGCACCGGGTGACCGGATTATCATTCGCAAGAGTTCAGGCAATGACCGGACACCCCGCTGGCTTGTCGAAAGTCTATCACAATACTTTCTTGATAAGGATTTGAGCTTTTCCAATGAAAGTATTGAAACCCTGGCTTATCAGTCCGGTTTAGAAAAGCCGCCCGCCGTGATCGAAGTCTATCACTCCGCAGAAATCCCTATGGTACTCCTGCAGAGCATACCCGGGTTACAGAATAAAGCAGACGACCAATGGATAAACGAGTTTATCGAATCACTGCTTTCTCTTATTCTCGATTATTCCAACGGATTACCCGATGAATGGGATCGCCATTACCTGATAACGCCGCTCGGAAGGAATCTCATTACCATAGGAGAAAAACAGAGTATTATATCCTTTGTAACTCTTACGGCTTTACTGATGCTGATACTTCTTTTTAAATCTAGAAACCTGCATCTCAACCTCAAGCGTTTCAAAAATCACTTCTGGTCTCTTCCCCTGCTGTTCTTTCTCGCTTTCCTTTATCTTTTCCTTTCGACTCTTCTGATTGAAGAGATTTCCGGGATGAGAGATTATCCCGATTTCTGGATGAGATATCCTTTATTTTTTCTGTTATTTAAAATCTTTCTATCCTTTTTCCTTTATTCCGGATTTCTTTATCTCGTTAAAGGGGTTGCGCTATCCCCATCCCACCATTTTTACACTTATACGGCGTTTCTATCTTTAATTATCAGCTTAATAACTGTCATGGTTTTCAATATATCATTTTCCTACTTTTTCCTTTGGGGACTGGTTTTTATCTCCTTTTTTATGATCAGCCGCCGGAAAGCTTTAAAAAGGCTTTTTCTTATTCTTACCCCACTCCCGATAATCGCAGTCGGGTATTTAATTGTTACCTATCCCTACTATGAAATATCGCGTTTTCTACTGACTTCGAGGGTTACCGGCAATATCTTTTTCACTGTTCTTATAATGCCGGTGTTAATGCTCCAATCGAGTCTGAACCATTATCTGCACAGGTTTCATCGACACAGAAGAAGTTTCAGAAATGCCTATTCACTTATAACTACAGGGGCCGTGACAGTATTTCTTTTATACCGAATACTGATTCTGCCGACTTTCGATGAAGTTCAGAAACAGCCTCTGTATCTCAATGAAGTCATCAATCCCGGCAAGTCTATCCGAACCCTGGGCCTTTCGAGCCCTGCACCTATAGGAGACTTAACGCTTCTTCTCGATGGCAAAGACCTTAAACTGAACGATGTAGGAAGGGAAGCGGAAATAACCGCTCCGATGATCAATGATCTTCTTGATGTAAGCCGTGAGAAATCCACTTTCCTCGACCGGGTTAGTTCAAAATATACCATAGACGCCAAAGGAACGCCTGACAGAATAATCATTGAATTGATATCGGAAACGCCTTTGATAATTTATGACTCGAATTATCCTTCAAAAGCTTCGGCTGACGGGAAAAAGATTGAATTCCATATAGGTGTAAACCCGCGGCTCCCTCTGGATCTTTCTTTTATCATTTCGCGTTTCGCAGCTCCCCAGATGAATATCCAGGTCTACTACAGCGACTTTCCCTATCAGTTTGATATTACGGATCGGGATTTTGCTCTTTATAAAAACCTTGTAGTGAACAGCCTTATACCCTGGGAGTAAAGAAGATATTTGAATATTCAAATCCGGGAGACTATAATAAAGGTTGTAAGAGGTGAAATATGGAGTCTTTACATAGCGGACAATATCTGACATTCACTCTAGGTGACGATTCTTTCGCTATTCCTATCGAACATGTGCTGGAAGTTCTGGAAATTGAAAAAATTACAAGGGTTCCCAGGACCGCCGATTATCTACTCGGTGTTATCAATGTAAGGGGCAGTATCAGGCCGATTGTTGATCTTAGAACAAAATTGAATCTGCCTCCAATGGATAGATTGGAAGACGAAGCCTACAATATAATAATTCTCGAATTATTTATTGACAACGAAACCAATGTGATTGGCATAGTCACCGATATGGTGGACCAGGTCGTGACACTTAAAGAAGAGAATATCGACCCCGCTCCGAAAATCGGGACCCGCCTGAACAGGGAATTGATCAGCGGAATAGGTAAAATTCGCGATTTGTTCTTAATCATCCTCGATACAGATTATCTGTTTTCCGAAAACGCTACCAATTTAAAGACAATGGCTTTGCCATCGCCAGCAAAATAGGCTAAGAAAAACCCGCTGGTAAAACAGCGGGTCTTCCATAATTTTATTTTTCCAGAACAGCTTTGATTCTCTCAAGAACTTTTGTTCTGTTCAGAGGTTTTACGATGTAGTTCTTTGCGCCTTTAATCAGTGCGTCCTTCACAAGGTCTTCTTTACCAAGAGCGCTTATCATAATGACTTTGGCATCTTTATCGAATTCCATAATTTTGGTGAGTGCCGAAACACCGTCAAGCCTGGGCATGGTGATATCCATTGTGACCAGATCAACTTCAGGATGCAAAGATTTGTATTTCTCAAGCCCTTCAAGCCCGTCATTGGCCGTTCCCACGACTTCGAAACCTTCGGAAGTGAGAATCTGGCCGATCTGTTTCTGTACAAACATTGAATCATCAATAATCAGAACCTTATACGGTTGTCCCATAGGGTTTAAACCTTCCGGTTGCTTGGAATTGATATTGGGAAAATCTGCATTAGCTTTCAAAATGTCCGCCTTTTACTCATTTCTATAAATTTACTTTAATATCGGTTGATTTACAAGCCGTATTAACTCCGGGATATTTAAATCAGTTTAAGATTACTCATTTCCCTGGTAATTTTCTCCTTCGTCATGGGTTTGAAGATATATGCATCTGCTTCGGCACGGAACAAGTCCATTAAGGTCGAGCTTTCGGTTGTGGTCGTTGATACAATGACTTTGGAACGGTCGAGCCCACGGACCTTGTGTTCCTCTTCAATCTCCCGGATTCTGCTCAGAACTTCAGAACCGCCTATGCCGGGCATGACAAGGTCGAGTAAAATAATATGATAAGGAGAATTTTCTTCAAGAGCCAATGTGAAGAGATTAATCCCGGCCTCTCCGTCATTGACTGTGTCACAGACACCGAAATCGCTCATAATAGACTTCTGGAGCAACCGGGCGACTGGATTATCCTCTATTATAAGGATTTTATAATCCCGCTGAGTCAGATAGAGATCATCCTCGAAAGGCACGGCTGCCTTCAGAAGCGGATCTTTCATGTCTTTCTGCTTCCGATCCGTAATGAAAATAACTTTTAAAGGGACATTACTATCCTTTGTGGCTGCTTTCAAATTAATATACTCAGGAGTCTTTACCGCAATCATCCCTATTTCATTGATTTTATTGAACAGTGGCAAATCCCTGTAGGATTCCCTGCTGATTGATGTATCCAGAGATTGTTCCACCAGGAAGATATTAAGATTACTGTTGCGGGCATCGCGCAACAGAGCCTTCTCATCGGAAGTCAGGTTGAATGATCTGGTTTTATTCAATTGAGATTCTTCTGAAGCGAGAAGATCTTTCAACCTGTCGATTAATGACTCCCGATCTGCATTTTTTTGTTCGCTGATACCCAGATCGCCCTTGATCCATTGCAGCGTGTCGGAAAATGCATCTAGAGCTTTTGCTGAGAGAATCATGTTTCCGGTTCGCAATTTTTCAAAAATCTGTTCCAGCAGATATACATGTTTGAGGCTCTCATTCAAGTCCATGAGAAACAAACTGCTTTTGAGATTATGGATTCTCCGGTATGTGGAACCTATGCTTTCCAAAATATTTTCCTGGTCGGAAAGTTTTTTTTCCAGTAGGGAAATATCCCGATCGAGTCTGATAAGCTGTTCCTCGATTCTTCTTCTTTCAGCTGTTATCATTGTTTTTCTGCTCCAATTCCGACAGTAGACGTGTTATTTTTTCATTTGTGAAAGGTTTGTCCATAAAATGATAAGCTCCAAGTTCTTCGGCTTTCTGTTTGATAACTTTATTGTCCACTTTGCTGATCATGACAAAGGGGATGGCATGGAATTTCTTTTCCTTTCTCATTTCGATAAGAAACTCTATTCCGTCCATCCCGGGCATCTTCAGATCACTCATTATAAGATCGAAGGGCGTTGACTCCCGGAGTTTTTTTAATCCCTCCAGCCCGTTCGTGCCATACTCTACTGAAAAACCGGCGGCTTCCAGAAATAGCTGAAGGAATCTCCTTTGAAATGCATCGTCTTCCAGTATTAGAATCCGCTTTATTTTCATAGGTCATCCGGATCAAATGTTACTTTTCCATCGCGATAGAAGGAAATTGTTTTTTCAACTTTATCTTCCACATCTATAATCATAGGCAAGATTTGCGTCAAATCAAGTTTCATTTTCGCTGACTGCTCAAGCTGAAGGGCGCTTTCATAGAGAATAGTACCACCGATACTGGATGCTGAGCTTTTCACATCATGCGCCGCGGCCCGAAGGGCATGGTAATCAGCAGCCTCCCATGTGCACCTTATCAGTTTTAACTGATCCGGGGATATTTGAACAAAGAGTTCCATCATCTGATCAAATAAATCCTGATTCCCATCGGTAATTTCGAAAATGAGCTGTCTATCGATCATGTTTTGAGGTTCCATACTATTTCCCTTCATTCATTTAAATTTTAATACAGTCTCATAACAATTAAAAGTTTTATTAAGCATATGGAAGAATCGTGAAATTCGGAGTATTATCTGGTTATGGATGAAACCATTATGACAGAAAGCCCTATTGGCAAGAGGCTTGAAAAAGTTAAGAAAAAAGAGAGCCGCTGCCTGGTTTTCAATGGAAAAAAAATCAGCCTGACTTCACGCATAACCATAGGCAGGTCTTCCAGGTGTGATGTTGTAATCGACGATATGCTGGTTTCGAGGGAACATTCGGAAATTCAGCAGATAAAATCCTCCTTTTACATAAAGGACCTGAACAGCCGCAACGGAACTTTCGTCAATGATATAAAAGTGCCGAAAGGTAAATACATTAAGCTTTCGCCAAACGATGTAATTCGTCTTGGTTCAAAAATCGAAATTACTTTAAACTGATATAACGGGGAAAGAATGACAATCAACTATAATAAATGGTCCGCAATGCCGGAACAGGAACGCATGAATATATTCAATCGTTCCGAACTGGTGATCAGCGACGTAATGGATACTGTTTCGCAGATAATTGATAATGTGAAATCCAATGGAGATAAAGCTCTATACGAATATAATCGGGATTTTGATGGTGTTAAACCGGAGAAATACAATTTGAGAGTCAGTGCTGAAGAGTTTGAAGAAGCGGAGTCCTCACTTTCCGCGGACGTCAAAGAGGCTATTGATTTTTCCATCGCAAACGTCCTTAAATTTCACAAGTCTCAGATTCCGGAAGGAATGAATATGATTGAAATCCGCAAAGGCGTTTTTGCCGGCGAAAAAGCTATCGCCATCGAATCAGCAGGCTTGTATGTTCCCCGCGGACGGGGAAGTTTTCCGTCTATGCTCTATATGCAGGCAATCCCCGCCATTGCAGCCGGAGTCAGAAGAATCTGTATCGTCACTCCTCCTGATGAAATGGGTAAAGTCGACCCGGGATGCCTGTATGCCGCCCGAAAATGCGGTGTCAGCGAAGTGTATAAAACGGGAGGAGCTCAGGCCATCGCAGCCTTGGCTTACGGAACGGAATCCATAAAGCCGGTTGTAAAAATAACAGGACCCGGCAGTAAATATGTCAGTGCGGCAAAAAGGTTATTATCGGGAATTGTCGATCCGGGGCTTCCCGCCGGTCCTTCAGATTCCGCGGTTCTGGCCGATGCTTCGGCAGACCCTTATAAAGCCGCACTGGATCTGATGACCGAGGCGGAACACGGTTCAGATTCTTCGGCGATTCTCGTTACCGATTCCGAATCTCTCGCGCGCAAATGCATGGCTTACCTGGACACATTAGCAGCCAAGCTGCCTCCTCAGAGAAAAAAATTCGTTGAAGATGTCTTTGCCGGTTTCGGCGGTATCATTCTGGTAGATTCTATTGAAGAAGGCGCCCGTGTCGTCAATATCTATGCTCCGGAGCATCTTCAGATTGTGACTGAAGATCCTTGGGATACAGTTCAGCTGATAGAAAATGCCGGTGAAATCCTTCTCGGCGACAACACTCCCTTTTCAAATGCCAATTATTCCATTGGAGCCAATGCTGTTCTTCCCACCGGGGGAAAAGCGAAAACCTGGTCAGCGCTATCTGCAAGAGACTTTATAAAATACAGTTCTATTGTTTACAGTACAGCAAAGGGATACAGGGATCTGGAAAAGCATGTCAAAGTGCTCGCAGATTATGAAGGGTTTGCTGCTCACGGCAACGCATTGAAGTTGCGTAATGACAATGTTTAAAAACAGCGCCGAAGGCTTTCGATGGATGGAGGCCTTTACCAATTTCGAAAAAGTTCCGGATCTCACAAAACGGGGATATCGCCTCGACAGAATGAAACTGCTTCTCCAATGTTTTTCCAATCCCCATCTGGATATCAAAACCATTCATATAGCCGGTTCAAAGGGTAAAGGCTCCACTGCCGTTTTCGCAGCATCCATACTAATGGAAGCCGGGTTTAAAACCGGTATGTATACCTCTCCCCATATAAGCGATTACAGAGAAAGAATTACCGTTAACAATCAGTTTGCCCCCGAATCGGTTTACTTGAAAAATATGCTGCTGATAAAGGAACTGATTGAGGGTGATGAATACCTTTCCCTCCCCGGAGGAAGTGAGCCGACGACTTTTGAGCTGCTTACCCTGCTCGCTTTTCTGGTCTTCCGGGACAGCGGTTGCGACTGGGTTGTTCTGGAAACGGGACTGGGAGGCAGACTCGACGCAACGAATCTTGTCGATCCCCGGGCTGTTTTCCTGACGCCGATAGAACTGGAACACAGGGATCTACTGGGTGATACCATTGAAAAGATAGCATATGAAAAAGCCGGTATAATCAAAAAGAACCGTCCCGTTTTTTCTTCAGCACAATGCTCTGAAGCCCTTTCTGTTTTTAAAGAGAAAGCACAGACAGAAAATGCACCTTTATATATCTTACCAGATCTGATTGAAAAATCAGAAACCGATACGGCGTTTCCCCGCTCCAGGATGTATATAAAATGGAAAAACGACCGCTTTAATCTCGCGGAACTCAAAATGTATGGAAATCATCAGGGTGATAACTGCGCTCTTGCCATTGCCGGTATGCACAAGATTCTTCCCGAGATAACGGATGATCTGATTAACAGAGCGGTAGCGAAAGCGTTTATTCCCGGAAGAATGGAAGTTTTAGGCTCCAGACCCGCCTTTATGATCGATGGAGCTCATACAAAGCGGTCCGTGACAATGGCTCTTGAAACATTTTCCAGCCTGTTCAAAAAGAAAGGGATACTGATATTCGGCTCTGTCGAAGGCAAAGATGCAGATGCGATGGCGGAAGTGCTGGCAAAGAATTTTGAAGCCGTGATAATAAGCCGCCCGGGAACCTTTAAAAAAAGCCAACCCGCTGAGCTCTACAAATTATTTGCAAAATTCAACAGGAATTGTTACCTTATAGAAGATCCTTTTGAAGCGGCTGAGAAGGCCAGAGAGCTTTCAGATAGCGATAAACCTATTCTTGTGACCGGTTCTTTTTACATGGCCGCCGAAATCCGGAAATTTTTAAAAATAAAGGAAAAATAGTATGACAGACCCGAGAATCAAAACTCTTGCGGAAAACCTTGTAAATTACTCTCTGAAATTGAAAAAAGGTGAAAAAATCCTGATAAATGTAAATGGTCCCGATGCGGAACCTCTTGTGAATCAGGTAATCAAGGAAGTTTACAAAGTAGGCGCCCTGCCCTTTGTCAATGTCGAAAATAACAGGCTTCACAGAACCCTTCTCATGGATGCTTCCGAGGAACTTCTTAAGGAAATGGCACGTTTCGACAGATACAGAATGAAAGATATGGATGCCTTTCTCGGCATTGGTTCCGTTGAAAACAGTACGGAAACAAGTGATGTCCCCGGAGATAAGATGGGCCTCTATATGGATAAATATTACAGGCCTGTCCATTTTGAGGAACGAATTACTAATACGCGATGGACTGTTATGCGTTTCCCTACCAACTCTATGGCCCAGCAGGCTAACACCAGCCTGGAGGCTTTTGAGGATTTTTATTTCAAAGTTTGTAACCTGGATTATGCAAAAATGTCCAGAGCCATGGACGGGCTTTCTGCTTTGATGGACAGAACGGACAAAGTGAGAATTACCGGAGTCGGTACTGATCTGACTTTTTCAATTAAAGATATCCCTTCTGTAAAATGCGACGGAGACCGGAATATCCCTGACGGAGAAGTATACACGGCACCTGTTCGAAACTCGGTAAATGGAGTTCTGACCTACAATACGCCGGCAATCTATCAGGGTTTTACATATGAAAACATCGTACTCACTTTTAAAGACGGCAAGATAATTAAAGCGGAAGGGAATGATACGGAACGGATTAACAAAGTATTCGATGCCGACGAAGGGGCGCGTTACATTGGAGAGTTTGCTATCGGAGTGAACCCCTATATCATCAAACCCATGAAAAATACTCTTTTCGATGAAAAAATCATGGGAAGTTTTCACTTTACCCCCGGCAACTGTTACGATGAAGCACCGAATGGAAACAGTTCTTCCATTCACTGGGACCTTGTATGCATTCAGACAGAAGAATACGGAGGGGGGGAAATCTGGTTTGACGATGTCCTTATCAGGAAAAACGGCAGATTCGTTATTCCCGAACTGGAAGCGCTCAATCCGGAAAACCTCAAATAAGAAAAAGAGATGAGTGAAAGGATAATAAAAAAGAATCTCCTGTCCAGATTCTCCGCTTATTTACTTATTCTCCCTTTTATCCCTGCGCTGAGGCCGCTTTTAAACAGCCACAGCACAGGTGAACTCATCATTTTTATCCTTGGTTTCTTTCTTTCTCTTTCCCTGGTAATTTTCAGCAACACAAGACCCTATCTGAAGATTACAGATGACAATCTTTTTGTTTATCTGCTCTATAAATACAAACCGGAGATACATGAGTTCGGTTCTATAAGGGAAATCCGGATTCTCTCACCGCGCAAGATGGTTATTGATACAAAAGGCTTTGAACCTTTGGATATCCGTTTGAGGAAAAAAGAGATTTCCAGCCTCTGCGATCTTCTGGAAGCAAAAGGGATTGAAATCAATAAAGTTTATCGTAACTTGTGATTCCCAGGGATTCGCAAATTCTGATCGTCGATCTCGAACGATTCAATGTATAGAGATGTATGCCGTCCACATCGTTATCAATCAGATCGCGGATCTGTTCCGTCGCCCATTGAACTCCGACCCTTCTGACGAACTCATCTTCTGCGCGGCCGGCAGCTTTTAATAGAGGTGCCGGGAAACGGGCTCCCGCTGCAAGCTCGGCCATTCTGTTCATACCGGAGCGTGATGTGATCGGCATGATTCCGGCAATTACGGGAACATTGATACCGGCGAGATGGCAACGTTCTTTAAAATCATAAAAATCCCGGTTATCAAAAAACATCTGCGTTACGATGTAGTCGGCACCGGCATCGATTTTCTCTTTAAGATATTCAATTTCTTTCAGCCTGTTCGGCATCTGTGGATGACCTTCAGGAAAACCTGCAACACCTATTCCCGTTCCGGGACTGATATCTTTTATAAATGAGATAAGATCGGCTGCGTGATCAAAACCATTCCCATCTTTATTATATTCAGATACACCTCTGGGAAGATCTCCCCTGAGTGCCAGAATATTAAATATTCCCTGGCTGTTATACCTTTCGATGATCTTTTTTACTTCATCCCGTGTTGAATTCACACAAGTCAAATGAGCTACGATGCATAAATCCGTTTCATTGTGAAGTTTAGTCACAAGATCATGGGTCTTATCTCTCGTTGATCCGCCGGCGCCGTAAGTCACACTGACATATGAAGGCTTGAGAGGCATAAGTTTGGATATTGATTCAAAGAGTTCGTCCCATCCGGACTCGTTCTTTGGAGGGAAGAACTCAAAACTGACAGTTAATTTCTGTTTATCCAATATATCTTTAACAAGCATAATATCTCCTCAAAGGCCGACTGCCAGGTTAAGCAAATACAGAAGACTTGCCAAATACAACCGGAATACGATTCAATTTAACATGGAAATTCCGATCAATCAGATAGAGTTCCACTATTCCCTCTATAATCAACTGAATGGCTGTCTTTTTTCAACAGGTTCTTATGAAAAAGAACACCTTTTAAATAAAAAAAACCGGAACTGACAATAACATTGCACAGTTCCGGAAAATCATAAAAAAGGAGAAATTATTTCCCCATAATTACCTGAACAGAATGTATCTTTCCATCGCCTGCATAGGGTATGAGATTTCCGTCAACCTTTCTGCCGTCAAGAATGAGGCTGAAAACGCCGCGGTTTAGTGATTCGGGATTATCTATGGTGATTTCATAGGTATCCCCGCGGAAAGATCGCTTTATTTTATACCCCTTCCATCCTGTTGGTATACATGGATCGATTAATAATCCATTATATTCCGGTCTGACTCCTAAAATATATTGGGTTACGGCATAGTAATTCCAGGCTGCTGTACCAGTCAGCCAGGAGTTTTTGCCCTCACCCGGCTTATAAGCATCTTTACCGGCGATCATCTGACAATAAACATAGGGCTCCATTTTGTGTAATTCAGAAATATCCTCCAGATAAGCCGGAGCGATTTTACTGTAATATTCAAAGGCTCTGTCACCTCTACCGATTTTGGTTTCCCCGATCATCACCCAAGGATTATTGTGGCAGAATATACCGGCATTTTCCTTATAGCCGGGAGGATAGGTGGAGATTTCGCCGTATTCGATGTAGTACTTCGTAAAAGCGGGATTGTTGAGCACGATACCGTATGGACTGTCGAGTCTTTCCTTTACAGAATCCAGCGCTTTTTCGCAGAGGCCTTCATCTTTCCCTATTTCGGCCATTGTACAGAACCCCTGGGATTCTATAAAGATTTTTCCCTCTTCATTCTCATCGCTGCCCACTTTCTTTCCATAATAATCATAAGCCCTTAAGAACCACTCTCCGTCCCATCCGTCTTTCTTTACAGCTTCCTCCATGGCGTCTATATGCCTCTGCGCTTCCGCTGCTTCTTCATCTTTGCCAAGCACTTTACAAAGCTCCACAAAGTCTTTTCCATAGAGAACGAACAGACCGGCAATCATCAGAGATTCAGCCGTTTTTCCCATTTTATTATTCGTTGTCTGAAAAGATTCGTTGGGATCTTCCGAGAAACAATTAAGATTGAGGCAATCATTCCAGTCAGCTCTCCCGATGAGAGGCAATCCATGAGGCCCCAGATTATTCACGACATGGTAAAAAGACGCTTTCAGATGATCGAAATGGGGCTTCGCTTTAGACTCATCATTATCAAATGGAACCATTTCATCGAGGATTGTAAAATCACCGGTTTCCTTTATGTATGAGACTGTCGAAAGTATAAGCCACAACGGGTCGTCGTTGAAATTGCCGCCGATAGCATCATTCCCCCGTTTAGTAAGCGGCTGATACTGGTGATAAGCGGACCCGTCCTCGAACTGCGTGGCAGCTATATCGAGAATTCTCTCCCTGGCCCTTTCGGGCACCTGGTGGACAAAACCGATCAAGTCCTGATTTGAATCGCGGAATCCCATTCCTCTTCCGATTCCCGTTTCAAAAAAAGAAGCGCTTCTGGACATATTAAAAGTGACCATACACTGATACTGGTTCCAGATATTGACCATGCGGTTAAGGTTTTCATCGTGACTTTCCACCAGATAGGAAGAGAGAAGACTGTCCCATGAAGCCTTAAGATCGTCAAAAGCCGCATCGACTTTTTCAGCAGTATCGTAAAGAGAGATCATATCCCTGGCTGGTTTTTTATTGATAACACCCTTTGATTCCCATTTGTTCTCTTTGTCGACTTCGACATATCCGAGCATGAAGACAACTGACTGCTCTTCACCGGGTTGAAGTTCCATTTCAATGAAGTGGGAAGCGACAGGAGACCATCCGTGGGCAATTGAGTCGGAAGATTCCCCATTCAGGACGTTCCGGGGGTTATTAAAACCATTATACAATCCAATGAAACTGTCTCTGTCCGTATCAAAACCGTTTATGGGTCTATTAACTGAATAAAAAGCATAATGGTCTCTTCTTTCCTTGTATTCAGTCTTATGATATATGACTGAATCTTCGACTTCGACTTCTCCGGTTGAATAATTCCTTTGAAGATTATTCATATCATCTTCCGCATTCCAGAGACACCACTCGAGAAATGAGAAAAGCTTGACCTTCTTCACCTTTTTACTTTTATTCCGCAAGGTCACCTTCTGAATTTCACCGTGAAATCCACCGGGAATGAAAAAAAGCGTTTCGGCTTCAAGATCATTAACACTTCCGGTAATTTTGGTATAACTCATACCGTGACGGCATTCGTAGGAATCCAGTTGCCTCTGAACCGGTTTCCACCCCGGCGACCAGATATCTCCCCCATCATTGATATAAAAATAACGTCCGCCGGTATCCACAGGAACATTATTATAGCGATAGCGGGTCAATCTTCTGAATTTGGCATCCTTGTAAAACGTATAACCGCCCGAAGTGTTTGAAATCAATCCGAAATAGTCTTCATTTCCCAGGTAGTTGATCCATGGGTATGGGGTCTGTGGATCTGTAATGACATACTCACGATTGTCATCGTCAAAATAACCGTATTTCATCGGTTCCTCCCGATTTTCTTTATCTTATATCTGCAATAATTACGCAGTTGGTAGATTTTGTCAACCAACTTAATTGATTATCACTCACCATCCTTCAATTGGTCAAGAGAAAAGTCTTTTCTTTTACTATATTGGTTTTTTAACAGCACTGTGTTAAGGTTTCCTACGTGAAATCTCCCATAAACGATTTGAGCCTGAACAGCAGAAAAGTTCTCAGAACCATCTGGAAACACGATGGAATCAGCAGAAAAAAGATTGCCGGAATACTGGATCTCGATAAATCGACGATTACAAAGATAACAAATAAACTGCTTAAAGAACATATTATAGAAACAACAGAAATGGGAGATCCCGGTCCTCTGGGGGGCAGAAGACCCATCGGTTTATCGATAATCGGAAATACTGGAACATTTCTGGGAGTAGATTTCAGAACTGACGAATGCTTCATCCTGGCCTTGGACCTGAAAGGCCGAATCCAAACGGAATACAGCGGGAAATACACAGCCGGTAATTTCCAGAGCGCGACAGAAGCCATGATCAGCCTTATCAAAAGAATAGAACAAGAGCAACCTGTTATCGGAATCGGCATAGGCTTACCGGGTATAGTCAACCACAGAAAAGGGATTGTCGAAAAATCATACCCTCTGAACATCGATAAATCTTTGAATCTGGGAGAATATCTGGAAAAACGGACAGGCTTTAAGGTATTGTTAGAAAATGATGCGAATTGCGGTTGCTGGAGCGAATATCTCTCGGAAGAGAACAGCAGCCGAACCAATATGATCTATTTAAAGGGAACTCTGGATCGACAGCGTAAAATCGATCAGGAATTGAGGGGAAGCGGTATCGGGGCAGGCTTACTGATAAACGGAAGAGTTCTCCACGGGAGAGATTTTTCAGCAGGTGAATTCCGCAGCGCATTTGTAAAAAGTAAAGATATGGAACAATTTTACTCAAAGGAAAAGACAGATGTGCTTGAAGAGCTGGCATCCAATATGGCCATGATCATAAATACATTCAATATAAATGAACTTGTCCTGGGCGGGGATTTACCGGATTTGGGTGACGAACTGCTGGATCTGTTTTCCCGTCATGCCGATTTGAACTGGGCCTATGAAGGGCCCGCAAACTGCCGCTATCGATTCTCCAGAATGAAAGACCGCGATGTAGCATACGGCGCTGCCGTCATGTGTCTTGACCGATACTATGCGCTTTAGGATTTATCCTTTCCTTCCTTATTATACCAGTCATATTTACCATACAACTCTTTAGAGCAACTGTCGCAAAGGCCGTGGGAGAAAAGAAGTTCGGTATGTGACTCGATATATTCTTCCACCAGCTGCCAGTATCCGTCTTCGTCCTTAATCTTCCGGCAACGAACGCATATAGGAAGGGTCCCTCTTAGAATTTTCAGCTCTTCTCTCGCTTTCTTCAATCCCAGATGAGTTTTAATTCGGGCCAGAAGTTCAGCATTATTAAAAGGCTTGGAGATATAATCGACAGCTCCGGAGTCAAACCCCTTCACGATACTGTCGGGATCTGTCAGGGCCGTCAGAAACAAAACGGGAACTTCGGCCAGTTTTTCCATCTGTTTGATTATGCGGCACAATTCAAAACCGTCTGTTCCGGGCATCATAATATCGAGAAGAATAAGGTCGGGAACATCTGTACTCAGGAAATCCAGAGCCTCGCCGGCATCAGCCGCCACAGCGATTTCATAGCCTTTCCCGGAGAGAACTGCCCCCAGAACCTGTAAGTTTGAAACATTATCATCAACGATCAGAATGAGCGAACTGCGATTTTCTACCATAATTAAAACATAAAATAAAAGTGTCAGCTTTTCAATAAGATCGGAGCTCTGTTTATTACATATCTTTCTTATGAAGGCGCAAAATGATATTATAGCAGACCATAAAGGTATTGAAATATGACAACTCTTCCGAATATTGATAAAAAACTCTGTACATTCTGCGGACTCTGTGCGACTGATTGCACATCAAGAGCAATAATTAAAAGCAGCATGGAACTGATTGAAAAAAAGTGTATATTATGCGGCCATTGTTATGCCATATGCCCTGCAGGAGCCATAACTGTTCCAGGTTATCCCTCAAAGGAAAGTCTGAACCGGAATGATGTTCCTAACAGCCTGGAAAAGCTTTTGACCATGAGAAGAAGCATCCGCCACTACAAAAATCAGTCAGTGCCCAGAGACCTTCTGGATAGAATCATCGACACTGTGATTCACTCGCCCACCGGGACGAATTCAAGAAAAACCGGGATAACGATTCTCGATGACAGAAAAAAAATCGTAGAGTTATCCGATATCATCATGACGCATTTCAGAACATTAACAAAAATCCTTTTAAATCCCGCAACTTATCCCATCCTCCTGTTATTTCTGGGAAAAGAAAAAACCCGAAAGATATTTGCATACAAACGCCTTATTCCCAAGTATTTTTCGGGCAAGGACATCCTGACTCACGATGCGCCTGTTCTGATGCTTTTCCACAGCAGCAAAAAAGCTTCTACGCCTGAACAGGATGCTTTGATCTGGGCCACTTCAGCGATGTTGCTCGCCGAATCACACGGTCTGGGAACCTGTTTCAACGGCTTTCTTGTCCTGGGCCTGAGAAGCTGCGCCAAAGCGCGGAAGTACATCGGACTCCCCCGGGGGAGACAGATTTATGAAACTTTTACAGCCGGCTTCCCTCTATACCGATACAAACGACCCGTTCCGAGAGAAAGAGAGTATATAACCTACATCTGATACGCTCTCATTGAATCACGGCCAATATTCTCTATGTGTATGGTATATGCAGGAAGCGAAGGATCCTTTAAACCATGAAGCAAAAACACATTTCGGAATAGATTATATTTTCCCTTTTCAGAGATTAGTCATAGCCAATATTCTTCGATCGGCTGGAGTCAAAGGATTTGAAGTCGATGATGATTATCATGAAGAACTGTCTCCGAGACAAATTGTGCTTCTCCCAACCGGTTCAGGAAAAAGTCTCTGTTTCATGCTGCCGGCGTTTCTTCTGGACGGGATAACACTTGTTGTCTTTCCCCTTCTCTCCCTCATGTCAGATCAGCTGAGACGAGCAAATGAAGCCGGCCTGGATGCCGTAATACTCAGAGGAGGTCAATCTCCCGATGACAGGAAAAGCATTTTCCGGAAATGCCGTGTAGGAAACATTAAAATGATTCTTACAAATCCGGAAACTCTGCAAAACAGAGATGTGCTGGATGTCCTCCGGGAGATGATGATAAGCCATCTTGTAATAGATGAAGCTCATACCGTGTCGGAATGGGGAGACTCGTTCAGACCGGCATATCTTGAAACGGGAAAAATCTTAAATGAAATCGATGTTCCCATCGTCACAGCCTTTACCGCGACAGCCTCTCCCCATATCCTGAACAGAATAAAAAGTGTGCTCTTCCCCAACGATACTCCCAATGTCATATACGGGAATCCCGACCGCAGCAACATCTCCTACAGTGTGATAAAAAGCGCGAGCCCGAATCAGACTCTTTTGCGAAAAATCAAGGAACTGGACAAACCTGCCATTGTTTTTACATCATCCCGAACATCCACAGAGCTTACAGCCAGAATGCTTAGAAGGGAACTTGTCAGTAAAAATGTTTTTTTCTACCATGCCGGGTTAGAAAAACCTGAGAAAGAGAAAATTGAATCCTGGTTTTTTCATTCCGATGACGGAATACTGGTTTCGACCACAGCTTACGGAATGGGTGTGGATAAAAGCAATATTCGGACTGTCATTCACCTGGAACCTCCCCCTACCGTGGAATCCTATCTACAGGAATCAGGCCGGGCCGGTCGGGACAGAGATCACGCCGAAGCTTTGCTGATATACAACAGCCGGACAAAAGAGCGATTAAATAAAATTCTAGATGAACATTCTGCTGAAAGATTTAAATCGATGCTCCATTACGGTGAAAATGAATCCAGCTGCAGGAGAGAATATTTACTCAAATTGCTCAACTCTGCTCCTGAAATATGCAGCGGCTGTGATATCTGCCGGGATGCGGTTGAATCGGAAGAGTATGAAGAGCTGGTCATGTCGATAATAACGGCCAACAAGAGGAGGTTTACCCGAAAAGAACTTGTCTTCTTTCTTAAGGGTTACAAAACACCCCATATTAAAGAGCGATTATTACATTGTTTATGGGGTTTCGGCATTTTTTACCAATGGAGTACGGAAATGCTGGAAGAACTTGTCGATTCCATGATATACACCGGTGTTCTCCGGCTTCCTCAGAAAGGAATCGGAAAACACCGTATCAGCACAGAAAGATCAAAGATGAATAGCGCCATCATAGGCTTCTTTAGAAGCTTCCATGATAGATTCAGATAAGGATGGATGAACATGTATCATCTCTGCAAGCCTATCCAGAGTTATCCCTTCTTTTTTGGCAAGAAGAAGCTCATGAATCATTTCAGAGGCATTACGGCCTGCGATATGGGCTCCGAGAATATGTCCCTCTTTATCGCTCACTATTTTAACGAGACCTTCCGAATGACCTGTGGCTTTGGCCTTACCGTTTCCGGTAAAAGGGAAACGGCTTACTGTAATCTCTGCATTTTCCTCCTCAGGCTCCTTCATTCCGAATGATGCCGCCTGAGGTTCACAGTAGACAGCGGAGGGGACTTCTGTATCATCAATCCTCTCAACAGTTACTTTCCCGGCTATATGAGCGACAGCGATTTCCGCTTCCATCGAAGCGACATGAGCCAGTTGTGCAGAAGGCAGGATATCTCCGATAGCAAAAATATTCTTTTCTCCGGTTTCGTAATAATCTCCGGTTTCTATAAAACCTCTACTGTTGATTGAAATATCGGTCAGTGACAAATCTATACGGTCCGTATTGGGTTTCCGGCCTATTGCCACAAGTACCTTATCAGCCGAGAGCACCGTCTTCTCTTCATCCGATAAGACAATGTCTACTGCGTCATCTTTTTTCTCCATTCTTTCAGCGCCGGTCCCCTTAATGAACTTGATTCCCTGTTTGGAAAGAGAGGCCTCAATCGCTTCGGAGATCTCTCTGTCCTCAAGGGGGAGAATCCGGGGAAGCAGCTCGACAACTGTCACCTTGACGCCGAATGAATTCATGATGTAAGCGAACTCTATGCCTATGGCGCCGCTTCCGAGAATAGTCAATGTCCGGGGAAGTTCTGTCATGGCAAGCATCCCGGTTGACGACAGAACACGATCCTCATCGGTTTCGAAACCGGGAATGGCTCTGGGAGATGATCCTGTTGCCAGAAGTATATAGGTACCTGTTATGACAGTACCGTCATCAAGGGTCACTTTAGAAGGTTCAATCTTCCGGGCTTCTCCCTGTATGTAATCGACTTTGTTTTTTTCCAGCAGGAAGCTGATGCCTTTAGATAATCGGGTTGATGCCGTCTGTGCTTTTTTTTGCACCTTAGCGTAATTCAGCTCACTTTTATCTGTCCTGATACCCATACTTTTCAGCTCGGAAAGGCTATTGAATATTTCAGCTCTTTCAACCAGAGCCTTCGTCGGTATGCAACCGACATTTAGACAGACCCCTCCGGCTTTATCTTTTTCAATAATACAACTTTTCAGTCCGAGTTGAGATGCTCTGATGGCACCGACATATCCTCCTGGACCGCTGCCGATGATGATGAGATCATATGTTGTGTTATTCATTATTATCCTCCTGAAACCGTTTCAAAATAACACGGTAACAGCAGGTAGTAAAATAAATTAGGAAAGGATTCTTTTTTTATCAAAGCCTGAACATCTGGCTGCATATTTGAAGTTCATATATTTATGAACTTCATCTTCATCGACAAGGCTCAGAGCTGTAGCGATTTCACCGAAACAACGTTTGTCTCCGCAAGCCTGAACAATAAGAACCTGGTGAACCGAGCTTTTCTTCATAGCTCCTTTTCTGACGAGTCCATCTCCGATTTTTTCCTGAATAAGGTCTTCAACTGTCATACGTTTCTCTCTTTAATGGTGACTGATGGACGAGTTTTTACATTATGTTTTTTAAACTGTAATATGGAATATGCCAGAAGTAAATAGTCTGGACAAAGTTTTTAAAATGAATATTCTTTTATTCTATGACTATTAGTATTTTAGGTTCAGGTACGTCTCATGGTGTTCCGGTTGTGGGCTGTACCTGTCCTGTCTGTCTATCCGGTAATGTGAAGAACAAAAGAACCAGAGCTTCTATTGCAGTGCATTATAAGAATACGATCATTCTCATTGATACGGCGACAGAATTCCGTCTGCAGGCTATTCGGGAGGGCTTGACCAAACTGGATGCTATTTTTTTCACACACAGTCATGCGGATCATCTTCACGGACTCGACGATATACGGTCAATAAGCAGAGAAAAAGCTATTCCCATGTACGGATCAAAAGCCGATTTGGAAGAGATTACCAACCGCTTTCCCTACATTTTTTATAACACGGTACAGAAAGGCGGAGGAAAACCTCAGGTCATCCCGCACAGATTAACAGGAACTGGTGTTAAAGTGGGCTCAATTGAAGTAAAACCTATACCGGTAAAGCATGGTAAGCTTGATATATACGGATACCGATTCAATAAGAGAGCCGCTTATATAACAGACTGCAGTGAGATTCCGGAAGAAAGCTTTCCACTTTTGCAAAACCTGGATGTTCTTATCATTGGAGCTCTCAGATATAGAAGTCATCCTACTCATTTCAATATTGAACAGGCATTGCAGGTTATAAAAAAAATAAGCCCCGGAAGGGCTTATCTCACTCATATCTGTCATGATTTAGATCATGATCAGCTTGAAGATGAATTACCGGGGGGTGTGTTTCCCGCCTATGACGGATTGAAGATTGACCTTCATCCCCCGGTTTAAACTGCTTAAGCTTTGTCTACTTTACCGGCTTTAAGACAGCTGGTACATACTTTTACAGTCTTTTTGTTACCACCGAACAAAGCGGAAACTTTAACGATATTGGGTTTAAAAGTTCTTTTACTTTTCACACCAATGTGCTGTCCAGCTCCACCTTTTTTCTTGGGAAGACCCTTTCTGGGTACACTGTGTCCGGCAACAGTTCCTTTTCCACAAATTTCACATTTTCGAGACATATGTATCCTACCTTGCAATAATTACTAAACAAGTAGCTGAAAAATATCAGATATACACAATAGTGTAAAGACAGATTCTGAAACATTCAGCCCATTTGCTATTTATACTATTTTTTCCTTTTAAGGACAAGGTCTCCCGCTTTAATACCGGTCAGAGAAAAGGCTGTATCTTCTACTAATTGAGCACTTTTTGTAAAAGTATCTCCATAATTTGCCAGAAGAGAGCGCATTTCTCCGACAAGATGGGGCTTTATACCTAACATCCAATTAATTTTGCCTCTGAAATACGAGTCGGCCTGCTCTGTTTTCTGCTGCATGAGATAAGCCTGAAACTCATTAATCAAAAGATATTCATCGGAAACATTATATCCGTACATATCCAGGAAAGAACGCCAGAAATTCCGCTCTTCATCAGATAGGGAATTCCAGATTTCAGTTACCGATGCAACGAATTCATCGGAGGAAAAGAAAACCCCGTGATAGCATTCGTGGGTTAGAAAAAGGTATCTCAGCCTATCGCTTGATTCCCTGGAAATTGAAAGGATCCCTCCTCCTGATGGTCGAAGACGTCCCGAGGTCTCCTTAAGGACACCATTGGATATGAGAATTTCCCGCAGTTCCATTTCCCGGGCATTAAGCGCAAAATCAGATTTTGCAGCCTGATTAAAAAAGCGGGCGAGATCGGCGGCTTTGTAGTCATGGGCATTCCATCCGTGAAGGGGCGCCAGCTCTTCGTCGGAGAGAAGTTCCCCCGCGGAGATTTTCTTTTCCGTGAAAAAGGCGAGCCTTTTAAAGAACAGAGACTGCACTTTATAGTCCGCGGTATCGATGATCAGCATACCGGGGAAATCATTCCAGTCATATATCTCATGGCCTTTCTGCCTCCAGAGAGAGGGATCTCTGTACAGCACGTTCTCAAGGTCGGAAGGAAGTGCTGTTTCAGCCGGAAATTCCAGTGATCTTTGGACTTTCGTCAAGACAGCATTATTGGAACGAACAGAAATTTCCGATGGAGACATATCCCCTGCATCTTTATAGAACCAGTAGGGGTTCATCCCTTTCCTGGTTCTGATTCCGAAGACGTCTTCCCTCTCTTCATAATCGAGAGTCAATTCGACATTCTCTGAGGTTTCCGTTTGTTCTGAATCGAAATTGAGGTAAAAAGGATAATCGGCTGATTCGGTAGGAATGGTGAGCGCATCCCCCTTAAATAGAATTGTCAGAATCGAAGATTCGGGCAATGTTGCCTCTGCAGAGAACGAGACAAATTGTATAGGGGAATCACTTGATTCAAGAGAAAAATCCCGCAGGACTGTATCTGATTCTATAAAAAAAACAAAGCGAACAGGTTCCTCTGCGGCGGGAAGGTTATAAACCTCTTCTCCCAGCCGGAAGATGGCCGGAGATCTGTTTTCGCCGTCAAAATACAGATAAGACCCTCCGCGGAGCTTCACCGGTTCGGAAAAGACAAATTTCCTATCGGAACCGGTTTGTGAATACGAACCGGGGAATTCAAGAGTTTTCGTTCCTATATTAAATTGATTATAATAATTCAGCTCCAGAGCCGGCAACTGCGCTGCCGAGAGGAAAAGCACTCCGGCAAGCCATGCTCTTATAAACCGATAATTCCTTTTGCAAGTAATTCTGCCACCTCCCTGTTTCTCTCAGTGGTAAAGTTGTCATCAATTCTGAGAAGTACATCGAAGTTTGCCATAAAACCGGCGGGAAGTACAGGAAGCTGACCTATAAGTTCACGGAATCTTTTAGCTGATGGTTCGAATTTTCTATTGACCGCAAAAAGCGTACAGCATGCCGAATCCAGAAATCCCGCTATGGAAATCTTATAGAACAGATTGTCTTTCTGAAAAACAGCAGCTCCGATATCACTCAGATAATGCTCCATTCTGCTTTGCGAAACCTCGCGGAAAATTTCCCAGAAACGGTCAGGCATCTTTTCCAGTTTCTGTCTGATATCTCCCAGCCAGCCGGTTCTTTCGAATAGTAAAATTCCCTCTTCGATCCTGTGGAAAATGTATGTACCCCTTTCCTTGTAAAGTGCGTCGGGATTTTCTAGATCGCTTATCAGTTTTTCAATCCTCTCCAGGTTTTTATATTCTATCCTGACGGGAAAATCATCCATCATAAACCGGTCTTTCTGGGTTACAGTTGAAGATTCAAAATATAAGGAATCGGAAAAAAGTTTTTCTCTCTCGATTCTGGAAAGTATCGCATCTCCGCGGTAATACACATCAAGCGTAATGGAAAAGTACGGATCGTAAAAATCAATCGTCGCGGCATCTGTGCATGTAATGACTTCCACATTGCTCCACGAGGATAATCTTTTTACAAGTTCGTCTGTAACCCCTTTTACCTTGTATTTCATATGCTGCCCCTTTTACAAACTATCATCATCGTATATTTTCTTTATAATACTCTTAATCGGCGGAAAATTGAATGATATTTTTTCTGACAACACTTATTCCTTCATCGAATATAGAAAGCGATATCAGAAAATTCAAGACTCATCTCTACCGGCAGGGAATACTCATTCCTTTACCATTGACCATTATCACAGTTTCCCTGACTAAGGAATTACCCCGACGTCCGGAAAGAAAGAGAATTGCAAAGGAATATCCATCGCTGTTGACTCCCGGGTCTTTCAAAACTGAAGATAAAGCCCTGAAAATGGATTTCTGTGAAGAACTTCCCTTTCATTCAGACTTCGATATCCCGTTCATTTCTTATTTTTCCCCGGGAGCATGGCTTCTGGGTGAGCTCGCAGAAGATGAATCGGATAATTCTGTTAAATCAGATTTTGCAGTAAAGCATTTTCCGCCATTTTCAAAATACAGCCTCGCAGCTTATAGAATCAGAGCCGCTTCAACAAAGGACTGGTGGAAAAGCATGGACTGGGAGAAGATGTGGGAAGTAAAAAAAGGTTCAGACCGGATAGAAGGCAATTAGTTTAAACAAACTTTGTTCTTTAGTTGTGCATAAATCATTTATCTGATATTTTTTAGATACTATGAAAAAAAGCGAACAACTTACTACAAGTCTTGAAGACTACCTGGAAGCAATTCTTTTTCTTGAAGAAAAAAACAGAGTCGCACGAGTTAAGGATATAGCTGAATTTCTATCCGTTCAGATGCCTTCTGTAACAGGAGCCCAGAAAAACCTCAGAAGCAAAGGATTAGTCGAGTACGAACGAAATTCTTTCATCAATTTATCCAGAGAAGGCCTGAAAATTGCCAGATCTATCAGAAAAAAGCACGACATCCTTAAGAATTTTTTGAAATCTGTTCTTCTTCTAGATGACGATCAATCGGAAGAGGAAGCCTGTAAAATCGAACATGCCATCAGTCAGAACACTGCTTTGAGAATCAAAAACCTCACAGATTATGTCCTGAAAGGTCTGGATACCGGAGAGCTTTCCGGGCAATCGTGGCAGGATATTATTTCGGAGTAGTCATTTGCAACAGTTTTTTTCTCAAATACAGAACCTGAATCCGGTCGCAACCGGATATTTCAGACTTGATTTTCATTGGCCGATTGATGAAGTCCCCCGTGCCGGGCAGTTTCTGACCATCAGGGTTGGCGATGTTTCTTCTCCCCTGCTTCGCAGACCTTTCGCCCTTTCCGCCTTCGACAGCAGCAGCCGTACCGCATCGATCATTTTTCAGAAAATCGGCAAGGCAACTGAACTTTTAAGTGAAATGAATCCGGGAGATCCTATCGATATCCTCGGACCTCTCGGTAACAGTTTTTCTCAAAAAGTAACGGCCATGGATGCCGGGAAAAAAAATCACATCGTCGTGGCAGGCGGTATCGGAACCGGACCCATGTTATATCTTGCCGACGAATTGAAGAGAGAGAAGAAAGATCCTTTGTTGATAATTGGATGCAGATCGGAACATCTTGTTCCGTACCCGGCACTGGATAATTCAATCAGAACAATTATATGTACCGATGACGGTTCAGCCGGATTCAAAGGAAATGTTGTGGATTATATGAAAAGCAATCCCGATCCTGATAGCGGCACTGTCATTTATTCCTGCGGTCCGAAACCGATGCTTATGGGTTGTCAAAACTATGCGGAAGAAACCGGGAAAAGTTCCTATGTTTCTCTTGAAGAAGTGATGGCCTGCGGTGTGGGAGCCTGTATGGGCTGTACCTGCGAAACCACAGATGAAAAAAAATACGCGAGAGTCTGTAAGGACGGCCCCGTATTCTCCGGTGGAGAGATAAAATGGACCTGACAGTAAAAATAGGATCAATTATGATGTCCAACCCGGTTGGAACAGCATCGGGAACTTTCGGATTCGGAGAGGAATACGGGGAACTTATAGATCTCTCCAGACTGGGAGCTATTTACACGAAAGCCCTGACACCGGAAGCGAGACCGGGAAACGCCGTCCCCAGACTGGTTGAAACACCATCGGGTATTCTCAACTCCATAGGCCTGGCTAATCCCGGCGTAGAGAGATTTCTGACAGAAAAAGTTCCTTTTCTCGACACATTGAACACGACAGTCATACTCAATGTGAGCGGTTCAACTGAAGATGACTATAGAACTGTTCTTGAAAAAACCGGAAACCTGTCCTGTATCGACGGCTATGAGATTAATATATCCTGCCCCAATGTCAAACACGGCGGACTGGCTTTCGGGACCGATCCTGTTCAAGTGGAAACTCTGACAGCTTCTTTGAGAAAAATGACCCAGAAGCCTCTTATCGTCAAACTGACACCTAATGTAACGGATATCTCTGTCATTGCAAAAGCCGCCGAAGCCGGAGGGGCTGATGCCGTATCCTGTATAAATACGGTCAGGGGAATGGTTATAGATACGAGAAAACGAAGATCCGTTATACCCGCCGGCATTGCCGGGTTATCCGGTCCCGCTGTTAGGCCTGTGGGCGTCGCCGCAACTTACACGGTTTCCCGATCCGTTTCCATACCGGTAATAGGACTGGGAGGAATCATGTGTGCCGATGATGCGATTCAATACCTTCTGGCCGGTGCCTCCGCCGTTCAGGTCGGAACGGGTTTATTTGTCGATCCCCGGCTTCCTCTGAAGGTCGCGGAAGGAATCGAAGATTATATGTCAGAAAACGGAATGGAGAAAATCGAAGATTTTCACGGTTTTCTATGAGGAATTTTATATATCTATTGACCGGATATAGGTTAATAGATATACTCAGTTTTCGTTGACGGAATGTGGCCCAGTGGCTAGGGCACCTGGTTTGGGACCAGGGGATCGCAGGTTCGAATCCTGCCATTCCGAACTACAGCACGCGTCCTTAGCTCAGCTGGATAGAGCATCGGCCTTCTAAGCCGAGGGTCAGAGGTTCGAATCCTCTAGGACGTATAATTACGAGACTCCTAAAGGGAGTCTTTTTTTATACCCCCTTTTTCACAGGGATGGTTCGTTACCAGAACTTACTCCAGAGGGAGAGCCGGATTTAAAACAGCTCTCCCTGCCCCGCTCTCAGTTTTTCTTTTATTCTCATAACAATCCGGTCAAGATCTTCCGGTCGATTCAGAATATCATGTTCCTCAATGTCCAGCGTAAGCACTTCGCTTTCCCTGTACTTACTGATCCATTTCTCATAGAGAATATTCAGGTTATGGAGATAATCTTCAGAAATTGATGATTCGAAATCTCTGTTTCTGATAGCAATTCGGGTTTGAAGCGCCGGAACGGAAGCTTTCAGATAAACAATCAGATCAGGAGGATTCAGGAGATTGATGGCTATGGAGTACATCTTCCAATATGTCTGGAAATCTCTTTCATTCATATACCCGTTTATATAAAGATTACGGGCAAAGATTTCAGCGTCTTCGTAAATCGACCTGTCCTGTACAACGTTACCTTTGAAATCCTGTAGTTCTTTATGCATGGACATTCTATCGCTGAGAAAAAACAGCTGGGAATGAAAGGCCCATTTATGCATATCCTTATAAAAATCCTTAAGGTAGGGGTTTTCCGAAACCGGTTCATAATAGGGCTGCCAATTAATAGATTCTGTCAGTTTTTCAACCAGTGTTGATTTACCCGCACCGATATTACCGGCAATGACAATATATTTGCTCATGAGTCAGATTCTAAAGGAAAAAAAGAAGATGTAAAAGTATTGACCGAAAAAATGGAAATCTATATACTCAGTTTTCGTTGACGGAATGTGGCCCAGTGGCTAGGGCACCTGGTTTGGGACCAGGGGATCGCAGGTTCGAATCCTGCCATTCCGAACCATACAGCATGCGTCCTTAGCTCAGCTGGATAGAGCATCGGCCTTCTAAGCCGAGGGTCAGAGGTTCGAATCCTCTAGGACGTATAAATACAAGACTCCTTCGGGGAGTCTTTTTTTTTCACTCGAAACAAAAAAGACCTTCCATCATCTATAATCGATTATATGAAAAAGCTTTTGATTATCTTTGCCTACAGTCTCTTACTGGCAACTCCCTTGGCTCTGTACTCTGACGATCTTGAGGATTTTAAAAATAAGGTGGAACAGGAAGAGGAAAAAAATAACGAAAACAGTGAAGACCGGGACAATAGCGGTAACAGCAAAGAAAAAGAACATCCCTTTCTCCGGTTTCTCTGGGATATCACTTTCTATTTATGGTTTATTCACAACGATTCCGTCTATTACGCGCCCTACCCTTATGAACTTTCATCCTACAGAGAAGGCACCAGTTTCATTGCCATTGACAATGGTACAGAAGAAGAAGTGAAAGCTTTAAACAAGACCAGAAAAAACTATCATTTCGCCATATACGGCGGTGGGACATTTAATGAAGCATTCTCCACTTTCGGAGCCATGACACGCATAACAGGAAAGTTTGTCAATCATATGGGACCAGAAATCGAATACAGATTTATGGCTGATGATTCAGGTTATCTCCACTTTCTCACCACGGGCATAAATCTGGCGTTCTTTCAGACCGATTATCTTGCGATGGATTTCTATCTGGAAGGAGCTTTTTTTATGGGTATCCTTCAACGTACAGGAATATCCCTCGGTTCGGCAATTTACACATATCCTGTTAAACCCCTTTCTTTTGAAATCAGAGGGGGTGCTGTTCTTTTCCCTTCCATAACTTTCGGCGAATTGAATATAAAGGCCGGGCTTCATATGGATAGATATGAGATCTTTGCAGATTTTCATACCCTTCAATCCCAAACCAGCGCTCTTTATTCATTCGGCTTCGGCGTCGGCGTCCATTTTTGATAGAATGTATGTTCAACAAGAATTCTGATTTTTTCCCCGTAATCCAGGACTTCGCGGCTGTAACGGGAAATTTCTTTAAGCCGTTCGTAATATTCCGGATATTCTTTCCTGGTAACTCTTCCTCTGAGTAACAGGTAATTTAAAATCATCAGAGTATTAAAATAAGGGATACTTTTTTTATCGGCTTCCGCAAGGATTTCCAGATCTTCCGACATAAGCGGTATATTTTTCTGTCGGGATACATAGAGAACAGTTTCATCGTTGGTCATGATTTCCTGAGGTTCGGGAACAATATTGACCGGAAGTCCCGGCCATCCCACTTCCTCAAGAATACAGGGACAGGCAAAAAAAGTAATCTCCGCCGCCGCATATCCGAAGATTCCGATTTTAAGCATATAGATGATGCTTGAGGCATCAATAGACAGCTCTTCGATCCCTGATATAAACAGATCGGGCAGTTTTTCCGGTATCTTCATCTATTTCTATTATATAATTTTTTTTTCAATAATGAGAAAAATCGATCTACTGTTGTTCGGTATTTTGGCAGTTCCGGAAAGACTCATCAATATTACAGCTCCAGAGCTCTTTCTTTCGGAATGTCACTTGGGTATAGAAGACTTCTATCGGTTAGCCAGAAGTCCTCCATTGTCGCCAGAAGGGTAATTTTCAACAACCCCTGATCTGTTCTTTTTACAGAGCTTCATGTAAGGTTTATTGAGTCGTTTCTCATTTGAAAGATAAAAGGGAGTCGAATCGCTTTATGGGAATAACCGTTTTCTGTCAGGTTTTCGGTCTGAAAAGAGTAAATTCAACAGATACTCTTTCCGGAATCAAAAAGCTTTCTTCCTTCTCCTCATCCAGCCTGATCTTCTTCCCGTAATGAAAGAACTCCGCAGTTCCGGAAACCGATTTATAGAGAACTCTTTTCTGTTCAAGAACGATCCTCAGAGTACTCTCCTTCAATTTCAGCTGAAGAGAAATGCTTTTAAGTCTATCGGGCAAAGCCGGTTTAAAGAAAAAAGAACCGGGATGTGACTCTAGTCCTAAAAACCCCTTTATTATCATAAGGAAGGAACCGCCCATTGCCGCGGTATGCAGACCGTGAGAGACATTACCGTGAAGATCTTTTCTATCTGTATGGAGAGTCTCATTAAAATATTCCCACGCCAGATCGCCGTAACCCAGATGAAATGCGCTGATTCCCTGAGCGCAGGCGCTGAGAGATGAGTCCCTGGTCGTGACTTGTTCATAATAATCAAAGTTTCTTTTCATCTGCTCTTTTGAAAGCTCTGAAGGGAAAAGAGCCTGAGCCATTATCACATCAGCCTGTTTCAGAACCTGTTTCCGGTAAATGCTCAAAGGATGATAATGAAGGAGAAGAGGATATGAGGATTTATCGGTGTTGGCGAAATCCCACTTCTCTTTCTCCAGAAAACTGTCATCCTGGGGAGTCACGCCTCCTTCTTCCGGGAGGTAGATCTCATCGGCCCGCCTTATCCAGGAAAGCCTTTCCTCTTCATCTACTCTGTTTTCCAGCAAACGTGCTGCTGATCTGAGGTTTTCACGGGCGCAGAGATTCGTGAAATAATTATTATCGACTATGGCTGTGTATTCATCAGGACCTGTCACACTGTGGAAACAAAAGCCTTTGCCGTCCACATATGTTCCCAGATCACACCAGAACCGGGCCGTTCCGGCAAGGAGCTTGTCTCCCCCTTCGTTCAGAAGAGAATCATCGCCTGTTACATCAATATAACTGGCAAGTCCGAGAGCTATATCGGAATTAATATGGTACTGGGCTGTACCGGCGGGATAATAGGCTGAGCACTCTTCTCCGTTTATGGTCCTCCAGGGGAACAGGATGCCTTTGTGACTGAGTTTTCCCGCTCTTTTCTCTGCTGCGGGTACGATAGAGATTCTGTATTTCAGCATGCTTCTGGCTACATCGGGGTTGGTATAAATGAAAAAGGGAAGAACATATGTCTCAGCGTCCCAGAAATAATGACCTTCGTAACCGGATCCGCTCAAGCCTTTCGCGGCAATCGAACTCCTCGAATCCCTGCCGGCCGATTGCAGAAGCTGGAATAAATTGTAGCGGAGACTGAGCTGAGCTTCAGAATCCCCTTCAATGAGGACATCAGAATTCTTCCAGAAGAGCTCCATAAATGCCTTATGGCCGGCCATTAGCTCTTCTGTCGTGTGCTGGGCAACTGATTCCAGTTCTTTCAAAAGACCGGCTATGACAGGGCCGGAGTCATCGGCTGGTCCGAAATTGTATGAAACCGTTTTTTCCAGGGTCACCTCTCCCATGGGGCTCCCTTCGATAATCTCCAGAAGACCGGTATGATTGGATTCATTTCTGACCTTCAGTCCCGCCAGTCCATCCACTCTGTTATCCATAGAGCAATATGCCGAAAGACCGCTTCCCTGAGCGTGCAAAGCGTATAGGGAATGCTCTTTATTTTCGAGAAGACTTCCGGTTAAGGTAGAACCGTCAAAATGTCCGGGAAGCCGGGGATCATCTGTTTCAGTCCCTTCTTTCTTTTCTGGCTGAACAGAGCTTTTTATAACCAGGGTTTTGACGCTGTCAGGTGCAGAGATTCTCCACTGGAACCTTACGACACCTCTGGTATTGAAAGGTATCAGAATTAATATCCTGCCTTTGTATTTCCTGCCTTTCCGGTCCTGAAGTGTAAAAGACCAATGTGTGGAACCTTCTTTCAGGTTCAATTGACGGTATAAATTGCCGGAAGAGAGTCCTTCTGCAAAGAGAGGCAAGCCGTCCGCTTCAAATTCAACATTTTTACCTTCGGGAAGAGGCACTATAGTCTGCCAGTTATCGGCATATCCGTAAGCTTTTTCTCCGTAGGTTATGGGACCGGATTCAAAAAAACCATTTATAAAGGTCCCCTTCTCCTCAGCAGAGGGAATTAAGGGGAAATTTCCCCGGAGCCCGAGAAAGCCGTTGCCCATGGTGAATAGACTTTCCATCAATCCGTTTTTACTATGATCTGAGAAATCACTCTGTTCGATGATCCACTCTTTCGTATTCATTATTTAAACACCTCTTGAAGCCATAGCAGTCCATAAGGCTTAACATCGATGTCCGAATCCAAAGATTCATTAGATAGCAGGTCCTCGAAGTAATACGATCCGCCATAGAGCCTGAGCGTATTGAGTCGGACCGGAGTCGGACGTTCAGTGAAATTGGCGATAATGATGAGATGACTGCTGCCATCTGTCAGACGGAACCCGATCAGATTTGTGCTTCCCGTATCTATCAGTTCCATTGTCCCCCGGAAAGGAGACAAGTCTTTTCTCAGGCGTATCATTTTCTTTGTATACTCGAGGATTTGCATGGCGGGGCTCTTTTTATCCTGCTCGAGTGCATCCCAGGGAAAAGGCATTCTGTGAATCCATCGCGAATCGCTTCTGTGCTCTTCATTATCCAGATAGGAATAATCATTCAAAACAGCGAGCTCATCGCCACTGTAAATCAGAGGAATCCCCGGAAGAGACAACAGAAAACCGGAGAGAAGCCTGATTCTGTCCAGAGCCATCTTTACCTCATCGGAATCTCCGGACATAAGCGCTTTTTCCAAGCCGGCCATTGAAGCCAGGGTTCCGGATATCCTGGCATCACCAGTCTCCAGATTCTCCTGGAAAGGGACGCCCGAAGCAAAGGAACCTTCGAAACGCCCCGTATAAAAAGCATTGAGAAATTTCCTATGGCCATATCCGTCTATACCCAGGCTGGCCGCATCGTTATCACAGAAAGTCCATCCTATGTCATCGTGGCAACGAATATAGTTGACCCACCGACAGGTTTCGGGAATGTGGAATCTGGGAGAAAAGGTTTTTTGAAGCAAAGAGGTATTTCTTGTCGCAAGAGCTTCCCATGTTGTCGCCATCTGGAGGGGATTGTAGGAGAGCTCACACTCTTCCGGTGAGATATATTTGACGACATCATCGGGATGAACAATGGCTTCCGATAGAAAAGAGAGTCCGGGCGCGGCAATGGCCGCGACATTTTTAAAAAGCCGTATAAGAGTATGAGCTTTAGGTAGATTTTCGCAGCCGGTACCTTTTTCCTTCCAGGTGAAGGCAAGGGCGTCCAGACGCAGAACATCAACGCCTCTGTTAGCCAGGAAGAGCATCTGATGACTCATATCTCTGAAAACTGCGGGATTACTGTAATTGAGATCCCATTGAAAACTGTTAAATGTGGTCCAGACCCACTTTTCAATTTCCGGAAGATAGGTAAAGCTCCCTTTTCTGACAGAGGGAAAAATCTCTCTCAAAGTCCTGTCGTATTCGTCAGCTTCCTCTCTGGTGTCAAATATATAATAGTAATCTCTGTAATCAGGATATCCCGTACGGGCTTTCCGGCTCCAGAGATGCTCATCGGAAGTATGATTGAGAATAAAGTCAACGATAAGATGAATTCCTCTCTTCCTCATTTTACCGGCTATGTCGGAAAGCTGCTCCATTGTTCCCAGATCAGGCTGAACCTGCTTGTAATCGCTGACGGCATATCCGCCGTCATTATCTCCCTCAGGTGATCGGAAAAGCGGCATCAGATGAACGGCTGTCACGCCCAGATCCTTAAAATAATCCAGTTTCTTTTCAAGTCCCGAGAGATTTTTATTGAACAGATCCACATACAGCATTATGGCGACGGGATTTTTTTTCTCAAACCATGCTGTTCTTTCATTGTGAGACAGATTTGCCCTTTTAGCATACTCTTCGGCAACCATACGGATGAGATCTTCCAGTTGATAAAGGCAGTCGAATCTGTGGCCGTACAGTTCAAAATAGTTCTTCCATAATGATGGGAACCGGGCATTGAGACCTTTTTCAAATTCCGGATATATTTTGCTGTCTTTATATGCCGCAAGGACATCGCGTTTGATTTTTTCGAGAATTTTTTCATCTGTCCACATTCTTTTTGCTCCGAATCCATTTTACTCTTTCCAAAAAGAGATATGTGGATTATAAAGAAATTAACAATGTAAGTGCTTTCATAGTACCTGTTTCATATACTAAAACGCGGTGAGGCCAATGTCAATAGAGGGTTTGGATAAAAAAGAAGCTGTAACAATATACGATGTAGCGGAAAAAGCGGGAATTTCTATAGCAACAGTATCCAGAGTTCTCAACCGCCCGGAGAAAGTCAGTCCTTCAACGAGGGAGAAGGTTTTCTCGGTCATGAAGGCTTTGGGATTCACACCCAAGGCCGAAGCCAGAGAGAGGGCCAGGAAAGAAGTCGGACGCATAGGGGTTATAACCCCTTACTTCACCCACCCTTCTTTTGTCCACAGACTGAGAGGGATAAGCGAAGGTATCCGGGGAGCGGCATACGAGCTTGTCATTATCAGCCTGGAAACACTTGAGGAAGTAGAGAGTTATCTCCAATCCCCCGGCCTGGCTCATAGACTCGACGGATTGATCGTCCTGAGCAGAAAATTTGAATCAACAACCTTGAAATTACTGAAGGAAAAGAAAATGCCGACTGTATTTGTCGAGTTCGGAGAAGAAGGCTTTTCCGGAGTCTGTATCGACAATATAAAAGGCGGAGAGATGGCCGCGGATTTCCTTCTGCAATCGGGATACAAGTCTTTTTCCGTACTGACTGAAAACGAACAGGGTATCGATGTTCATCCCAATGTGATGCGTGTAGACGGTTTCAGGCAGGCATTGAACAGAAAAGGCATGGTTTTGTCTTCAGAAAACATCGGCTATGGTTCCAATGACATGGCGCAGTCTCTTATCGCTGCAGAAGAACTTTTAAGGAGCTTTCGTCCCGAAGCGGTTTTTGCAACGACAGACTTTCTCGCCGTTGCCGTAATTAAAATTGCAAAGAAACTGGATATATCCATACCGGAGGAGATGGGATTATTAGGCTTTGACGGAACAAACACTTCCGATTATATGGATTTTACCACTGTCGATCAGTCACTGGAAGAATCGGGCAAACTGGCGGTTGAGCTTCTGCTGAAGAGAATCAAATCTCCGCAATCTCCTGTTCAAACAATTTATCTTCCGCTCCGGATCACCGAACGCCGTACAACTACCAGGAAATGACTTCATCACCCACATCGATAAAACTACCGGCAATCCAGTCGGCCTGGGAGAAATGATCTTCGGTAAAACTTGTTGTCAGAGCCAGAGTTCTGCATCCTGCCGCTCGACCGGCTTCAATTCCCTTAACCGCATCTTCCACAACAAGACACTGGGAGGGTTTCAGTCCGAGTTTTTCCGCAGCCAGTTCATAAATATCCGGAAAAGGTTTCTTACGCTCTACATCGAGTCCGTTTACAAGAGCATCAAAGGTATTCCCGCTTAAACCGGTCTCTCTCAGATTATCATTCATTTTGGTTTTGTCAGCTGAAGTGGCGACAGCCAGTTTCAGTCCGCGGTTTCGGCATCGTTCAATAAAATCAGAGACACCGGGCAAAGCTTTCAACCGCCCTTTAATCAGCTCTCCATAAATAGAATACACTCTTTCTTTCGCTTCATCGATATTCAGCAGGAATCGGTATTTCTCCGCTACTCCGCCAATATACCTGTTTTCTCCGGTTCCGACAAAGGGGAGAAAATCATCTCTTTCAACCTTTAAACCTTTTTCAGCAAACATTTGTACCGCAGCTTCACAAATAAACCATTCGGAATCCACCAGGACGCCATCCATATCAAAGAGAACACCTTTTATCATTTTCACTCCTGAGAAACTTTATCGAGACCTATGAGTCCAGTTCGGACAATATTGTATTTATTTAAGCCATAAATAGCCGTACGGTTCAAGAGATAATTGGAAACGCCCCTCTTCAGCCTTATATATGCGACCGGAAATCTGATCGGTCAAAGATTGACTTACGCGATCCCCCAGCTCCTCAACGGAAAGTGTTACAGTCTCCTCACGGTTCACGATATTCCCGACAATAAAAGAATGTTCTCCCGAATGCCAGGGATGATGAAGGAACACCGTATCGCTCAAAACTGAAAACCTGAAAGAACCTTCTCCGGGAGCGAAAGACCGGTCCTCTGCTCTCAGCTTGAGGATTTCATTCAGTTTTTCTACGTAGGCTCCGGTGAACGGATCATTTTTGATCAGATCAACCATTTCATCCAGACGGTTTTTGTGACGGTTCAGATCTCTGGGACGACCCGAAAGCTCAAAGGATTTGAAATCATTCTCCAGACCGATCAGATCATTGAAGTAAATAGCCGGAACATCCTGCCCCTGGGTGAGAACAAAAAGCTGGGCCAGAACCATCCTCCTCGCTTCTTCATCTTCGGTAAGAGTATTTCCCGAGCTGTCGGTCAGGGAAAAAGAGGAGCGGGTCGTACAGCAGAGCTCATAAGCCGTTCTGCCGTATATTATCCATTGGATAAAATAATCTACTGCTGGAGAACCGGCCAAATCTCTTACATCCTCATCCAGAATAGAGGCCATCTCCTCCAGAAGATCCGATTCTTCCCAGTCATTGTCCCTGAGCCTGTAAAGATCTTCCTGGCCGATCAGGTTCCGATCAAAAAGTCCGGACAGTCTATCCAGCTTTTTTTCATATCCCGCTTCGGTAAAAACCTTCCGGAAGGTGTCTCCTGAGATTTCACCTTTGGCGACACTTCTGAATTTCGGTTTTCCTCCTCTCGATTCAACAGTGTCTTTCAGGTTGTAGAATTGGCCGATTGAAACATGTCCATCGCTTCTCTGAACTCCGAGCCCCTGAACAGAACGGCCGTCATGTGTTGAGAGCATGACAAAGGGCAGAAGATTTTCAGGACATTGTTCATTTCTGGTTTTGTTGAAACGTATCAACGGCTCAAGAGAGCCTTCGTTAAATGCTATAGGAACGGCATTGACCTGTCCGAACAGATAAGCGAAGCCTCCGTCTCTGGCCATAGAATAGACAACCGGGTCGGGACTGTTAATTTCATCGAGAGGAAGTGTGGATGGCGATACGATCTTCATAAGAGTGCGAATCACTTCAATAAGCTTATTCCCTTCCTCCATATCGAAGTTTTTCTTTCCTATTTCCTTCCAGAGATATTTAATGGCATCCATGCGCATCATGGTCAGAGAACCGCTCGACAAAAGATGAAAAAGATCTTCTACAATCATATTGAACCCATCGAGGGTTAAGGGATTCACATCGGCCTGCGATTCACTGAAAGTCGTGTATATATAAAACTCCCGTCCGAAAACATGATCGCTGTCGTTCATAAAGATATCGGCGTATTTGATGCTGAGGCCGAATTCTTCCATAAGAGCTTCCATATCGGGTAATCGTTTGTAATTAATAACTTTCTGACGCGCCTGTATCTGTGAATCTTCCCAGAAAGCTGATGTATCTATTTTCTTTTCGGCGGCATATTGCTCAAAAGCATTGAATATGCGTTTGTCTTCAGAAGTAAGCCCCTGGTCGTTTTCAATTTTGAAATAGATAGACATGAACCTGATGAGTCTCTCATCCAGAGGCTCGAGATCATTAGCAGTAAAAATGCGGTTCATCTCGACCGCACACTCGTCCGGTGTGAGACACTTTCCATCCAGATCAGTTACGGGATATTTCCTCATTCCCGTAAAGAGGGGGAAAGGTCGGGGTCTGAACGTTTTATTTAAAACACCATCGGCTTTTAATTGCCTGTATTCATCTCTGTATATAATGACGAAAGCTTCCCCGTCATTATTTCCGCGGCGAAATTCCTCAAGATAATCATTGTCCATATCCAGATGATTAACGACGAAATCCAGCATGGTTGAAAAACTGCCAGTGAGATCTTCCAGATGTCTGTTTTCCCCGAATCTCGGATCGACGACGGCTCTGGTTTTCTGAGAGAAACCTCCGTCGTTAAAATGGGAATTCCATGCTGCGTCCAGAATGACCGGTAACTCCTTTTTCAGAATTTCCATATCATCACCGGCCAGTTCCGGCAGAGATTCGGACATGAATTTTCCGATCAGGGATTCATAATCATCTGATATGATTCTGTTGTCATCAAGAATTCCATCTTCCTGAAGTTTTCTGACAATCAAATTAGCTTTGAGGTGATCACAAAAACGATAAATGTCCTGCGGCCAGATGTCATTATGACTCATTGTTCTTTCCGGCAGTATATGCATGCCCCGGATTGAAGGAAACCAGTCCTTCAATGTGCGCTTCAGGGTCATCAATGGATATTTATTATCTGTGTAAACGTTATCGGGATAGGCGATTACAAATATTTTGCCTTTTAATGCTTCGTAGGGTTTTGCCGGATCGAATGAGAGAGAATCCCGGATCTGTTTCTCCGAACGGGAATTCAGAAATGCATCGGCTTTTTCTTTAAGCAAATCAAATCGCGTCCGGCCGCCGTCATCTCCGTACAAATCGATAAGCAGTTTTTTAATACGGGTGAACCCGGCTTCCGGATATTCTGATGTCATTGCAAACCTCCCTCAGTTTTCCATTTTAATTATAGTGGAAAGAGAGGAAGGTTTTCATGTCTAAATGAAAAGAAGTGTTAATCTGTATACGAGAAAAGACACGAACCAGGCCACAGACATGGTGTAGGCAAACATGAGAAGCGTATACTTCCATCGGCCGGATTCTTTATGAAAAACAGCGATGGCCGCCATACAAGGCGCATAGAGAAGGACAAAAACCATAAGGGACAAAGCTGTTGCCGTCGTGTATCCTGTGGCGGTTTTAAAATCCGAAGCCAGGCTCTTCGTACCCTCTCCGTCCTGAACAGAGTAAATCGTGTTCATTGTGGATACTATGATTTCTTTAGCAGCCAGACCGGCCGTCAGGGAAATGCCGATTTTCCAGTCGAAGCCAATCGGCTTGATAAGCGGTTCTGTCAGCTTTCCGAACCGTCCGGCCAAAGAATATTCCATTTGGGCTGCGGCTTCTTCTCTCTCCGCCAGAACAGTCATTTCCCTTTTCTCAGCGGAGCCCATAGTGGTATCGGATTCTATTTCGGTCCTCACCGACTCATAATGCTCTGCGATATCCCGGCTGACTGGATAATTTGTCATAAGCCAGATGAGAATAGAGGCTCCGAGTATTATCGTGCCGGCTTTTTTGACATACATGCCCGCTTTGAATCCGACCTGCCTGAGCACGGAAGAAGCGTTGGGTTTTCTGTAGGGAGGCAGTTCCATTACAAATGGTTCCGACTCATCCCGAAAGGCGACCTTCTTCATGACAAATGCCGAGAGAAGAGCAATCAGAACTCCGAGCATATAAATGCCGAACAAAACATTCCCGGCCTGAGAAGGCGGGAAAAAAGCCCCTATGAGCAATATGTAGACGGGCAGCCGGGCTCCGCAGCTCATGAAGGTCGTTATCATCATGGTGACAATTCTGTCAGCTTTATTTTTCAATGTCCGGCAGGCCATAATGGCAGGGACCGTACAGCCGAAACCGGTAATAAGCGGTATGAAGGATTTTCCGTGGAGGCCGATTCTATGCATTGCCTTGTCGACGACGAAAGCGGCTCGTGCCATATACCCGGTCGCTTCAAGAAGAGATATGGAAAGAAACAGAAGCAGTATGTTGGGAACGAAAACCAGAACTCCGCCAACACCGGAAATTATACCGTCGACAATAAGGGATTTCAGAAATCCTCCGGGAAGCAAAGTACCGACCCCTTCGGCTATAAAGGCGAAAATTGAATCGAGCCAGTCCATTGGGTACTGGCCGACCGTAAAGGTGAACTGAAAAATAAGCCACATTATTCCGAAGAAAATCGGGAGGCCGAGTATCCTGTTCAGAACGATATCATCGATATAATCCGTCAGGTTCTTCTTGACTTTATTAGGCATCTGAACCGTTTCCCGAATGGCCCCGCGGATGAAGGCATGCCTGTCTTCTGTAATAACGACATCGGGATCGCGGTGGATGGATTTTTCAAAGATATCGATGGTTTCGTTAATGATTCTCTCGACTCTGATCCAGATAGATCTCTGCTTAACCGTTTCGTAAACGAGTTGATCATTCTCAAGAAGCTTCACGGCGAGCCAGTGTAGATTGTATCTGCTGGACAGCCAGGAATCGGATTGAAGAAGATTCTTAAGTTTCTCAAGCTGTTCCTCGATCCGCAAGCTGTATATGAGTTTATTTTTAGAGACGTTTATATCCCCTTCATAAACTCGAATGACATGATCGAGCAACAGATCCATACCGATATGCTTTGATGCCGATGTCGCGACGACATGGGAACCGAGCAGTTTCTGAATCTGCGGGATGTCGATTTCTATCCCCTGCTTCTCCACTTCATCAATCATATTTATGGCATAGAGAGCATCGACCTCCAGCTCCATAATCTGTGTGGTCAGGTAGAGATTTCTCTCAAGATTCGTCCCGTCTATGACATCGATGACCACATCGGGCTGTTCTTCTATAATATAATTTCTGGCGACAACCTCTTCAGGAGAATAGGCCGTCAGGGAATAAGTCCCCGGCAGATCAATCAAATTGATTTTGTAATCTTTGTATTTAACGAAACCTTCATATTTTTCAACAGTGACTCCGGAAAAATTCCCGACCTTCTGATGAGCCCCAGCCAGGCAATTGAAAAGAGAGGTTTTTCCGCTGTTCGGATTACCAAGCAGGGCTACATTTATCTCTTTCCTATCCGTCTGCCTGTTTTTATGAAGAGTATCAACGGGCGAATAGAGCTTTTCTCTCTCCAGCCCCTTAAGATTGTCTTTGATTTCAGTTTCAACGAGAATGGAGGCGGCTTCCTCTTTCCGAAGGGAAAGATCGAAACCCTTGATTTTTATGACTATGGGATCGCCGAGAGGCGCGATCCGGATTACAGTAAAACCGACACCTCTGCAAAGCCCCATGTCGAGCAGGCGCCTTTTCACCTCACCTTTGGCGTTAACTGAAGTGACGACGGCACTTTGTCCAATATTTAACTGCGATAGCGGCTGTTCCACTTAGTCTCCCATAACTTTATTATCCACTTCTCGCAATATATCTCTATAGATGATTTTTGGCAAGATATAACAGTTTTTTTATAATTGACCGTTCCCTTGACAAGGCATTGCCAAAGTTCTATGTTCAGCTGAAGTTATGAAATACCTGAATCAACTGCTGTCCGAAGTCGTCAAAGATAAACTCTTCTTCCGCTCCATGCTTTCCATCGCCCTGCCTCTTGCCCTGCAGAATCTGATACAGTCCGGCCTGAACATGATCGACACCTTAATGATCGGCCGGCTCGGAGAAACGGAAATCGCAGCTGTGGCGTTGTCGAATCAGGTTTTTTTCCTGCTGGTCCTGATACTCTTCGGAATAACCAGCGGAGCTTCCGTTTTCGCAAGCCAGTACTGGGGTTCCCGGGATATCAAAGGTCTGAGAGAATCCCTTTCTCTCAGTCTTCTTCTTGCGGGAGGAGCCGGATTGCTCTTCACTTCCGGAGCTGTTTTCTTTCCGAGGTTCATACTTTCCATCTACAGCAAAGACCCGGAAGTCATACGGCTGGGAAGTTCATACCTCCGTATTGTCGGTATGAGCTATCTGGCTACGTCAGTGACCTTTTCCTATGCCGCTTCCTTAAGAAGCACGGGACGGGTAAAACTGACAACTGCCGTTTCAGGCATTTCTATAGCCATCAACACAGGATTAAATTTCCTCCTGATCTTCGGAATCGGTCCTTTCCCCGCTCTGGGAGTCCGGGGAGCTGCCATAGCAACAGTCATAGCAAGAGCAGCGGAAACAATTGTTCTGATCACTTTTATTTACAGAAACAGGTATCCCTCTGCCCTGTCGCTGGACGATCTGTTACATATAAGCCGTGCATACATAAGAAAATATTTTCAGACTTCGATTCCGGTTATTCTCAATGAAATATTCTGGTCTTTCGGGATAACGGCAATCAATCTCGTCTTCGCCAGAATCAGCACGGAGGCAATGGCATCTTTTTCCATTTCCGATACGATCAGCAAACTGTTTATGATCTTTTTCTTTGGAACAAGCGGAGCCTGCGCCGTAATGGTCGGCAACAGGATCGGTGCGGGAGAAGAATCCCGGGCAGTCTATTATGCCCATGCTTATGCAATCCTGGCACCGGCTCTGGGACTGCTTATGGGCATCATACTGTTTCCTCTCTCTTCACTGCTTCCCCTTCTCTTTAACATTTCCGCCGATGCTAAAGCCGGCGTGACATCCATTCTGAGGGTACTGGCTTTTTTCATGCCTTTTAAAATCTTCAATTGGCATATGATCGTGGGAATTCTGAGGAGCGGAGGAGACACCCGGTACAGCCTTTATATGGAGGCGGGAGGGATTTGGCTCATAGCCGTACCGGCCGCTGTACTGACGGGTCTGGTTTTCCACCTCCCGCTGATGGTTATCTACGCGGCTCTGTCAGTGGAAGAAATTGTCAAATTCACTTTCGGATTCAGCCGATTGAAATCCGGAAAATGGCTGAAAAATGTTATAAGCTGAAAAATTCCCTGTACGACATGAGCTTCACGCCGAGCTTTTCCGCTTTCTGAAGCTTGGAACTGCCGGAAGAAGGATCCTCACAGAGGAGGATATCTGTTTCTCCCGTCACAGATGAGACGAATTCATAGCCCATTTCTTCCAGCCGGGCAGCAAGTTCTTTTCTCCCCATCGGACCTTTTCCGGTCATGGCGACTGCCCCTTTGGACTCTCCTGTACTCTCATCCTTTAAAGATACAGCGGATATAATTTCTTCCAGATATTCTCTATTCAGTGCATTCTTCTTCCATTCAATTATATTCTGGCCGATTACGTAGGTGTTGTCGTCAAAAGTGAGAAAATCATCAATCGTGTTGATATTCAGCTTTTTCAAAGCCTTTTTCTGAACAAGAGGAATACCCAGGCGGCTGATCAGTTCGGCCGGAGTCAACTCCCGGGATTTTGAAACCTGCTGGATAAAATTTGTAATTTTCTTATCCCCGAATCCTTCAAGATCGGCGAAGTCTTCCTCTTTCAAATCATAGAGGTCCCGGATCTTCCGTATTTTTCCCGCATTGAACAGAGCTCTTACCGTTCCGATCGAAACCTGTTCGATTTCCGCTTCCCTGACCCAGTACATGATTTTCTGAATAAGCTGTTCGGGGCACTCTCCATTGGAACATTTCAAATGGACTCCCGATTCGGATAATTTCCTACCGCAGGAAGGGCAATTATCGGGAATCAGGGAATTGCTGAATAGATCTGCTGTCCTGTCGACATTGCTTTTATTGGAGCGAACATAAGGGATGACATCATTCGCCCTTTCGATCACAAGCGTGTCTCCCTGCCTGAGCATCAGGGACTCGACAAAAGCAAAATTATGGAGTGACGCCCGTTCGAGTGTCGCCCCTCCGAGTACGACCGGCTCAAAAAGAGCAACGGGAACGACATTCCCCTGGCGGCTCACCTGCCATTCGATATCTTTCAGAGTCGTCTCTCTGAAAGCAGCGGGAGGTTTGAAAGCTATGGCGTAATGATGATGGTGATCGACAACCCAGCGGCTGTCGATTTCATCGTGAATGGAGTTATCGTCTACAGCGACGATAAGTCCATCGGTTTCATAGAGCCATTTGTCCCGGTTTTCATCTATGTATTTCTCATAATAATCATTTATTTCTTCAATGGAGGAAACGCGGCTGTAAGTGACCGTATGAAATCCTTCTTCAGCCAGAAGCTCGATTTTCCCCGACTCTGTGGAACTGACAGAATTATCACTGATCTGATAAGCGACAAAGCGGACATGCTTGAGGTCATCCTGTCCCTCTTTTCGATTAATGAGACCGACGCAATTGTTTCTCAGCGGTTTGCCCTTCGTATCATATTCTGTATTTTTCGGAAGATATAATTCTCCTCGGATTTCAATATCACCGGAGGAAAAACTGATGGAGTCCCTGATATCATTCATATGGCCGGCAATATGGGAGATGTCCTGTCCTGTCATACCGTCGCCTCTGGTAGCCACATAAAGGAGCTTGCCACCTCTGTAACGGCACGACGCCGATAAGCCGTCAATTTTAGGCTGCAGACAGTAAATCTGATCCTCCGGCAAGGCAAGCTTCTTCATCCATTTTTCGATCTGGCTGATATTTTTTGCCTTCCCCATGGACAGCATGGGAATATCATGACGGATTTTTCCACCGTCCTCTTCAGTCAGGGGAAGAATTCCCACTGAAGAGAAATAGGGATTGAGGGGATCCAGCTCACGGAGCTGATCTTCAAGCGAATCGAATTCGCTATCTGTCATCAGAGGGGTTTCACTATTGTAATAAACTTCCCGGGCTTCGGTCAGTTTGCCAACGATTTCGTTTACAGTCATGGGAAGATTTTATCAGAGTGAAGCTTTCCGGGCAATAAAATGAAATAAAAAATGGGCCTTCCGGAAAAAGGAGGAAAAACCGGAAGGCCCCACAAACAATAAAAAAATCTAAATCTAGGAGTAATTGCATTAGCCAATTTCCTGCTGCTTTCAAAAAGAAAAACACTGATTCTATTAAAAGTTACAAAATAATTGAAAAAAAATTGGGGAAATCCATTTGACTTTTTTGCACCACTTCTTTAACAATACTGTAGGAGCTTAAGTAATGCCAAAGAACCTGAATTACCGTTTCGGAGAAAAGATCAGACTTGTCAGGGAAAGACGGGGTATGACGCTGAAAGAAGTGGGAGCCGAGGCCAACGTAAGCGAGAGCCTTGTCTCTCAAATCGAGAGAAATAAAGTCTCGCCCTCTGTCGATACGCTGATGGCTATCACCGATGCCCTGGATATCGATCCCGAATACCTTTTCAGAGATTACAAGAAAAAAAGAAAAGTGCAAATCACCCACGAGGCCCAGAGGAACAGTTTAACTCTTAATAATGTCATTTATTATCAGCTGGCTTCCATCCTTGATTCGGAAACAGGAACGGGAAACTGCGAAGTTGAAACCATGCTTATAGAGATTCAGCCCGGTGGTCAGAAAGGAGATATCGAATACGGGCATCCGGGCAATGAAATCGGAATCATTCTTTCCGGAAAGGGAGAGCTCTTGTACGGCACGGAAACACATATATTAAATAAAGGCGACAGTCTCTCCTTCAGTTCCGATATTCCCCATATTCTCAGGAATCTGGGAGAAGAGAAGCTGGAAGCCTTATGGATTATTACTCCGCCGCGGGTATTTAAAGATTAGTAGAGGGAGAAAAAAATGGGAAAAACAATAGCTCAGAAGATTTTTGATTCCCACAGGGTGGACAACCCTTCGGGCGATATCAACGTAATAAAGCTGGATGCCGTTTTCTGTCATGAGATTACGACTCCAATCGCCATCAATGATTTAAAAAGCCGGGGCAAGTACAGAGTTTTCGATAAGAACAAGATCAAGGCTGTCATTGATCACGTAACCCCTTCAAAAGATTCCAAAACAGCCGAGCAGGCAAAAATCATGCGGGAGTGGGCACGGGATCTGGATCTTAAGGATTTTTTCGATGTGGGCCAGAACGGAGTCTGTCATGCCCTTTTTCCCGAAAAAGGATATGTCAGACCCGGGTATACGATTATAATGGGAGATTCCCATACATGTACCCACGGAGCATTCGGAGCCTTCGCAGCGGGAGTTGGCACGACAGACCTCGAAGTGGGCATCCTCAAAGGCGTATGCGCATTTAAATCACCCGAAACACTTAAAGTCGAGCTGACCGGTACAAGAGCCAAAGGCGTTTATGCCAAGGACATCATCCTCCATGTTATCTCCCAGCTGGGAGTCAACGGCGCAACGGATCATGTCATTGAATTCGACGGTTCCGTAATCGCGGATTTATCCATGGAAGAGAGAATGACTCTCTGCAATATGGCTATCGAGGCGGGCGGAACCTGCGGGATCTGTCCTCCCGATGAAACGACTGTAGATTATCTCTGGCCATTTATCAAAGATGGGTACTCCAGTAAAGATGAAGCCCTGAAAGACTACAGCCAGTGGATGTCCGATAGTGATGCCGAGTATTCCAAAGTTTTAAAACTGGATATCAGCAAGCTAGAACCGGTGACCACATTCGGCTTTAAACCGGATCAGGTTAAAAATGTAACTGATATGAAGAAAGCTCCTGTTGATCAGGTCTATATAGGCAGCTGTACAAATGGTCGGATAGAAGATTTAAGAGCCGCCGCCGCAGTGCTTAAAGGCAGAAAACTGAATTCTTCCGTGAGGGGCATACTGGCTCCGGCGACTCCGAAAGTATATAGAGAAGCTGTTAAGGAAGGCATTATAGACATTTTCATGGATGCGGGTTTCTGTGTGACGAACCCCACTTGCGGAGCCTGTCTGGGAATGAGCAACGGAGTTCTGGCCGAAGGGGAAGTCTGCGCTTCAACGACCAACCGGAATTTCAACGGTCGGATGGGAAAAGGCGGTATGGTACACCTTATGAGCCCCGCCTCTGCAGCAGCCGCCGGCATTGCCGGATATATTACCGATCCAAGAGCCTACCTGGATTAAGAAGGAGAAATGAATGAAAGACTTTAATGGAAAAATCCTCTTTCTCGACAGAAACGATATCAATACGGATGAAATCATACCGGCCAAGTATCTCACTGAAATTACAAAAGACGCCCTGAAGCCCTATCTCCTGGAAGACCTGAACATGGAGGGTTTCGATTCGGAATCTGACCTTCCTGGAAAAAAGGTAATTGTAACAAGAGAAAATTTCGGATGCGGCTCATCAAGAGAACATGCCCCCTGGGCTCTTGAAGTGAATGACATTAATATTGTTATCGCCGAAAATTTTGCCAGAATCTTCCGACAGAATATGTTCAACTGCGGAATGATGGCTGTTCCTCTGGAAAAGAATCAGATAGAGAAACTTTTCAGCACCTTCTCGGGTAAGGAGACAGAACTGAAAACAGACTTCGCCGGTAGTAAATTCACCTTTACTACCGGAACAGAATCGCTGGAAGTACCTTTTGAGATTTCCGACTTCGACCGCTCACTCGTCGAAGCGGGAGGCTGGGTCGATTTCGCTGACAAAAACTACTGAAAAAAGGGAGAGTCATGACGGCTCTCCCTTTTTTATCCCTCTTTGATTATGCTAATTGCGGTTCCGGCTCCCGATCTCCCACCTTGATCAGATTCATGAGGTAGAGAAAAGGTGTGTCCAGTAAGGCTGCGATGTACTTTACGACAAGAGTCGTAATGATAATTGAACCTACAATCTCCATAGGGAATATCCCCGCTAAAGCGAATCCCAGATTCACCAGAACTGTATCCACCAGCTGCGAGACAAAAGTGGACCCGTTATTTCTCAACCATAAGGTTTTGACTGAACTGTTCCAGTTACGGATTTTCGCATAAATAAAAACATCCAGACTCTGACTGAGAAAGTAGACAGCGTTACCGACCAGCACGGCTTTGAGCGTTCCCCCGTTTACTGAGAAAAACAGATCCAGTGCCTGATTGAAATCGGAACTGTAAGCCATACCTTTGAAGATGGTCGAAATAAACATAATAAGCACAAAGGAAAGATTGGCAAAGATTGAAATGTGAACGGCATTCCGGGCCTCTTTGTAGCCGTATTTTTCGTTCAGAAGGTCTGTTGCCAGGAAGATCCCCGCAAACATGACATTACCCAGGGTTGCTTCAAGCTGAAAAAAGCCGAAATCGAACATGACTCCTTTGTTGACCTGAAGATTGGCGGCGATGACACTGATGACAATGTATGCCAGAATGCCCCTTTTGCCCCAGAAACGGAACGACAGGGCGATCAATGCGAAATTCAGTATCGCAAAGATCATAAAAACCATTAAATTACTCATAAAAACTCCTAGTTTTGTTTCGCAGGATGGTTACGAACTGCGTCTGTCTTTAGACAGCAATAGCCTTTATATTGGAAAAAGATCTTATTGGCAAGCCCTGAAATGCTTTAGAGGTTCATCTAACTGAAATGAGGATAGTATGATCCTGAAGGAAATGAATATGGTGAGCTGAATCTACTGTAAATTACCGGTCAAAATCAAATTTTAACACGGACATCTCTATGTCCGCCTATTAGTGATTTATATTCTCTAATATATTGACGGTACAAGTCCTGGAAATTTTTCAGATCTTTTCTCTGTTTCCTGTTGATATTGGAATTCTCCAGATCATTAATCAGTTCGGAATAGAGGTTGATCTGTTTCTCAAGAAATATTTCCCTTTTATTGTCCATAATTATATTATTAACCTTTTGAGAACGACTGTATATAGGGATATTTCCTATAGGACTGCGAGATTTCCTCCTAAAAGACCATCAGATAGCTTAAAATAATTAATATGAAAGAAATATCACTTAACAGCGAATTAAAATCAAAAATTGAGCAAATCCTGACTTTTCGCTTTCTGACGACTGAAGAACTGGACGAACTGATTAAAGTTTCATCATTTCAATACTACGGTACTGATGAAAAAATCATTGTACAGGGTGAAGTCAATCAGGCTATATACGCCATAATCTCCGGAAATGTCAAAGTAACAGTTCGGGAAAGAGAAGAGACAGAAGCTTATATATCCACGATCGGCTCAGGGGAGGTCTTTGGCGAAGCCGGTATTTTCACCGAAGTAAAACGGACAGCAAACGTCACATGTACAGAAGAGACGCTGCTTCTGGAAATCAGCCGGAAAGGATTGATAGATTTTATTAGAAATCACCCGAGAGCGGGAAACAAAATTCTGATGCTTATTATTTACAGCCTTCTGAAAAAGCTGAGAGAAGTCAACCGCGAACTGGCTTACGAACGTAAAGCCGATGCGGACCAGGATGACATAGACTCAATAATCCGTAATTTCATGGACTAAAAAGCATAGAAAGTTTACATTTATAGTCAATTACGGAGGTTTATCTTGAAAAGATCAGCAAATTCTATGTTATTTCTGCAGCTCAGTCTGGCACTGATGTTTATCACTTTCGGTCTCGTCGGAATCATCAATTATAACTCCGATCTGGCGAATTTCGGACGTTCGGTTAACAAACTTTTCGGTCAGAGTAACGATATAATTCCCATTCTCTTCGCCGTTCTTGAGCTTGTTGCGGGTGTTCTCCTTCTCGCGTCCCTCTTTACAGGCACTTCCAGCAGGATTCTATCCCTGTCGCTTCTGGTGATTTTCATTTTCTGGATCGTCTATATTGTCATGAACTATTTCATGGGCGGTTTCGGGGAACCGGATTTTCTCATCTGGCTGAAAGGTCTTTCGCCTCAGCTGGTAGCGCTTTCCGGTCTCTGGATTATTACCAGAAACCGCGGCTGAGTTATTTTTTGCCGGCTGAATTCAGCCGGCTGGCATTGACAATAAATAAATATTTATTTATTTTATTTATATTCTGAGAAGAGGATTCATTCTCTTTAAGGAAAATCCAAAAATACTGATCCAGAGGTAGAACTGATGGAAAAGAGAATCGGAATAGTGGCTATTCTGGCGGATAACAGGGATTCCATTTGCACAATGAATTCCATATTTTCTGATTATCACGATATAATCAGAGCCAGACAAGGGCTCCCTTTTACTGACAAAAATATCCAAATCATCTCTTTGATCGTTGAAGGCACAACGGATCAGATCGGCGCTTTGACCGGCAAACTGGGTAGATTGCCCGGCTTGAAAGTCAAATCCATGCTGACAACATACAGGGAGAATGATGAAAGCGGCAATACAGACTGAGACCTTTCTCAATTACGACAGGATCCGGAATCTATCACGGGTTGCAAAACCTTCGAAAACCAGAATTGAAGAAATTCTGGAAAAAGGAAAAATTCTCAATGGTCTTTCCACTGAAGAAGCCGCGGAGCTTCTGGCCGTAGATGACAAAGAGAGCATCGATCATCTTCTCAGTACAGCATCATATGTAAAGAAAGAAATTTACGGCAAAAGAATGGTTTTATTCGCTCCGCTGTATGCGGGGAATCATTGTACCAACAACTGCCTGTACTGCGGCTTCAGAGCTGCCAATAAAGATATCCACAGAATCAAACTCAATATGGATCAGATCCGGCAGGATACGGAATCACTCATCAGAGAAGGGCACAAAAGAGTTCTGCTTCTTTCGGGAGAATCGGGACACTACCCTCTTTCCTATACATTGGATGCCATTGCAGCCGTTTACAGCGCCGAGGTCAATGGATCGCGGATCAGAAGAGTCAATGTGGAAATAGCTCCTATGGATATTGAGGATTTTAAGACTCTCAAAAAAGCCAATATCGGTACATATACCTGTTTTCAGGAAACCTATGACCCCGAACTCTATAAAATCTATCACCCGACCGGTAAAAAGAGCGACTATTCATACCGGCTTAATGTTATGCACAGAGCCATGGAAGCGGGCCTTGATGATGTGGGAGTCGGTGTTCTCTTCGGACTGGCAGACTATCGCTTTGAAGTGATAGCGCTTATGGAACATGCCGCGGATCTGGAAAAGAAGTTCGGATGCGGCCCCCATACGGTCAGCGTCCCCAGGCTGGAGCCCGCTCCGGGTTCGGCGATTTCCGAGGAAGTACCTTTCCCGGTTTCCGATGACGATTTCAGAAAAATCGTCGCTGTTATCAGAATAGCCATGCCCTATACGGGAATTATCCTCTCCACAAGAGAATCGGAAGACATCCGGAATGAATTGTTTCAATATGGAGTCAGCCAGGTTTCAGCTGGCTCAAGAACGACTCCCGGAGGCTATTCCCTGACGGGAGAAGAAGAAAACAAGCAGTTTTCTCTGGGAGATCACCGTTCCCTGGAAGAAGTCATCAACGATTTGACTGACGGAGGTTTCATACCTTCTTTTTGTACCGGGTGCTACAGAAAAGGAAGAGTCGGTAATGACTTTATGGATCTGGCCAAGCCCGGGTTGATTAAACATTTCTGTATGCCCAACGGACTTGTATCCTTCGCCGAATACCTGAGTGATTACGCTCCTGAAAATTTGAAGAAAAAAGGTTTCAACCTGATCGATAAAATTACCGCGGATGCGGGTTCCGGAGAAATAGGGACATTAATTTCAGATTCAATCGAAAGAGTGAAAAACGGAGAGAGGGATATTTACCTTTGAGAATGAAGGAAACAGAAAAAGCTATAGAATCTTTCGGAACAGAACAGACTCCCCCCGAGCTGATCAGAGCTTATGCGGAAGTCAAGAAAGCCGCGATTTCCGCCCAGCAGACTTGCTTCAATATTTACGATGCCGCTCTTTTCAATAAATTAATGACTGTTCTCGATGAAATTATCGACGGAAGTCATAATTTGCTTTTCAAACTACCTCTCAGTCAGGGTGGAGCGGGAACATCACTCCATATGAACCTCAACGAAGCGGTCTGTGTATTAACAGAAGAACCGGGTCTGGATCCGCTTGATGACCTGGCCAGGTTTCAATCTACCAACGATACTTTTTCCACGGCTGTGATTATAATGGTTTACAGACAGCTGCTTGAAATTGAAGAACTTGTTATCAGTTTGCAGGAGACGCTAGTTCATCTGGAACAGAAATATGGAACCGTGCTGATGACAGGGCGCACAGAGCTCCAGGATGCTTTGCCTATCACTTTGGGACAGATCTTCGCCTCCTGGGCCGGAGCCATTGAAAGGGACCGCTGGAGGCTTCATAAATTAAAGGAGCGGCTCCGGTCAATCCCGCTGGGCGGTACCGCCATGGGAACCTGTTTCAGTGCGCCGCGAAAATATGTTTACAAAGCCGAACAGAACCTGAGGCAAATCACCGATCTTCCCCTTTGCCGCAGTCAGAACCTGACCGATGCTGTCAGCAATCAGGATACTCTTGGTGAGGTTGCGTCAGGCATTCGTCTTCTGGCGCTGAATCTGGGAAAAATGACTGGAGATCTGTTGCTATACACCTCATCCCTGAGCGGAGAACTGATTCATAAAGAACTGCAGTACGGTTCGACTATCATGCCATATAAAGCGAACCCGGTTATTCTTGAGTTTGTCAGCGGCCTGTCAGTTTCCATTAAGCACGAATGCGCCAAAATTGAAGATTATGCCGGTGCCGGTCAGTTGCAGCTCAATGCTTATCTTCCCTTTATCGCCGAAGCATTTATTGCCATACACAAATCAGTGAAAAAAAGTCTTGTATCGCTCAACAGCCGTTTTTTCCCCGGCTTAACAATAGATACACGCAGAATTGAATTAAATCTCGCGGCTTCTCCCGCCATCATAAACACGTTGCGGAATGTCATCGGATATAGCAGGACTAAGGAACTGTCAGAGCTGATCAGAATGAAACAACCCGAAAGCCTTGAGGATGTTAAAAAAATCCTTTCTGAGAATTCTGATCTGACAGAAGCGTTCCTTGATAATTGGTTCAGAACTGAGAATCTGACAACCTACAGGGACATGAGTTTTGAAAATACGGAAAATAAGGACATATAATGGCTACAGCACTTGCGGAATCGACGCGAATCGTCTTGATAGGCATAAGAAACGCGGGAAAATCCTCATTGATGAATACTCTTTTCGAGAAGGACATTTCAATTATTTCCTCCACTCCGGGAACGACAACTGATCCCGTTACAAGACAGATGGAGCTCGGGGCTCTCGGTCCCGTAGCCATAACCGATACAGCCGGTCTCGACGATGAAGGCGAGCTGGGAAAAATGCGGGTTATGAAAACTCTGGAATCATCCGCAGCATCGGCTATTAATATATTTGTCACACCTCAGGACAAGGCGCCTACGATAGAAGAAAAAGAGATTCTGAAAGAGCTGCTAATCAAAAACAGCCGAACTCCCCTTGTCTGTGTCCTGACTCACAGCGACTGTCCTGCAAATATTGAGAAAGTCGAACTGGTTTCGCCTGTTCCCAAAGTCAAAGTCAACAATCTGACGGGCGAAGGGGCCCAACAGTTGAGAAACCTGCTGATAGAACAGAAGGAAAAACTGATACCCGAAATGACACCTCTCGAAGGTCTGGTCGATGAAGGAGATCTGGCCGTTCTTGTAACGCCCATTGACCTTGCCGCCCCGAAAGGCCGTCTCATTATGCCTCAGGTTCAAACCATAAGGGATCTTCTGGATAAAGACTGCGCTTCCCTGGTCGTTAAGGAAAGAGAACTGTACTCTTTTTATAATAATCTCATCCAGAAACCAAAACTGGTGATTACCGACAGCCAGGTTTTTCATAAAGTTGCCGCCGATATCCCCGAAAATCAGCTGCTTACTTCCTTTTCCATACTTTTCGCTAGAAAAAAAGGGGATCTTGAAGAATTTATCAAAGGGATAATCAACCTGAAAAAGACACCTGAGGGAGGCCGTATTCTCGTTATGGAATCCTGCTCTCATCACAGACAGGCAGACGACATAGGGACTGTCAGGATTCCCAGACTTTTCCGCCAGCTTGTTCACTCCAATGTGGAATTCGATTTTACCAGAACGCTACCATCCGATGAGGATCTGGAAAAGTATTATATGGTCATCCATTGCGCAGGTTGCATGATCAACAGAGAGAAAATGATGGACCGATTGGAAAGGATTCGCAGGAAAGGCGTTTTCATTACGAATTACGGTCTTTTTCTCGGTTGGGTTAACGGACTGCTTCCGCGGGCTCTGGAACCATTCCGGGATCTCTACGAAGAATACCGAGAGGCCTTTGACTGAAAAAAAAGGCAGGAATCATCCGGAGGGTTGTTCCTGCCTTATTTTCTGTTAACCCCAGGGTTGAACTCTGTTAAATGTCTGATTTCTGTCAGGACCGACTGAAACCGTTCCTATGGGAGTTTCAACATAATCTTCAATGAAGCTTATATAGTCTTTTACTTCACCAGGCAGTTCCTCATATGATGAACATTTCGTCAGGTCGGACTTCCAGCCCTTGAAAGTTCTGGTGACAGGTTTGGCTTTAGCCATGAGATCAATTCTCGCAGGAAGCACATCTGTCACTTCCCCATCGATCTCATAACCGGTACAGACTTTTATTTCGTCGAATGAATCGAAAATATCGATTTTAGTCATAACCAGATAATCGATAGAGTTTGACCAGCAGGCATATTTCAGTGCCACAAGATCCAGATAACCGCATCTTCTTGCCCGTCCGGTCGTGACTCCGAATTCCTGTCCGATTTTCAAAATCTGATCGCCCAGATCTCCATCTCTTTCCCTGTCGTACTCCGATGGAAAGGGTCCGTTGCCGACTCTCGTGGAATAAGCTTTGAAAACGCCGTATATCCTGTCGAGCTGTCGCGGTCCGATACCACTTCCCATTGCCGCGCCGGCGCTGCTGGAATAGCCGGATGAAACATAAGGGTATGTTCCGCTGTCCAGATCGAGCAGAACTCCCTGGGCACCCTCAAACAGGATATTCTTGTCTTTATTTTCATAGAGATACTGTGAAATATTGCAAACCATATCTCTCATTTTTTCTTTAAAGGGATCGAGGAATCTTCTGTCTTCCTCTTCAAGCATGGCATAGCGATTTTCATCATACATATCGCCCACCCGGAATCCGTCCCGGGAGGATTTTAAAGCATAGGTGACTCCGATGCCCCGGCCGGTAGTGCCTATGGGGTTTTTTCTGCTTTTATCAATCTCCACATCCATATCACGGTATCGGGGGAGAACGATGTGAGCCCTGTCGGAGACAAGGATTCTCCCTTTACAGTCAAGGCCTTCCGCTTCCAGCCCTTCCAGTTCTTTAAACATGGATTCGGGGTCAATAACCATTCCGGAACCGAGAATTGCAGTCTTGTCCGGGTTCACAATACCTGATGGTATGAGATGAAGTTTGTAAACTTTTTCGCCTACGACTATGGTGTGCCCTGCATTGGCACCTCCGGAAAACCGGACCACGATGGAAGACTCCTCCGATAGATAATCGACAATCTTCCCCTTTCCTTCGTCGCCCCACTGGGCTCCGATCACTACAAGCTTCATACAATACCTTCTCAGAAACAAAAATACGGCTCCCGAAGGCAGCCGTACCCTATTCTACTTTTTTTACACAATTCATTCAATATCAGATAACCTGTCCACATCTTTGAGGATTCCGGGATCATTCACTTCGATTTCGCTGATGCGGCAACTTTTCAGGATATCTTTCATCATCAGGGTTTCAGGAGCATCGGCTATTATTGAAGAAACTGTCGAATTGACCAGCACGGGATGTCCTCTCATGCCTTTGTAAATGGGAAAAAGAGCATCTTCAAAGAAGCGGTCCTCCATAAGAGAAAAAGTTTCCGGCTGAATATAAGGCATGTCGGCCAGGGCAATAAAGAACCTGACGGTTCTGATGTAATTCAAAGCCGTTTTGACAGAAGTCAACATTCCCTTTTCATAACGGGTATTTTCCACTAATGTGACATGGGGCAGATCTCCGATCAGCCGGGAGAGCAAGCTGAAATTGTAACCGCCGACAACGATTACCTGACGGGAAGTCATGGAGGCATTGGAAATAGAGCGCCTGATCATGGGAATTCCGCCGACTTCAACTTCCGGCTTCCATTTTCCCATTCTCGACGACAATCCCGCAGCGAGAATCACGCAATCATTTCTCATAAATTAAATCTATTATTTGAATAAAAATATAACTAGCCCTATACTCATAATATGGCAAAAATTGAAGCTATAATTGACTATATCATAAAACATGATAATTACATTGTAACATGCCACGAATCTCCAGACGGCGATGCTCTGGCCGCGGAATATGCCCTGGCCAGAGGCCTTCAGATATATGGAAAGAATGTCAGAATAATTAACAGCGACGCGACGCCGGGAAAATATGATTTTCTTGATTCATGGAATATGATTGTCCAATACCAGTCTTCCGATGATCTGCCGGAAGAATTGGACAAATGGACGCTGATTATCGTCGATACGGAACTGTCCAATATCGGTTCAATCAAAGAAATTATTCCTCCCAGAGCCGTGCAGACGCTGATCATCGACCATCATAATTTCGGCGATGAGACAGCGCCCTATACATACCTTAACCCGGATGCCGGGTCTTCAAGCGAAATCATTTATACAATTCTTGAAAAGCTCGGAGTGGAAATCACTCTGGATATCGGCATTGCCATCTATACGGGTATTGTCTACGACACGGGTTTTTTCGCCTACCCCAAAACTAATGCTTATGAATTCCATATAGCGGAAAATCTGGTCAATATAGGTGTTGATCCCAGTAAGATCTACTCCCTTCTGGCAGAAAGCAAATCTATCGAGTCGATTATTCTCCAGACCCTGGTACACCAGAATATGAAACTTCATTACGACCAGAGAGTGGCTGTTCAATATATGAGCCGGAAAACCCTTCTTGACTCCGGTGCTAAATACGAAGAGTCGCAGGAAATTGTCAACTTCCCCCTCCAGAGCCAGAAAGTGCGGGCCTCTGTTTTTTTCAAAGAAGACACGACAGGTCTCCTCCGATGCTCCATCAGATCGAAAGGGGAAGTCAATTGCGCAGAAGTGGCCCGCAGCTTCAATGGCGGCGGACATAAAACCGCGGCTGGTTTTAAATGCTACGAGCCATTTGAAGATATTAAGCCAAAGGTGCTTGATATGCTCGGGAGTTATTTTACATAATATCATCCATGATAAAAAACGGAACATTTCCCGCAGCAGCGGCTTTACTTATGTCTCTTTTGATTTCCTGCGGTTCGCCTCAATCCGATGAGGAAAACATTACCCCGCAGACTATTATTCCCGGTTTGGCAAATGATTCTGAGCAGATTCCGGATAGTGACAACACGATTGTTCCGGCTGATTCCATAATCAACAGTCTACAGATCCTGATAGATAGGGAGTACCGGGACTACGATATTCTCAATATCAATCTCGATGAGGATGAAACTGAAGAGCAGATAATCCTGGCAAGCCCTCTTAACGAGGATAAAAATGTATTCCGGATATACATAGCCGATTTTGATGAAAAAAAAGACGAATATTACGAACTGTACCGCAGCGATATCGGGACTTACAATCTCAACATAGCATCAATTGAATGTGATGATCTTACAGGAGATCATTTAAATGAGATAATCATCACCGGTATCGATACGAAAGATCAGCAGATTCTGGAAGTTTTCAAGCTTTTTCCCGAAAAGGACTCCCAGTCCTATACTGTTAAAAAAGTATTTAACCAGGCCGTTGATGGTGATTTTGAAATCATCAGAATGGACAGAGGCAACGATTACAAAATTGACGGCCTTACTGGAGAAAGCTTCGGACTTGAAGTACAGAAAAAGAATCCCGATGACGAGAAGAATCTCATTGTCGAGAGGTTCAAATGGAATGCTGAAAAAAAATACTATGAGCTTTCCAACTCGGAAAAAGTCCGCATATCATCTCTTTCCAATGAAAATCTGTTGAACTTTTACAGGGGCACCAGCGAAGATTATCTCGATTTCCTCAAGGGACCATGGTTCAAAACGAAAGACCTCAACGGGAATGCCACTCATAATATGAATGAGATATTTCAGATTATACCCGAGGAAAAAACAATCACCTTTTATTCCGGAGATATCCAGGAAAGCTTTACCTGGAATGAAAATACCGAACCGGTAAAATACCGCCAGATTTTATCTTTCTTCAGTGTGAGAAATAACTTTTTAACAAGTATGTCTTTTTCCATAAGCATCAGCATAGACAGCTTTGAAACTATACAGGTCAAAATAAGAGGAAACCAGCGCTGGGGAGGAACCTACAGCCAGCTGACTGAAAATCTCCAGAAGGCTCTTACGGACAACTCCCGTGAGAATCTGCTCCTATCTGAAATGAAGGTAAAAGGCCTTTATAAAACGAATCTCAATACAGAGATCCTCTTCGACAGTCCCGAATATATCCTGAAAGAGGATGATAAGGAAACAAGAGGTATATTTACAATTTTTGATCTGGAAGGTCAACAGATACTTGAAATGAAAGAACTCAGCTCAAACGGACTGACAAGAGATATTAAGACCTATTTAATGGAATATAGCGAATCCGCTGATGATTTGAGAATCATCAGAACCATCACCTTGAAAAAAGGCGTATTAAGAGCGCGGGGAATAGCACCGGAAAGCGGCTCTGAACTCCATTTCGAGCAGATAGAAAAAGTCGATCAGGAGACTACGGAGAATCCGTAATAAATCCGTCAAAGCCTTTGGTTTTTAATTTCTGCAGCAAATCCGGGCTGTCCCCCGTAACGTATACTTTATAGACAGTCCCGTCCCTGGACGTAATAACATCAAAACCGGATGTTTCTAGACTCAAGGCCAGCTCGCGGGCATTATCTTCCCGGGAAAAAGCGCCTGTCTGGATGTACACATCCGGTTCTGTTGCCGGTTCAGGGTTCTCTGTCGTGACATCCTCCAGGGAAAGAAAAAAATCAGACAGCCTTGTCATTTTTTTTATCCGGCCTTTCATAATTGCCAGTTCCACTGAATCGGGATAGGTCTCTATCATAAAATCAACAACCCGCCGGGCTTCTTGGTTGTTATTTGTTCTTCTATAAATATCCCACAGAGCCAGCTGAATGGCCGGATATAAATTGCTGTATCTGCTTTGAATCAGAATCTCTTCAGCTTTTTCCCACTCGTCTCTGTAGACAAGAAGTTCTGCCTTGAAAAGAAGGGCGTCTACGTAGATATCAGGACTGAGATCCTTCATCAGGAGAGCATCGATATCTCTGTCCGTCGGAATTTCTCCCGTTTGATAGAGGAGCTTCATGGCACGAAGCAGCATTTCAGAATCAGAAGGGCTAACCGAACCGGCAGCCATTCTGTAATAATCTGCCGCATAACTGTAGCGGAAGGTCAACTCATACAACATCCCTACCTGTTCATACAAATCGTGAAGAACTGAACCGGACAATATAGAGGCAAAACCAAGATAAAGAGAAATCGCCCCATCGGCATCTCCGGCCAGCGCGGCTGATTTGAAAAGAATATCGGAAAAGCGACTATCCTCTGTGTTATCTTTTAACCACCGGGAATAAATTCTGAAGGCTTCCTCTGTCTTACCCTCTTTCTCCAGTATAGAAGCATCATACAGAGGATCGGAGAACAGGGGATGAGCAGAGAGAAAGAGAAGAAATAATAGTAACTTACGCAGTCGTTGTTTTATCAACTGACTCTTTTTCCGCCTTTTGTTTTTTCTTTTTCTTTTTTAATCGGCTGATTGAACGGTTTACTGCAAAAGGAATGACGGAAAGAGCTCCCAGAAGGTATGCCCCGAAGAGACTTACATAAATTGGAACGTTCTGAAAGCTGGCTTTTTCTCCGAACCAGAACCTAATATCGGAACTGTAGCCAGCATTGAGACCTATAAAAAGGATAACAAGAGCCATTATGAATAGAAAACGCATCATTCTCCAGGGCATGGGACCTCCTCGCCGAAAAAGGTCTGACCTTTCAGCGATGTAATTTTAACAGTCAGGATTTTTCCGATCAAGTCCTTTGTTCCTTTAAACAGGACTGTCTCGTTTCTCTCCGTACGACCGAGTATCTCTTCATCTGATTTTTTCGATACATGCTCGGCAATAACTTCTACGGTTGAACCGATCCTTTTATCAAACTCGCCGGCTGTTATGTCTCTCTGAAGAGCGATTATTTCAGCTAACCGGGCTTTCTTGATTTCATCCGGGAGACTATCCTCACGACCGAAAGCTTTAGTTCCTTCCCGGGGGTTATAAAAATAGGTGAAAGCTTCAGAAAACCTGACCTTTCTCATCAGATCCTTCAATTCCTCGAGATCCCCGGGAGTCTCCCCGGGAAAACCCACCATGATATCGGACGTCAATGAAATATCAGGCATGGCCTTTTTCAGCTTATCGACAAGCAGTAGATAATCTTCTTTAGTATAACGCCGGTTCATTTCCATCAGGACTTTGGAGGAACCGTGCTGAACCGGCAGATGAAGGTGTTTACAAACAGCATCTTCCGATGCCATCACTTCAATAATATCATCGGTGAGATCTTTAGGATGAGCTGAGAGGAATCTGATCCTTTTAACACCGGTTTCTCTGGCGGTCCGACGGAGGAGTCCGGCGAAATTGACATCAGCCTCTTTATCGATGTACGTGTTGACATTCTGTCCGAGAAAAGTGACATCCTTCACACCCTTTTCAACAAGAGATTTCACTTCCCCGAGGATCTCTTCGGCGTCCCGTGAGACTTCCCTTCCTCTGACGTAGGGAACGATGCAATAAGTACAGAAATTGTTGCAGCCGTGCATTATGGGAACCAATGCATTGATTGAATCGACGGATCCGTGACTCTGATGGAAGGAGTATCTGTTCTCCTCCAGAAAATCCTCCTGTCCTGTATAATCGCCGGACAGTTTCTTAACCAGAAGCTTCTGACCTTTCGTCCCTGCGACAATATCCACAGCTGAACCTTTTTTAGTCAGCTCATCTTTACGGTTCTCCGCCATACACCCCATGACAACGAGTTTCATATCCCGTTCTTTTTTTAAATGCTTGTAGTGTCCGATTCTGCCCCAGATCCTGTTTTCCGCCGACTGGCGCACCGTACAGGTATTGATTATAGCCAGATCGGCCTCGTGTTCGCTTTCAGCTTTTATCCAGCCTTCCGCCTGAAGCTCCAGTTCCAGAGCGGCGGCTTCGGCTTTATTCATCTGGCATCCGTAATTTTCCAGCCAGTATTTCTTTTCAGACATATTTAATTACCATTGTTTAACACATTTCCGATAAATTTATTGAACAGATCCCAATCATTGTCCCGGGGGACGACAATCCACTGTCCCGCAAAGAAATTGTCATCGGCCAGCAGCTTTTTCTCTTCTTCAATAGGTAAAAGATACGTATTCGACCAACGGGCGACAAGTATATTATCGAGGTTCAGTGTAACGGGATCGTCAATTTCGTTATCTTTATACATCACAAAACTTTTGGCAAGATCGGCAATGGTAAGATTTGTATCGATATAGGAGAAAACAGAAGTTACAAAGTCATAAAATGTTGACATGTCACTGGCGCCCAGGGAATTGAGCCTGTCCATAATGGCTTTTACTATCAACTGCTGCCGTCTTGAACGGTCATAGGCTTCCGAACCGTGCCGGGAGCGGGCCACTCTCAGTGCCGCCACGCCATCGAGATGATGGGTCCCCTTTCTGTAATAGAGCGTAGACCAGACTCCATTGTTTTTCACTTTATACGTTGGATCAATCAAATCGCTTTCAAGAGTCACATCGATGCCCCCCAGGATGTTTATGACATCGATAAAGGCGAACATATCGATAGAGATATACTTCTTAATGGAATATCCGGTGATTTCTGACAATTCTTTTGCCAACTGTTCCGGTCCCTGCTCTTTATAGATATTGTTGATCTTACTGCCTTTATAGTACAGATCTCGGGGGAAACTGATCATTTTTATCTTACCCGAAATGTTATCGGCATGGACTATGATCATCGTATCAGCATTATGCTCATGGGTTCCCACAACTAGAAAAGTATCAGAAGAATCATCCAGGGCGAAGGGAGAGCTATTATCCTGCTTATCGTCGCTGATGACCAGGGAACGGAAATCATTATCCGGAGTGAAACGGTCGAGAGATTTAAGATATTTCCCGTCTCCGGAAATCAACAGGACCTCACCGAATTCTTTCTGAAGGGCATATGAGCCTTTTACCGTTCCGTCATTTCTGAAAATATGGAAATATACGAATTCCCCGTCCTCTTCCCTTTGAAGCTCTCTCTGACAGTTTTCCGATTCGAGAAGCACTTTAAAGCCTTCATCGGCAAAAACTTCCTCCATCTTCGCCAGAACAAGCTTATCGATTCTTTCCGATTCCGTTTCAATGCTTATTTCACTTATAAACTCAATCAAACCCTGCCTAAAAGCACTTTCATCAGAGAATGATTCATTTCCCGCGTAGAAATCCATTCCTCTACGACCGATTGAATCCATAAAGGATTCATCTTTAAGATTGATTAGATTGTAACGGGAGGCAGATTGTGCCTCAATGGCCAATCCTCTGCTTTTCAGAACATCTGCTATTTCGGAGCTGCCGGTCAACCGGTTGAGGTAGTCCTCTCTCTCCCTTATCCTACCAGTATAGGTATCGAGAATATTAGAAGCCTTATTCAGCGTCTGATCTGGCTCATCGTCAAAAGGAAGAGAATATCTGTTTCCCGCTACATCGGAAAATTCAACGGCGGAATCTCCGCTGTTCCAGTAAAGGGTCAGCATTTCCTCACCATCGCGCATAATCGCAGCCTGAGTTCCGTTTATTCTGTTGAAAGAAAAATTCCGTGAGGAAAAATACTCCTGTATATCACCCTCCTCAAGCCAGAGAGAAAAAGCTGCCGCAAGATTCTCTTCCTCTTCCTGAGAGACGAGATAGCGGAAAGCATCATAAAAAGAAACGGCGGGATCTACAGAATCCTTATTCCCGTCATCTGATGCTCCTCTAATTAACTGCTTTTCCGGCAAACTCATATAACGGCGGACTTCATTGCTGCCCGATGCGAGGATCTGCAGATTCTGGGACATCTGATCGATTGTCATACGCTGATTCTCCAGAGAGGCTCTATAAAAATCCTCGCTGTCAGAGAACCGGCTCTTCAATCGCCCCATCTGTATAGTCAGCACAATAATAACAGTTACAAGAATTACCGCTGCAGCTGCAGCGGCAATTCGGAATATTTTTCCCCAGTCGATCAATGTTTAAAACTCCGTTGCCCGGTGAACACCATAGCGGCATTGAACTCATTACACGCTTCGATACTCTCGAAATCACGCAGAGAACCGCCCGGTTGGACAACAGCGGTCACTCCTTCTTTCAAGCCGACATCAATTCCGTCCCGGAAGGGAAAGAACGCGTCTGATACCATTACGCTGCCTTTCAGACCGCCGTTGGCTGCATTCACCTCTTCTTCAATTTCCCTTATTAAATCAGGATCGGTCATGGATGTCCACGGCGTTTTGTACTTTGTCCAGGAGATTCGGTCTTTCATGTTCCTATAGGCTTTGTCTCTGGCTATAGTCGCCACTCCGACCCGGTCCTGTTCGCCAGTGCCGATGGCAACAGTCACACCGTCTTTAACATAAAGGACAGAGTTTGATGTAACCCCGGCTTCGACAAGCCATCCGAAAAGAAGATCTTCGTACTCACTCTCTGTTGGCGTCCGATTGACTTTGTATTCCTCTCCTTTCCGGGTAGTTTCCGCTTTGAGGAAATCTCCTTTCCTGAGAGTCTCGGGAATATAGGACCACTGAACGATAACCCCTCCATCCATCATGGATTTGAAATCGAGAACCGGCTCTCCTATAAATGTCTCAAGTCTCTTCATATTATCGATTTTCATAACCCTGAGATTCTTTTTCGTGGAAAAAAGTTCCAATGCATCCTTTTCATAATCGGGAGCGATGATTACTTCATGATAATTTTCAACCATTTTCTTTGCTGTCTCAACATCTACTTTGCGGTTGATAGCCACCGCTCCGCCGAAAGCGGCGATTCTATCAGCCAGAAGAGCTTTGGTATAGGCATCTTCATTAGTTTTGCCTTTAGCCACTCCGCAGGGATTATTGTGTTTGATTATTACGCAGCATGGCGTTTCAGAAAAATACTTCAGAATGTTGAGAGCCGCATCAGCATCGGCTATATTAGTTTTCCCCGGATGTTTTCCCGACTGAAGAAGATCGATATCCGAAGCGAGATAATTTCCCGGTTCAAGCATCTTAACCTCTCCGAGAATGATATTGCCGTTCACAGGCCGGTAAAGAGCCGCGGGCTGCCCGGGATTTTCCCCGTAGCGGAGACCTTTCTTTTCACCTTCGATCTCCCAGTTCACTTTCTCGTATACAAGAGTCTGTTTCTTATCCCCGTCGATAAAAGATATTTCCATGGAAGGTGTGAAACTGTCTTCCATTATGGTGCTGTAGGATTTTTTCAGATCCGCCATTTACTTTTCCTCCCGATAACATTTTTTCATCTCCGCGGCAGAAGATTTCTTAAAAAACTCAAAAATATTTCTATCATATTCCGCCGTATGGGCAAAAGTCTTTTCCGCCATGGCAAATCTTGTTTCCAGAGATATATACCCTTCATTCGCCTTCAGTTCCGAGATAACCGCATCGTAATCGGCCGGATTACAGAGTGACAGGACCCGGAGAAAGTTTTTAGCCGAAGCTCTCAACATACAGGGACCGCCGATATCTATGTTGGTTCTTCCCATTTCCACTGTTACGCCATCCTGTGAAACCGTTTTGCTGAAGGGATAGAGATTGACCGCAACAAGATCAAAATCAATCCCACCGATTCTGTCGAGATCGTTACGGTGACCTTCATTATAGGTTTCACCGAGAAGCCCCATGTAGATTTTGAAATCCAGGGTCTTCACGAGTCCGCCCTGCATTTCCGGCTGACCTGTGTATTCAGACACAGCTACCAGATTTTTTGTCCCTATGAGCTCTTCTATCGCTTTATAGGTGCCTCCGGTGGAATAAAAAGTGACGTCTTGATTGATTTCCAGCAGAGACTTCACGAATTTTTCCAGCCCGGTCTTGTCGGACAGACTGATCAGAACATTTTGGATTTTTACATTTCCATCGATTTTTTCAACGATATTGAGAGCCAATTTCCTTACTCCTGATATATGGGATTTAAAAAAAGGCCTGCGCACGCGCAGGCCGTAATTTCCTATTTGCTCAGTCTGTTCCGGGCAGACTGCACCGTATTGAAAAGAAGCATCGTAATGGTCATGGGACCGACTCCACCCGGTACGGGCGTAATTTTACTGCACTTCTCCTTGAGAGAATCAAAATCGGCATCACCGATCAATCTGTATCCTCTTTCTCTCGAAGCATCTTCAACACGGTTGATGCCAACATCAATAACGACAACTCCGTCTTTTACCATATCCGCCGTCAGCGTATTGGGAAAACCGGATGCTACGATAATGATATCCGCCTTTTTCGTATGAGTCAGCAGATCTTCCTTTTTCGTTCTTGTATGGCAGACAGTGACCGTCGAATTACCCGGTTTGTCTTTTCTCATAAGGAGATTGGCGACCGGCTTCCCGACTATATTGCTTCTGCCGATAACCACGACTTCAGCGCCTTCCGTTTCCACATCATACCGTTCGAGCAGTTTAAGGCAGCCATGAGGCGTACAGGGTAGGAATGTCTCCTGCCCCAGCACCATTCTACCTACGCTGACGGGATGAAAGCCGTCGACATCTTTATCGGGGCTGATGGCATTGATAATCTTGTCTTCATCTATATGCTTCGGTAAGGGAAGCTGAACCAGGATGCCATGGATTTTATCATCTCTGTTCATTCTGTCCACATGGGACAGAAGCTCCTCTTCCGTAATCGTGTCGGGAAGTCTGGTATCATCGGAAAAAATACCGATCCTTTCACAGGCTTTTTCCTTGGATGTCACATAACTCTTGCTGGCAGGGTTATCTCCTACTAAAATAACGCCAAGCCCCGGTGTAATTCCCTTGGATTTTAATTCCTCAACCTGAGCTTTCAGTTCCTCTTTCATTTCCTGAGCCAGAAGCTTTCCATCCATAAGTTCCGCTGCCATCATGTACCTCCGATAGTTCCTAATATTAAAATAAAGTTACAGAAATGTTAGTGCATTTTCCTCTCTTTTTATAAAAAAGGCTTTTTTGTAACTTTATTGATGATTAATGGTTACTATGATAATATCACATAAATTATTGAAGGAAGAGGATCAATTTGACAAAGACTAAAAAACTGCTTCTCGCGACTCTTGTATTCTCCTTGCTGCAGTTAAATTTCATATATGCGCAGGATGAAGCTCCTATAGAGGCAGAACCTCAGAAAATCGACTTATACGGTCTGGGAGACCAGAACTTTACAATAAACGCAGGGCTGTTTATACCCCTGTTCTTTTTCGACCCCACCCCTTATGACAGCGACGGAGCTGCGGCAGTTACAAACCTGACGGTCGGCGGAGCGGGATCTCTGATGTATGAAGCTTACCTGAACAATAACTTCAAAATCGGATTGGAACTGGGAGGCATTTTTGCCAGGAGCCCCAATAAGAATTCCTTTTTCATGGTTCCCATAACGGCGAGAGTCGCTTATGAATTCCATTTCGGACAATTTTCCCTGCCTCTTTTTCTCGGCATGGGGATAAACATCATAACTTATCAGGAAGAAAAGAATGTTCAATTTCTGATGAAACCGGGAGTGTCTCTCTACTGGCACTACAATAGCGACTGGTCATTCGGCGGCAATCTCGTTTACTGGATATCACCCGAATACATACCGGCTGACCATACCCAGGATAGAATCGGGAATTTCCTCGATTTCACTCTTTCAGCCCGGTACCATTTCTAATAATCAAGGATTTTTTTGTGAAAAAACTGTTTAAAATAACGACTTTGTCAATTGTTCTGATAACATTTTTCTCCTGTAACGAGACCAGTATCTTCTTTTCACTGGAGAATGAAGAAGTTATTCTGGAAAGAAACAATCTGAGCAACAGCGCCGGTTTTACCAGCATGGTGCAAATCGGAAGCTATTATTTCGGTAATGCCGGGACGAAGATATATTACAGAAGCGACAGCTCGGTTTCCAGTGAGGACGACTGGGCTGAACTTGTTCTGCCTGACGGTACAAATAACGGACTAGAGACAACAGCATTCGACTCCGACGCCGCTGTCACCTCGATGGTTAAGGTCGGAGCCATCGGTTCAGAAACCATGTTTATTTCACGGATATCTTTTGATGGTGCATCAATTGTAAGTGGCATATTCAGCTTACCTTATGCAGATGTGTCGGCTCCTGCATCAGTCTCTTCAGCAGATTGGGACGCGCAAGTTAAAACAGCTGTTGCACACAGCAATGTTCATTATTCGAATGTCTACCGCTTATTTGCAGATGAAAACTCAGGGGGTGATGATCTATTCATTAACCATTTAAAATACAGATTTGAATCAAGCGTTGATACATCAGGCGTTATTTCCCAGTCATATCTTTATTATGCAGATGATCCAGCGACAAATAATATAAACAACACCTTAAGCTCTGAAATACAGATTGATAATGCTGATATTACTCTTCTGGGAGATCTAGATTCCGGTACGCCTGCAGTTGCAAAGGTTGAAAACATTGTATTCGACGGAAATGATGAATGGTTTCTTATTATAAATGATGATACAGAAGGGGCTTTATACTCTTCTTCCAATGTGGTAACGACCTCTTCCTTTTCAGCTGTATCAGGTGCACCCGCATCAGTACGCTTTGTAGACCTATATGCATTTGACGGCACAAGGCTTCTCGTTTCAGACACAGCCGGTTCACTTCATATCTACAATGGAACGGCTTTCAGGGAGCTGACAAGCAGCAATGCCTGGCTCAAGGGGTTTGTGAATATAAACGGCCTAGGCTCAATAGCTTCCGACCAGATTCTAATCGGGACTACCGGAAATAAAATAGAAACCACTTATGATGGAGAAGGATACGTACAGCTCGACGCTTCAGGAGCAGATTCCGCCTGGGACTGGGTAGATACCAACTTCTCCGATGAGAACAACTACAACAGCAGTGATCTGTCCAGTGCTTCTATTTTAGGCTTTCTCGTCGATACCGGAAAAGACCGTCTGTTCGCCTATACGGCCGGTGACGGCGTCTTCGCCAATGAAGTGGATAAAGATGATCCCAGCATCAGAGTCTGGGGCTGGGAATAAATAAGCAAATAAAAAGCACCGATCTGATTCGGTGCTTTTTTTTGCTTAATCATCTCTATTTTACAATCTTCTTCAGAATGTCTTTTACTTCAGGGTCGTCACTGTAATACTTATCAATTTCTTCTGAAGTCAGACCGGCAAACTCATGGCTCATGTAGTGAAGCCACTTTTCCTCGTCTTCATTCTCTATGATAATTTTTTCACAGAAAAAATCCGGTTGAATCGGCAATTTTCTTTTATTGGGAAAGACTTTGTAATCGTGAACGGCTACTTTGATATCCTCCCGGGGAATGCCGTGAGACATAATCTCCTCAACCAGATAGTTCAATGTGACGCCCGAGTCGAATACATCATCGACAAAGAGCACTTTATCTCCGTTTCTCAGATACTGGGGATCGTAGGTCCAGCCGTCGATCATGACATTGTCCCGTTTATGAATATCCGTATAGGATCGGGCTACAACAGCTGCATAAAAAACGGGACGCTCGTTTTTCCGTACGAGTTTATAGTATTCACTGAATACATTACCCATATAAGCGCCGCCTCTAAGCGGAATATAAATAACATCAGGGGTAAAACCGCTCTCATAGACCTCATTAGCAAGCTTGAGGGCATTATTTCTTATCGTATCGTAGGGAATGAAGACTTTTTCCATATTTCTCCTGCTCTTATTATTTTACGATTGTCGAGGTCTCAAATGTGACCCCTTCGCGAACATAAGTTATTGTAATTTTACTGCTGCTGTTTAAAATCCTGTAAAATTCCTGCAGATTGGTTACCGCCGAACCATTTACTTCTTTTATGATATCCCAATCTTTCAGTCCGGCTATCTGCATGGGAGTTTTAGGATATACATCATAAACTACTACACCGGTTTCTCCATCGTCAATAGAGAATTCTTTTTTGATTTCTCCGGTCAAGGGACCGATTAATGCGCCCGGCCAGGCCAGATTGCTCGAAGAAACGTTTTGTATGGAATCTTCCGATTCCCGTTTTTCTATGCGAACCGAAACAGATATAGGGATTCCATCCCGTATCAATTCCATTGAGACCCGAGTGCCTGGGATGATATCTCCAATCAGATAATTCAATTCCTCACTGGATTTTATGGCCTTACCGTCGACGTTCATAACAACATCGCCCGGCTTTAAACCGCCTTTTTGAGCAGGAGAATTCTTGAACACCTGACTGATTAAAACTCCCCGGGCCGATTCCAGACCGAGACTGTCAGCCACTTCCTGCGAAACACTGAAAATCGAAACGCCAAGCCATCCGTACTCGGGTGAACCATTGCTGATAATATCTTCGATGGCCTTCTTGGCATTATTGATGGGTATGCTGAATCCCAGACCGATACTGCCTCCCGTGGGGGTTGTAATCCAGGTATTGACTCCGATGATCTCCCCTTCCAGATTCACCAATGCTCCACCGGAATTCCCCTGATTGATAGCGGCATCGGTCTGTATAAAATCGCTGATATTCTCATCCGGTCCCTGCTGGCGGCCCAGAGCGCTGACGATTCCCGAAGTAACAGTCGATTTGAACCCGAAAGGATTCCCTACAGCCAGAACAAAATCCCCCACATACAAATCATCAGAATCGCCGAGAGTGCCGATAGCCAGATCCTCATCTGTCTCGAAAGAGACAAGTGCGAGATCTTTTCTCTCATCAGTTCCGACCATTACGCCATCGTAGGATCTCTCATCAAAAAGCTTAATGGTTATTTCGTCCGCATTTCCGGCCACATGGTTGTTCGTCAGAACGTAATATGTGTCATCCTCTCTCCTGACGATGATTCCCGAACCAAGCCCTTCACTGCGGTATTTCGGAGATTCGTCCTCTACGCCGCCCTCATCTCCGGGCTCTCGGAAAAACCGGAAAGGATTGAATGATTCCTCACTGTCCGTATCCTTAAATTCGACTGCATCTATCTCTACAACGACAGGCAGGACATGGGAAGCGACTTTCCTGTAGACATTCTGAAGAGCCAGCGCTCTACCCAAATCATTATCCAGGACGGATTCAGCATATACTGACTCTATCGCCTTGTTATTATCAATCACCTTGTATATCAATATTGAAAAAATAAACCCTGTTAACAGGCTCAATACCATCAGAGCAATAGTTCCGGCTTTTTGAGCGGAAGGAACAAGCTTCATAAATTTGTTCTCCTTATGACACTATACAATGACTCATAAATAATTTAATAACTAGAGACATGCATATACCGGGTTTTACTTCCGGGTAAGTATTTCCGTGTGATCTTTAAAAATCGCAATAGTGTGCTCGAAATGGGCTGATGTTTTTCTGTCGAGAGTCTTCACGGTCCAGTCATCCTCCAGCACTTCCACTTCATCTGTTCCAAGATTGATCATCGGTTCAATGGCAAGAACCATTCCCGGCTTGATGCGCGGATTGAATCCCCGGTAAGGATAATAATTGGGTATGGAAGGATCCTCATGGACAGCCAGACCAACGCCATGTCCGCAGAAATCATAGACGACCCCGTATCCATAAGGTTCAATATGATTTGTCACCGCTTTGGATATATCTTTGATTCTATTACCGGCAACAGCAGCTTCAATGGCTTTATAGAGGCTCTCCTCCGTAATCCGAAGCAGTTTGCGGACATCTTCTTCAACTGTGCCCACAGAATAGGTTACAGCCCTGTCACTGAAGTATCCGTTGAGATTGATTCCCATATCGATTCCGATAACATCTCCGTTGCGAAGTTTTGTTTTATCGGGAATGCCATGGATGACCGTGTCATTTACCGATGCACAGATAGCGCCGGGAAATCCTCCATATCCAAGAAATGAAGGAATCCCTCCGTTCCTTCTGATAAAATCATCAGCAATATTATTGAGTTCCAGAGTTGAAATCCCTGCTTCGATATGTTTCTCTATTTCATCAAATGTGTCGGCGAGCAAATGACAGGATTCGCGGATCCTGTTTATCTGATCTTCATTTTTTATATTAATCAAACTGATTCTCCGTACTGTTTAATTTTGAATTTCCCTGGTCAGAAGAGCGGCTTCAAGATTGTTGCTGTCCAGTCTCAGAGCTTCGCTTAAAGAGACTCTCGCATTATCAAGCTCTCTCAAACCGATATAAGCAACAGCATATTTTGTTTTAATACTGGCAAGATAACGGGTCTTTTCCAGATCGGATTTAGAAAGAAGGACCTCCGCTTCCTGAAGATTATTCAAAGCCGGACTGAATTTACCCAGAAACAATTGAATGACCGCCAGATTATAATAGGCATACCAGGTTTGTTTCATACCTATGGATTCGCTGAGCAGAGTTTCCGCTTCATTAAATCCTTTATTCATCGAAAGGCTGAGAGCTCTGTAGAAAACGGTCCAGTAGGATCGCCCGCTGTCTCTGTCAAACCGGTCGAGAACCAGAGTCGTTCCCTCTATATCCCCAACTCCGAGCAGATACCAGATAAGAAACTCAGCTATGGCTCTATTCGAGGGGTTTTTATTATAGAGTTCCCAGATTCTCGCTCCGTATTTTTCAGGTGTTGTCTGAATGGGAAAATGCTCGATCACCAGCAGATTGGCTTCCGGATCATCGGGATGTCTATCGAGAAAAGATTTCAGATATCTTTCGGTTGTGGATCTGTTTCTGTCGAATTGATTGACGACCATTGATACAACCAGTTCTTTTTCCCTGTCGGGGAAAACATCAATGGCATCCTGTAAAGTCGTCATTGACTGGCGAAAACGTCCCTGCGCCTTTAACAGTCTGGAATAATTCGCATACTGCTGCCAGCTTCCCGAACTATTGATTTCCAGCGATCTTCTGTAGTATTGAGCGGAATCATTAAGATTACCCTCGAGCTGCAGCAGATCTCCCAGGATAAGCTGAACAGCCCATCTCTCGTTGTGATTACGCAAATCTATCTGATTCTGATTCAGAAGACGGGAAAGCGCATGATTGAATTGCCCGGCATCTATCGCAATCATGCCGATTGCTTCATCATTGACCCAGGCTCCCGTAATTCCCGAAGCAAGATTGTAGGCGCTTTTGATCTCACCGGACTTCATATACAGAACGGCTGCATCAAAGAGGAGTTTGTCATTGCCCGTAATTTCACCGACACGTCTGAAAATAGAGGGGTCTTCTGATTCCTTCAGTAAGTCAAGAAGATAGGAAAAAGGATCGGCTATCGTATCGGAAGCGAATTCAGCACTCAAAGCAGCTTCCACTTTAAGATTATCATAGTAGGAATTCCCGATGCCGAGAGATAACTCGGACGCCGCTTCATATTCCTGCTGTTTCAGAAGTGAAAAAACCCTTAAAGCTCTTATGTCTTCATTTCCCGGATATTCGTCAAATCCCTTCTTTACATATTTGTGAAAAAGGGACTCGTCTCCGGTTTTCTCACTGAGCATATAAGCTCTTTTTATCACGCTCATCCAGTTCAAACCGGTTTCAGCGAATGATGAGCCTTTTTTCAGATAAGAAATGGCGGAACTGTATCCTCCGCCATTTATCATTCTATCGACTGCGGCAAGATTATCCCTGAATTCCGCAGAACGATTCGGTCGAACCAATTCGACATAATAAGAGAAATCATTCTGACTGAGGAGAAAGCCTCCAATGGTCAAAGCCAAAATGAGTAGTGCGACATCCAGAATGATTAGGGATTTCCGACCGTTTATAGCAAGCACCGTTTATCCGTTTTGTGTTCTTCTTATATTATCGAGAACTCCATTGATAAATTTATAGGATTCATCGGATCCGAAGCTTTTTGCGATTTCAACAGCTTCATTGATGGTCACACCGGCAGGAACGTCCTCCTGAAACAGTATCTCAAAAATTGAAGTTCTCAGGATAGCCAGATCCACTTTGGCAAGTCTTTCAAATTCCCAATTGCGAATATTTTTCTTTATAACACTGTCTATCTGTTCAATATTTTCAACAGTTCCACCGGCAAGCAGCCTTGCGAAATCGGCTACGTCGCTGTTTATATCTTCTTTTTTCCAGCTGAAGTCAAGAAGTTCTTCAATTGACGAATGATTAATGTCCCAACTGTAAATTGTCTGAAAAGCGAGAATTCTGGCTTTGCGTCTTAATCCCATTTTTTATTCCCAACCGAGATTCTGTTTGTAAAGCGTCACTTCAGCTTCATTTCTTATACGCTCGACTTCTCTCTTAGAAACGACCTGGAACATTTCCTGTCTCTTCTGAAGGTAGAGCTGCTGACCGATGTATTCACGGACTGTCATCTGCTCTGCAGGATTTACAGGGTCATCAAGCTTCAGAAATTTCTTATCTATCCGGTCCGTGACTCTTACAATATGATAACCGGCAACCGATTGAATGAGTTCAATCTGGCCGACAGACATATTATACACCTCATCGATAAATGAAGCACCCAGATTCTGCAGAGCATTCTGGTCGTTTCTGACCAGAAAACCGATATCGCCGGCTTTGACTTTGCTATCCTGGTCTTCGGAATGGAGTCTTACTGCCTGCTCAAATGTCATTGTGCCGTTTTTCAGCTTTTTCATAATATCATCGGCTTTCTTCTGAACAGCTTCCTTCTCTGTCGCGTTCATCATCCGGGGAGATGTGAAAGGATCGGCAATAAAAGAGAAAAAGACATGGCTGACTCTTACCATTTCCGGATTGATGAAGGAAGTTTCTTCCTTCGTATAGGCAGCAGTTATTTCTCTTTCGCTGGGTTGAGCTATATTAAGAAAATCATTTTTTCCCTTTTCAGATATGTAATTCTGAATAAGAAGCTGTTTCTTCAGCTCCCCGAGGTATGCGGAAATCGGCTGACGGGTTTTCTGTTCTATATACTGAGTAAACTCTGCTTCAGACAGAGGTCTTCCGGCAGCCTGGCTGATCTGAGCAATACCGTACTGCTTCACCTGGGCGTCCGAAATGGTTATACCGTCCCGCTTCGCCGCCTGAACGACCAGCGCCGAGTCTATCATAGAGTCGAGAACTGCGGTCTTTTCCTCTAAAGTGAACTCCCGTCGGGCGTTTGTCTCAAGAATTTTTATATTCTGATTCACCAGTTTCGAGCTTATCGGTTCCGTTTCAATCAGCTTAATGACAGCTGCGGGTTTATCGAGAAGCGACTGTCCGAAGATTGTTGAGGTAAGACACAGGAGTGCCGTTATAAATATTGTTTTCTTCATAATATTCCTTCAATTACTGAATATGGTTCCGGTTTTACCCTGGATGTACTAATAAAACCTGAATCACACACATAAGTAACACTTTTTTTTCTTTTTATCAAAGTTCAGGATAAACGATTGCGATCAGACTTCTTATTTTTTGACGTGCAGCTTCTTTCCGGCAGCAGTCGCCTCTTCGGCAGAATAAAGAACATCGGAAATTTTGAGCATCATGCCCTCTTTTTCCATATCCGCCATCAGACTTCTGAGAGCTTTGGCTGAACCGAATCCTTTTTTGCAAACAAATGCATAGGATCTCTTACCGCTGAGCATCCCGGCATTTTTAAGATATGTACTGATTCTATCGGATATACGACCTCTGAAAAGAGTCTGGGGAGCTGTACCTATTGCAATATACTCATATCCGGTCAGTTTCTTATCCGTATCCGTTTCACCGTTTATAAGATCTACAATGTGGTTTTCCGTGGCTATCCCCTGAGCCAGAGCCTCTGCTGTTTTTTTGACTGCGCTGTTACCGCTCTGAAAATATACGACGGCTACTCTCATTTTGCTTCCCCTTTATACATGACAAAAGGGAGTCCTGTTGAGACTCCCTTTTTGCAAATGAATGAATTACTCGTTCGAACTGCTATCAGAATCGCTGTTCTCAAACCAGTTATCAGACTGTTCGGTAACGCTTCTCCGAGCCTCACCGAGAACATCATCATTCTCAACTGTTCTGGAAATGTAAGCCATTCCCAGAGAACTTACGATGAATATTACACCGAGCACTCCAGTTATTTTTGTCAGAACATTTCCTGATGAAGAACCGAAAGGCGTAGAGCTTCCTCCACCGAATATTCCTCCGAGTCCTTCACCCTGATCATCCTGCATAAGGACGACGATTATCAGAAGCAATGCGCTAATTGCGAAAACAACTAATAAAAGTGTTTCTATAATCCCCATGAATGTCTCCGAATTCTATTTATTAAAATTGACAAGTGCAGCGAATGAATCCGCTGTTAGTGATGCGCCTCCGATAAGACCGCCATCAATATTTTCCATTGCCATTAGTTCCTTAACATTAGCGGGTTTGACTGATCCACCGTACTGAATGATAATTTTATCCGCTGCTGCGGCAGAGTACATTTCAGCCAGTTTTCCTCTGCAGGCTTTATGCACAGCTTCAGCATCTTCAGGAGAAGCCGTCTTACCGGTACCGATGGCCCATACTGGTTCATAGGCAATAACGATATTGGCAAGTTCAGCTTCGGATACACCGGCCAGTCCTTTTTCAAGCTGTTCAAAACATACAGCTTCGGCTTTTCCCGCTTCTCTCTCCTCGAGAGTTTCACCGATACACAAGTCTACAGTAAGATCATGCTTTAAGGCAAGCTTAACTTTTTTATTTATCGTCTCATTTGACTCTTTATAGATACTTCTTCTTTCGGAATGCCCGAGGATAACCATTTCCACTCCCAGGTCCTTGAGCATAAGAACAGAAGTCTCTCCCGTGAAGGCACCCTCTTCATCGTCGGCCATGTTCTGAGCGGCGAGTATGACGTTTGTTCCCTTGACCAGTTCGGCTACAGCGGGGATTGCCACAAAAGAAGGAGCTACGGCCACCTTAGTCGTGCTGTCTTTTACCAGGGGAAGTATTTCTTTTACAAGTTCCTTCGCTTCGGAAGGGGTCTTGTTCATTTTCCAGTTACCTGCAATTAAATAATCTCTCATCATATTTCCTTATATCTTATGTTTATTTTCTGAGCGCAACGACGCCGGGAAGCTGCTTGCCTTCAAGGTATTCAAGAGAAGCTCCGCCACCGGTAGACACATGGTCGATTCTGTCCGCGAGATTGAATTTGTTTACTGCCGCTACTGAGTCTCCACCGCCGACAACAGTGACGCCTTTACACTCAGCAACGAATTCAGCAACTGCTTTTGTTCCGGCTGCGAATTTGTCAAACTCAAAAACGCCCATAGGTCCATTCCATACGACAGTTCTGGCCGCTTCAATTCTTGTTTTTACTGCGGCAACAGTCTTTTCACCAACGTCCATAGCCAGCTTACCGGCGGGAATATTGATGTCCCCGACATATTCGGAGTCGGCGTTTTCTGCAAATTCGGATGCGACGATATGGTCAAGAGGAAGAATGACTTCAACACCGGCCTCTTCGGCTTTTTTCAGAAAGGATTTTGCCACATCGAGGTAATCTTCTTCGAAAAGAGAATTTCCAATCTCATAACCTTTGGCCTTGAGAAAGGTGTAAGCCATTCCGCCGCCGATTACAAAAGTCGTACATTTGCTGACAAGCGATTCGAGCACGCTTATTTTGGAGGACACCTTAGCTCCGCCGATTATGGCGACAAATGGTTTTTCCGGATTGCCGAGAACGCCGTCAAAAAAACGGCATTCCTTTTCCATGAGAAATCCCGCGGCCGAAGGGAGATATTTAGTCACACCTTCAGTTGAGGCATGAGCTCTGTGAGCCGCTCCGAATGCATCATTGATATAAACATCACCCAGTCTGGCAAGCTGCGCAGCGAAATCAGGATCATTTTTAGTTTCAGCTTTATGATATCTTGTATTTTCGAGAAGAAGGATTTCACCGGGCTTTAATTCTTCAGCCAGTTTTTCCACTTCATCTCCGACACAGTCAGGAGCTGTTACAACGGGAACTCCGGCGGCTTCCGAGAGATGGGCAGCCAGCTGTTTCATGCTGAACTGAGGTTCTCTCTCCTCGGAAGGTCGCCCGAGATGGCTCATAAGAATAAGAGATGCTCCTTCCTGTTTCAATATATACTTCAGGGTGGGAATCGCTCTCAGGATTCTCGTATCATCGGTTATGACTCCGTCTTTTAAAGGAACGTTAAAATCTACACGGACAAGAACTCTTTTGTTCTTTAAATCCATCTCCTCTACGGTTTTTACACTCATATTATTCTCCTTGGTTTCACTTATTACATTTATATTTATGCCAGTTTTTCAGCCAGGTCGACAACCCTTGTGGAGTAGCCCATTTCATTATCATACCAGGAAAGGACTTTAAAGAATCCCTCACCCTGTTTCATTGTGCTCAGAGCATCAAAAATGGAAGAATGGGGATTGCCCTGAACATCCCTTGAGACAATGGGATCTTCCGTATACTGCAGAATCCCCTTCATGGGTCCTTCTGCGGCTTGTTTCATGGCATTATTAATATCTTCCACAGATACATCTTTTTTCAATTTGACGACCAGGTCGACTATGGAACCTGTCGGTGTGGGAACTCTCATGGCCATACCATTAAGTTTTCCGTTTAATTCCGGTATAACCTTCCCCACTGCGGCAGCCGCGCCTGTTGTTGTCGGAATGATCGAAAGGGCGCAGCTTCTGGCCCGTCTCAGATCGGAGTGAGGCATATCGAGAATAACCTGATCATTGGTGTAGGCGTGAATCGTAGTCATAAGCCCCTGTTCGATACCGAACTTGTCATTAAGCACTTTTGCTATCGGGCTCAGGCAGTTAGTTGTGCAGGAAGCGTTTGAAAAAGCCGTATTGGTCAAATCGAGAGCATCGTCATTTACGCCGAGAACAATTGTCTGATCGATAGAGTCTTTAGCCGGGACTGTAAGTATGACTTTGCGGGCGCCCGCTTTTATGTGGTCCTTATATCCGCCTCTGGGTCCTTCCGCCGTCCGGAATACTCCTGTCGATTCGATAACGACATCGATGCCGAGAGATCCCCAGGGCAAGTCAGACGGGTTCCTTTCAGAAAATATGCGAACCTCTTTGCCATCTACCGATATGGCATCATTTTTCACTTCAACGACTTTATTGTAAACGCCGTATGTTGAATCGTATTTCAAAAGATGCGCAAGCGTTTCGGGATCGGTCAGATCATTTATAGCCACAATGTCCAGATCATCTCTTTCCATGGCGATTTTAAAAACATTTCTTCCGATTCGTCCGAAACCGTTAATAGCTATTTTCATTGGTAACTCCCTTTCCTTTTTTTATAGCCCTGTGAATGTTCCTGTGGAGCAAAGCTGCAGATAATCCATATAAAAGTTTTGAAAACACGTATTTAATCTGTATAATTTTACTGATTAAATATAAAAGAAATAACCTTCACTGGTCAATATCAGTGTATTCTCAGCAACTCCCGCTTAAGAGTTTCATTGTAACCGAAATCGGATTGGAGAACGATCTCCTCATCCGCTCCAAGGAGAAAGATGTCATCTCCGGGATTCAATAGCTCAAAAAAGCCGGGGTTCTCATAGGTACATTCGGAAACGGCTTCATCAAGAGCCGTCACGGTCAGAATTCCAAGCTTATCCTGATCCGAAACCTCATACCAGGGCGTTTCTGAAATATACCGGACCTGACCTTTCCGGGCTACGAGAAATCTGTCCTCTTCTTTAATTCCGTCAAGCTCTCCCAAATTAATCAATGCCTTTCCGTCTTTCACATCCACAATACTCCCTCTTACTGGGAGAAAATCGCTTAAATAAGTGGTTGAAAGTCTGACAGCATCGGACAATTTGTCATTTCCGGCCCGGATAACCGTAAAGCTGTCCATAGCCACTCCGGTCCGCGACAGATATAGAGTAACCTTAAGCGTGAAAATTCTTTCCGATTCAAAAAAATCAAGTATTACATAATATTGAGATCCGCTTTTGTGGGACTGCCGATAGGCATCGGATTCGCGACCGATAATAACCGAATCCCCGGGAGTATCAAACCACTCGAATTTCTCCAGTTCATAATTGAAAAAATCAGCAATATAGCTTTCGGCCACGCTGTGTTCAGTTTTAATATCCGGTTTTCTGATGTAGATATCGATATCGTAGGGTTCTTTTAAAAGGTAAAACTGATCAACGCCCCAGTTGTCGGCTACAGTTTTTTTTCGCAAATGTTCGAACTGCTCTTTTGCTGAGAGGAAATCAGGATCGTCATAGCCGTTCCAGCTGAGAAGATTGAGAACATCGAGATACTTGGCTGTCTGCCCCCTCAGTTTAAATATCTCAGCATATAAAAGCCTGCCTTCAACTGATGAAGGATTGATCTTCAAACCCCTTCTGTATTCGTTCAGGGCTTTGTCATACCGGAAATTTCTTTCCCATTCTCTACCTCTTGAAAAATGGTAAGAAGCGTATTCTTCGATTTTGGAATCAAGACGGTTTTCGACTGCCAGTTGTTCCGCCGCCATCCGGCTGATTTCATCATACGGAGCGTTTTTCAGTATGTAATCGAAATTATGAAGGCTTTCGGTAACCCGTCCGATACGGCTGTAGGAAACAGCGAGAAGATACCTTAAACTCAGATCGGTGCGTTCTGTTTTCAATTGCTCTTCGAGAAAGTCTATCGATTTATCCGCTTCATCTTTCTCAAGATATATTCTGGCGAGAAGAGGCCTGACATCATCAGAAGCAGGGTTTATGGAGAAAAGGGTTAACGCGGCATTCTCCGCTTTATCCAGTTCGCCGCTTCTGTAATAATGCTGAGCCGCAGCCAGTTTTACATCGGGATCATAAGTATAGACAGTATTAAGAGTCTCGAGGATCTCATCGCCTTTTGAAAAATCACCCTTTGTATCGTAAAGGAGAAGAAGAGATAAAAGAGCCCTTCTGCTTTCGGGAGAGATGGTCAGACTTCCGAGATAACGTTCCTCCGCTTCGGTAAAACGGTTTTCTATCAGATCGATTTCCGCCAGTCCGAGACGGGCCGGCATATTATAAGGCTCCCGATCAAGGATGACACGGAAGACCTCACCAGCCTGTTCAAGTTCTCCCAGGCCGACATAGATCCGCCCCCGGAGATTAAGATAATCAAGATCCTCTCCCGACATGTCCAGAGCAAGACCTATATAAAAATCAGCGGCTTCATATTCCTCAAGTCTGAAATAGGCCATTGCCATGCCGTACAGAGACTGGTGATAACGGGGATTCAGTTCTACGGAACGGGAGAAATATTCCAGAGAACTGTAAACATCATTCTCCGCCATCTTCTTTTCGCCGAGCCTGTTGTACTCTATGGCGCTCTGTCCGAATAGTGAAAATCCGATCAGGAGAAGGAAAACAGTTGCCAAACGCTCCATGGAGACTACCTCAGATATCTTTTTTTACAACTTTAATTGTGTTTATTTTATGTCCGTCCATACTCTGGATGATAAAATCGACACCTTCATAGGATACTTTTTCGAAGCGGACAGGAATTTTACCAAAAAGGTCAAAAACGAACCCGCCGAGAGTATCATAATCGTCATCGGATATATTCATTGAAAGCTCTTCATTGAAATCTTCAATGCTGACCCTTGCATAACAGAGATAGATTCCCTCGCCTACGGCCAGGATATCTTCATCTTCATTATCGAATTCATCCTGAATGTCCCCGACGATCTCCTCTATAATGTCCTCCATGCAGACAATACCGGATACGCCTCCGTATTCATCGACGGCAATGGCAATATGAACCCGGCGGTGCTTGAATTCCTTCAATAGGGCATCGAGCTTCATTGTTTCAGGAACGAAATAGGGTTTTCTGATCAGTTCGGGGATGTTTAACGACTCTTTATTGACGATTTTTGAAAAAAGATCTTTGACATAGAGAATACCGATCACATTGTCAATTGTCTCTCTGTAGACGGGGAAACGGGAATGCCCGGATTCGACAAGTGTTTTATACAGCTCGTCCTCTCCGATTTCATCAGAAATAAATACGACATCAATCCTGGGCACTATGACCTCTTTGATACTTGTATCCGACAGTTCCACTATACCCCGGATCATATCCTTTTCATCCAGATTGAGATCGCCCAGTTCCTCTTCCGCCAGTATGGTTTCTTTTCTGTTTTTGAACCTTTTGTTGAAGAATTTCATCTCTTTAAAAAATTTTCACCTCTGCAAGCTGTCCGAGCAGCTTTTCCTGAAATATAAGCATCTCCTGTTCAGGAGAATTATCACTATGATCCATACCTGAAAGATGGAGAACCCCATGGACGATAAGACGCTTGAGCTCTTCCTCTTTTTCCACATGAAAATATTCGGCATTTTCCGCCAAAGTGTCGAGGGATATTATAATATCACCTGCATGATGGAGATCGCTCTCTCCCGCCAGAGGAAAAGGATCGTCATCCTGGACAAAGGTCAGAACATCTGTTGGGCTGTCTTTTTCCCTGTAATTTCTGTTAAGATCCTGAATAAATTCATTATCGCAGAAAGTCAGAGAAAATTCCCAGTTTTCTATTTTAAGATTTTCCAGAAGTGCCTGTAAAAAGCGATCCACATTATCCAGCCATTCCGGTTCTGCGATATTTTCACAAAGAACATCGATACTATTCATTGCTGTTCTCTTTCTCTTTGTTTTTCTGATCATCAGGGTATTCGATGCGGGTATGAAAGTGCCCGGCCAGAACATGGACAAAAGAATCCTTTACGAATTCCATATCCTTGAAAGTCAGAGAGCAGTCATTCAATTCTCCGCAGATAAACTTATCCATAATGAGTTCCCAGACATATTTCTCCAGTTTAGCCAGCGAAGGCTTTTTCAATGTCCGGGTCGCCGCTTCGATTGTATCGGCGAGCATGACGATAGCCGCCTCCCTTGTCTGGGGATTCGGACCGCTGTAAGAGAAGTCGTCTCTATTAACTTTGGTGTTCCCCTTCTCTTTCATTGCCCTGTCGTAGAAATACTTCATTGTCGATGTGGCGTGATGCTGGGCTATGATATCAATAACATCATTGGGAAGATTCAGATCATGGCCTTTTTCTATGCCGATTTTTACATGGGCTTTCAAAACGGCGGCGGAAAGAGAAGGCTTCATATCATCATGCTTGTTCACATCCGTCTGGTTCTCTATAAAATATTCAGACTGATCAACTTTTCCGATATCATGATAGAGCCCTCCGACTCTGGCCAGCAGCGTATTGGCCCCGATCTCCTGGCAGGCCATCTCCGCGAGATTGGCAACGTTCATGGAATGGATATAGGTACCAGGAGCTTTAGCCAGCATATTTTTCAACACGGGGGCGTTGGAATCTGATAATTCTATCAATCTGAATTTGGTACTTGTCCTCAACCAGTGCTCCAACACGGGCAAAAGGCCGAGTGCCAGAATACTGCTGATAAAACCATTTACGAAAACAATGGAAGAGCCCCACAGTGCTCTATACAAGCCAGGATCGTTAATCATTAAAAAAAGAACGAAGAAGAAAGCCTGGGCTCCTCCCTGAATCAAGCCGGCGCGGATCATATCGAGACGCCTTGCTGCGCCCTCTATAACGAGACTGGCTGTGATGCCGTAGACGAGAGGGAGAACAAGGTATTCAAGATTAAAGCCGGAAATGTAGTAGAGAGCCAGAGACTGGATCAACTGAAAAATCAATCCTGTTTTTTTGTTCGTCAGCAGAGTCACGAGCATGGAAAACAGGGCGACCGGTATATATATTCCCGGAGCGAGATCCCCCGGTGTACCGGCGAATAGAATGATCATATAAGAAACCAGAACGATGAGAACCAGTGAAGAATAAATAATAATGCCGATCTGGAAATTTCCGGTTTTTTCAGGAGAAAAGACTTTAAAATAAATGGCGGCGAAGGCAAATAAAAAGGCCGCGAAAATAATGGGAGAGAAGAATACGAGACTGCTTCCCGAGCCTTTCGCTGTCCGGATGGCCTGCAGGCGCGATTCTATTTCCGGTGTGACGACCAGCCCTTTTTCCAGGATTTTCTCACCCTTGCCCAGATATATTTCCACAGGTTTGACTTTCGAAGCAGCAAGATCTTTATTCAGGCGCGTCTGAAATTCATCGGGAAAGCAGTTTTCCCTTATGAAATACTGCGAGAAAACGATTGACGCCTGAATCATGGTCTGATCAAGATCCTGTCCGTTGAGCTCATTGAATATATATTCCGATAGGGAATCGAGTCTTGGAATCTGATTGTATTTCAGGAAAGTCTTATCGAATTTGTCACCCGATTCCCGCCAGACCTCAACAATGCCGGATGGGGGTATCAGATTTTTATCTTCGTTGTAGGCGATGCCGCGATTCATCAGTGTCTGAACGATGTTGTCTGTCGTTTCCAGAACCAGCGGGAGCTCTTCCAATTGCAGGAATTCGATAAGCGTTTCCCTATCGAGAGCCTCATCCAATCCCGATGTAAAATGAAAATCAGTGATATCGGCAGGATCCGTTTCCAGAAAGAGCTTCAATTCCGATTCAAAGGTGTCAAAAGAAGTGAGAACGTCCCTGGTTATGTTATCGTAAATTTTGAAAACCGGGAACGCCAGAGATTCCGCCAGATTTTTCTTTCTCTCTGTGGCAGCTTCGTCAATGAGAAATAGATCTATATCGGAATATATGTCCTCTTTGACGACATCTCCGACCTGATAATCCAAATAGGAATCGGAATGAAAGATTCTTTCAAAGTTTCCGAAAAAAGAGAACATGAAAACACAGAGAATATAGGAAATGATAATTGTAATAAGGGGAACTGATATTTTACCGGCAGCACTGTTGTGCTCAGCCGATTTCGTTTGAATTAGCTCAGCCATTATCCCAACTTTTTCTGTTCATTGTACCTCTGTAAATGAGATTGTACTTATTATTGGTTAAAATGGTCAAGGATAGAATGATCATTCAAACTCCGTATCCACATTCCAGAGCTCGTTGGCATATTTGCTCTGGACCTTCAGTTTTTCAATCGGATTCCAGCGGACGAGAATGGAAAAAGTGGAATCCCATCTCGATTCCAGAACCCCTTCGTCCAGCACAGGTTTCCCGCTGTATGTCATTTCAAGGTCCCAGTCGTGCAGCTTATGAACCAGCGAGACATTGAGGGAGTTCATATTGAAGAATGATTCGTAGCGATCCTGCTGTCCGGAGCTGAAAATGTTGAAAGATTTGAAAAGATCCTTGAAAAAGCTGTAGTCCTCCGTAATTCCGTAATAGTCCCGCAGCGAGGGGAAATAGAGGAATATTTGCTCATTTGATGAATCAATTGAAAATGTCAGATCCAGGAATTCGAAAATGTGAAGATTATAAGAAAGTTTGAACCCGAGTTTACTCAGATTATATTGCTGGAGGTTCATGTTCAGGTTCAGATCAATTTTTCCGTCCATGGCAATCCGGTTCTTCCAGAGCATGGGACTCTCGTATTGATAATTGATTCCGAGAGAAAATGAAGTCGGAACAAAATCCTTGCCCATATCTTTCAGCTGCTGAAGATCCTTGTCCCACTCATAATCAGTTGCATAAGCCATATTGTATGATCCAGTAAGCGCCCAGAGTTTGATTGCTGCCGAAAGCGATGCGGGAGTCTCATTTTCGAAGTTATAGGAAAAGTCTCCCGACAGGCTGACCTCGTCTAATGGTGCGAGTCTGGTGCTGACTGTTAAAGGTTCCGGTGTCCATTGGTTTTCATCATAAGTGACCTTTCCCGCAACTTTGCCGGTCCATTTCCAGATAGAAAACGCCAGAGAAGGACTGATTGACTGTTTGATATCCCGCGGAGGCAGAGTGGAATCAAAAGAAAGAGCCAGAGTGAGCAGAGGCATGGAAAAATCGATATTGACTGCCGCTCTGTGCGCTGTTATATCGTCATCATCCCACTCTATCCATTCTTTGAGAAAGACCTCCTGAACTGCGTCATAGGACAGGGAATACAAATTGGTATCGAACTCATAACTGATTGTAGATTTATTGAAAAAAGCGACATTCCTGAGTGGCTTAATTGTGAAATCAAGCGTATTGAGCCAGTTGAGTTTCCTTCCGTTAAGTTCGTTTCTTTCCTCATCTTCAGTGAAATCTCCGTAGTAACTGAGATAATCGGCCGTTAGGGTATTTTTCCCGGATAGAGAAAGAATATCTTCGAAAAACTTAAAATTGTAATTAAGGTTGAATGTGTTCTTGTTTGTCAGAAGGGATTTAAGTATATCAAAATCGATATCCGCAGGACTTCCCCATATTTCTGAGTTCATATAGGAGGTGAAATTGAGATAACCGGTGAGACTGTAGTCGATTTTTGTAAAAAACGTCTGGTCCGCATCTTCAATGGCAATACCATCGAATCTCTCCGGCTTCTTGATGTAATCTTCATCTCCCTTCTTTTCGCCGTTCTCCTTATCATTACCATCATTCCATGGAGCCTTTATAATATCCCGATCTTCCAGTTCGTCTTCAGGAACAGGATCTCCGGGACCGGTCTTGTATTCCAGGAGTACTCCTGAAAGATTGAGGGAAGTCTGCGGCCATGTGATATTTGAGGGATAAAAGAAAAGCCTCGATGGACTGTAGGGATCGTATAGTTCCTGCGGATCGGCAGGAGCCTGATAATCATTGTTATCCTTGCTGTTCCACAGCATATTCACTTTCAAAGAGCTAAGCGAAAAGTTTTTAATATAATCATCCGCCCATTTATTGGGGATATTGATATTGCCCTGTAAAGACCAGTTAAGAGAGCTTTGAGCATTCTCCTCAACACCCTCATCCTCGGTCGTCTGGGAAAGAAGATAGTTCAGCCAGTCAAAATTCTCCTCTCTTCCCGAAAAATCGCTTCTGAAATAGGGATCTGTCAAATATTCAAAATTCAATTTAAACGTAAGAAGAGAGAATCCGAATGAAAGCCCCCACCGGAAGGGAACGGACGCGCCGAAGAAATCTGATCCATTCCAGGAGGCTATAAAATCGTTTTCATCAAAGTAATTTGTATAAACGCCGCCCGATCCTTTAATACTTCTGGTGACGCCTATGCCCAGATCAAAGCTTATCCCTTTCAATTTCCACAGCTCAGATAGCGAGCCTTCCAGAGCCGTATAACCGCCGAGTCTGGAATAGTAGTCGAGCTTATACTTGATAAAATCTGAACCGGCATCTTTCTCGGGCTCCCCTTTCTCTTTAAATAGATAAAGGCCCTGCGGCACGAGTTTGTAGGTTTCATCGCTATCGGCAATATTTATAAAGAATGAGTCGTCCTCTTCGCTGTTTTGCTTTTTGCCGAGAAGATAGGTCGTCGTCTGAATATAATAACCACGGCGGCTCTCATCACCAATGACAGGATTAAAAAACAGATCATTTCCGGGGAGGTGATAGAAAGGGATATAGAGAACCGGAATATGGCCGATATAGAGAGCTCCATTGAGAATAGCCCATTCATCGGGACCGAGTATCCAGATCTTTTTTGCCTCGATTCGGTAGTGGGGTTCCTCTTCCTCGCATGATGTTATGGATCCCTGATCGAGAACAACCACGTCGCCCTCGCCTTTTTTAATAGCATCTCCGCTGAAGATAAACTCCATATCCTGCTTGTTCACTTCCTGGGTCCGCTTGAAGTCCCCTTTCAGAATGACTCCTTTCCAGTTCTGAACATTGAAAGTGAAATTATCGCCGCTGTATTCCTCTTTGTTTCCATTCTCTTCCTTGATGTAGATGATATTGCCGCTGGCAGTCATCGTGTCTGTCGTCTGGTTAAACAGTACGGAATCGGCTTCTATTGTGTGTGTCGTGTTGAGAGAAACCTGTTTGACAATGAGCTTGACGCGCCCGGAAATGCGTACATAATCTTCGCTGATCTCTTCCAGGCTGTAATACTCCGAACGGTCAGCGCTCACGATTTTTACAATTATGTCGCTTTCGCCCTCTCCGCTTTCCACTGAATTGAGATCCACATCGTAATGAGAATACAACTGTTTTTTCAGGAAATCGCTGTTGCCTTTTGTATCGAGATCCAGATCCCGGCACCAACTGAGCAGCTCATAATAGGAAGCCGTATTAATATCGCTGTAGATCGTATCGGTAAACAGAGTGTTTACCTCTGTTTCGGCATCCTGAGAAAAAACCGGATGAAAACTGAAAACTAGCAGAATTAGTAGAAGTTTGCGCGGTGTCAGCTCTAATGTTTTCAAATTACTGCTTCAATCCCCGCGTGAGTTCAGTTTTCAGATAATACCCGGTGTAGGATTCACTGTTTTCGGCTACTTCCTCGGGTGTTCCGGTACAGATCAGGGTTCCCCCTTTGTCTCCGCCTTCCGGACCGAGATCGATGATATGGTCGGCCTGTTTGATCACATCGAGATTGTGCTCAATCATACAGATGGTATTCCCTTTATCCACAAGCTCCTGAAGCACCTCCAGAAGCAGCTTCACATCGGCAAAATGCAACCCGGTCGTAGGTTCATCTATTATATAAAATGTCTTACCCGTACTTCTCTTTGATAGTTCGAGCGAGAGCTTCACTCTCTGAGCCTCGCCCCCCGACAGTGTGATAGCTGACTGTCCGAGATTGATATAGCCGAGTCCGACAGACATAAGCGTATCAACTTTTCTTTTTATCGCCGGGATGGCGGCGAAGAAATCGGAAGCCTCTTCCACTGACATCTCCAGAACTTCATAGATGTTTTTTCCCTTATAGCGGACATCGAGAGTCTCTCTGTTGAAACGCTTGCCTTTGCAGACATCGCAGGTGACATAGACATCGGGGAGAAAATGCATTTCGATTTTCTGCGTTCCCGCCCCCTGACACTGTTCACAGCGGCCGCCTTTCACGTTGAAGGAAAAGCGCCCGGCTTTATAGCCTCTTGCTTTGGATTCGGGCAGAGAGGCGAACAGCTCTCGGATAGGAGTAAAAAGCCCCACATAGGTCGCCGGGTTGGATCGCGGCGTCCGGCCTATGGCGCTCTGGTCTATGCTGATGACTTTGTCTATATTCCCGGTTCCCTCGACGGCATCGCATTCACCGACCCTCATGCGCGATCGATTGGTCGAATTATGAAGCATGGGGTAAAGGAGATCGCTCAGCAAAGTCGACTTTCCCGAACCGGAAACACCGGTGATAACGATCATCTTTCCCAGAGGAAATTCAACTGTGAGGTTTTTGAGATTATGCTCACGGGCTCCATGGATTATAATTTTCTCTCCATTACCTTCCCGTCTTTCACGATTGCTTTCTATGAAGATATCGCCGCTAAGGTATCGCCCTGTGAGACTGTTCGGATCGGAAAGGATTTTCTCAACCGGTCCTTCAGCCGTAACAGTCCCGCCGTGGATCCCAGCGCCGGGACCCATATCAACGATATAGTCAGCTGTTCGCAGAGTCTGTTCGTCGTGTTCGACGACAATCAGCGTATTTCCCAGATCGCGAAGATGTTTCAGCGTATCGATCAAGCGCTGATTATCCCTCTGGTGCAGACCGATAGTCGGCTCATCGAGAATGTAAAGGACTCCGACAAGGGAGGAACCGATCTGAGTGGCCAGACGTATTCTCTGAGCTTCCCCTCCCGAAAGCGTCGCTGCCTCGCGGTCGAGAGAGAGATATTCCAATCCCACGCTCTGGAGAAAAGAAAGCCTTTCGCGGATCTCTTTCATTATCTGTTCGGAAATATGTTTTTTTGTGGGATCCAGTTCCAGACCCTTAAAAAATTCGACAGCGTCCTTGACAGAATAAGAAGTCATCTGATGGATGTTCTTATCATCGATCTTCACGGCCAGGCTTTCCTCGCGCAGTCTTTTTCCGTTACAGGAACGGCAGTTCTGCTTGACCATGTATTTCTCGAGCCAGTCCTTGACACCGTCGGAACTGGATTCGCGGTACCGTCTCTTCAGATCGTGAATGATTCCTTTGTAGTTTGAGTTGTATTCAAAACGTCCCGTCCCCTCTCGGTTTTCATAGAGGATATCGATCTTGTCATCACTGCCGTCAAAGAGGACATCTATAATACTGTCAGGCAGTTCATCCAGAGGCGTATCAAGAGAAAATCCGTAGTGTTTGGCCAGCCCCTCGAACCAGCTTCTATGCCAGTTGGCATCGGGATTATAGGGCGCGATCCCTCCCTTGTTAAAAGAGAGGCTTTTATCAGGCATGATAAGATCCCGGTCGAATTCCATTGTCATTCCCAGACCGCTGCAGTCCGGACAGGCTCCGTAGGGGTTGTTAAAAGAGAACAGCCGCGGCTGCAGTTCCGGCATGCTGAAACCGCAATGGGGACAGGAATTTTTTTCGGAGAAAAACGTCTCCTCGTCTTCATTTTCCCCTTTTTTGACAGCAATGACTTTTCCGTCTGTAATTTCAAGGGCCGTCTCCACAGATTCAGCCAGCCTTTTTCTCGTTTCGGAACTGACTTTCAGACGGTCTATAACAATTTCAATGCTGTGCTTTTTGTTCTTTTCCAGTTCTATTTCATCATCGAGAGAGAGGATTTCTCCATCAACGCGCACCCTGGCAAATCCGGATTTTCTGGCATCGTCAAATACTTTCTGATGGAGACCTTTTCTGCCTTTGACTACCGGTGCAAGAATGATAATCCTGCTTCCCTCCGGATATTCGTGAACAGTGTCGATGATCTGATCGACTGACTGTTCTTTGATTTCAATACCGCAGGTCGGACAGTGGGCCGTACCTATTCTGGCAAACAGAAGCCTCAGGTAATCGTATATTTCTGTAATGGTTCCCACGGTGGACCGGGGATTTTTATGAGTTGTTTTCTGCTCGATGGATATGGCCGGCGACAGACCTTCGATATAATCGAGATCCGGCTTGTCCATCCGTCCGAGAAATTGTCTGGCGTAGGCTGAAAGAGATTCCACATACCGTCTCTGCCCTTCAGCAAAGATTGTATCAAAAGCGAGAGAGGACTTTCCGCTTCCGCTTTTACCTGAAATGACGACGAGCTTATCTCTAGGAATTTCCAGGTTTATATTTTTAAGGTTGTGTTCCCGGGCACCTTTTATAACGATTCTATCCATAAATATCAGAATATATTATAACGGAAAAAATAAGAATACCCGACTTGAAAATGCAAAGAAATCAAGGAGATGAGAGAAATATTAAAAAATGATATCAGTCGAATCAACCGAAGGCTCATCAAGCTGCTGCTCCGAACGCAATTTCCACATTCCGGCATCTTCATTCATATTAATGATTTCCCAGATTCTGAGGGCGGTTTCGGTATAACCTTCGGCATAAAGGGATGCCGCCAGATAATACATGGTCCTGAAGATTTCATAATCATCCATTAAGAGTTTTAATGATGGATCGGAAAATGATGTCTGAAGGCAGCAGGAAACGCCGGACAGATAATATTCAGGAGGCTTTGGGAGGAGCGTTGCGGCGTTTCTGAGCTGGTTATCCCTATCAATGACTTCCAGAGAATCGAGGTCTCTCATAAAGGAGAAGTCCTTTTCTTTGCGCCTGATAATTCTTTCCAGAGTGCCGAAGACATATTCACTGTGTTTTTCAACCAGTTCGTCGAAATCTTCGGGAAAGGTCAATTGCGGATCGCTGTCTCTCAGATAATCAATTGTAATGGAAAAAAAACTGAGGAGAGGATAAATCAGTTTTGCCGTCGCGGCCCTGTAATCACCTTTTTTGTAATAGTAGATGCCGAGTTGGTTGAATGCTTCTATGGAATATGTGAAGGTGTGCCGGAACAGCAGAAGAGTTCTGTCAATGCCGTCTCTTTTCAATGTGTTGATGGCCGGGCTTTCATTGGCGAGGGCGAGCTGATTGTTCTCCAGTTCATCCAGTATTATGCTGTTCAGAATCTGACTGTATGAATCGAGATCTCCCCGGTTCTTGTAGAGTTCGGCCAGTCTGTACTGTATTTCGTATTTCTGCTCGGGAATATGGAGTACACGTACCGCTTCCAATGCTTTCTGATACTGCTTTTCAGCCAGAATGTGTTCCCCTTCCTGCTCAAAAACCCGCCCTATCCAGTATTCCGCCTCGGGATACACGCCATGCCTTTCTATGAGCTTGTTAAAATGGTTCAGTGCTTCACCGTATTCTTTACGGCTGAAAAGATGGAGACCTCTCTCGTAGAGAAGCCACGATTCCATGGAGTCAAGCGAACCTATCGAAGCGGTTAGGGAATTGGCCGCTGCATCGTTCTCCTGAGCCGGAAGGCTGACAAAGGAAAATGAAAACAGCAGTGTAAAAATCAGAGTTGTTCTATTTCTTCGATAAATGCTTCTTTTGCCGTGCAAGCTGTTTCCCTCCGGATGATTTCACCTTTTTTAAAGATTGCAATGCTGTTTCCCACTCCGCTGATCCCTATATCGGCATGGGACGCTTCTCCGGGTCCGTTTACCATGCATCCCATGACAGCGACCGATATATCTTTATCGACAGAATAGAGATAATCCTGTATCTCTTCAGTAAAACTATGGGTGTCAAAGGATGACCGCCCACATTTAGGGCAGGAGATGAGATTGACCCTGGCCTGAGAATTGAGCCCCAGAACCGAAAGGATTTCATTTCCGGCGATGACTTCCTTGAGAGGGCTGTCGGAAATGGAAATTCTAATCGTGCTCCCGATGCCTTTTTCCAGGAGTCGGGAAAGTCCTATGGAACTTTTGACGATTGAGGGGATAAGAGGACCCGCTTCGGTAATTCCGAGATGGAGCGGATAATCATGTCGTGATGCGAAAAGACTGTTGGCTTCATAATTTTCTTCGATATCGGAAGACTTGAGAGATACGATGACATTCTCAAAACCAAGACTTTCCAGAAAATTAAGCTGTTCCTCCGCCGCCAGAACGAGAGCTTCTGCGCGATTATCCATATGCTTCAGCGATTTTGGTAGAGATCCCCCGTTAGCCCCTATCCTGATAACCGTGCCCGTATCGGCTGCTTTTTTGACAACTTCCTCTACTTTCCATGATGCGCCGATATTGCCGGGATTGATACGGATTTTGGGAAGCCCCTGATCCATACAGGCCAGGGCTATCTTATAATCGAAATGGATATCAGCCACAACGGGCATTGTGATTCTGCCGGCGATTTCTCCCAGCAGAGGAACCGACTCCAATGTCGGCGCGGCAAAACGGATCAGTCGGTTGCCGTATACCTGCAGCCTGTTGAGCTCGGAGATTAACTCACTGTCTACCTTTTCAACGGCTTTGTCCCACATCGTCTGAACGAGAACGGGGTTGTCTCCTCCCAGCTTTATATTTCCGATAGCAATCTCTCTCGTTTTATCCATCATATTTTCCTTATATGTTATCAAATCATAGCATAAAAACAGAATTATGCTCCACAGGTAAAGGGACTTAAGGGAGAGCCCTCTCAGGGTATTGCGGTAGCACTGATTAATATGTATAAATTAATGAAATATTTATTTTGCATTTAAAGAAAAAAAAGCAGGAGTCAATAATGAAAGTACTGACACTCAACTGCGGAAGTTCTTCAATAAAATTTCAGTTTATCAATCTGGAAAATGAAGACGTTATGGCAGACGGTGTTGTCGAGCGTATCGGGGAAGAAGATGCGCTTTACACATACAAAAGTGAAAAATACTCAGTGAAAAAACTGGAGATGCCCATTTCCGATCACACTGTGGGTATCAAAGAGATTCTCAAGAATCTTATGAGCGACAAACACGGCGTTATCAAAGACCAGTCGGAAATCGACGCGGTCGGCCACAGAATCGTTCACGGCGGAGAAGATTACGCCGATTCGGCAAAAATCAACGATGAAGTTATGAAGGTTCTGGATAAATGCTGCGAACTCGCGCCTCTTCACAACCCGGCTAACATCAAAGGTATCGAAGCTATAACCGAAGCCCTTCCCGATGTTCCCCAGGTAGGTGTATTCGATACGGCGTTCCACCAGACAATGCCTTCGAGAGCTTTCCTGTATGCTCTTCCCTACAACTATTACACTGATTATAAAATCAGAAAATACGGTTTTCACGGAACATCTCATAAATACGTAGCCCTCAAGGCGGCGGAGTTTGTCGGTAAAAAAGTTGAAGATCTCAAGATCATTACCTGCCACATCGGCAACGGAGCTTCTGTCTGCGCAATAGACGGAGGCAAATCGGTCGACACATCCATGGGCTTCACACCTCTCGAAGGTATCATGATGGGAACCAGATCGGGAGATATCGACCCCGCCATCCCCATGTACATGATGAACAACATGAAAATGAGCGCCGATGAGGTAAACAACGTTCTTAACAAACAGAGCGGTATGCTCGGACTTTCCGATATCAGCAATGATATGAGAGAGATCGAGGACAAAATTCTGAAAGAAAAGAACGATATGGCTATTCAGGCTTTTGAAGTGTATACCTATAAAATCAAGAAAATGATCGGTGCCTACGCGGCGGCCATGAACGGCGTCGACGTAATCGTCTTTACCGGAGGCGTCGGAGAGAAAATGCCGATTCTCAGAGAAGATGTCTGCGTCAACATGGAGTATCTCGGCATAAAATTCGACAGCAAGAGAAACGACAGCTTCGCCGACGGAACTTTCGAAGTCAGCACCGATGAATCCAGAGTGAAAGTACTGAAAGTCCAGACAAACGAAGAGCTGATGATCGCTCTCGAAACAAGAAAAGTTCTTTCATAAGAAAGAATATCAGAAAAATATCAGAACCGGCCTTTCATAATGCAGAGGCCGGTTTTTTCATTAATTTGACAAAATGCGTCGAAGGCATTGGCTTGTGGAAGAAATATCCCTGTATCATATCGCACTGCAGCGTTGCCAGAAGCAGATGCTGCTCCTCTTTTTCAACACCTTCGGCAACAACACGATACTGAAGAAAATGGGCGAGCTCAATTATCGTTTTAACGATATTGGAAGAAGCGTTGTCGGGAAGCGGATCTATGAAGGATTTATCGATTTTCAATGTGGTGACGGGGTAATCCTTAAGCTTGTTCAGTGAAGAATATCCTGTTCCGAAATCATCGATGGAAATGGAGTATCCTCTCTCAATCAAAAGGTGCATGATTTCCGTAGTTTTCTTCTCGTTTTCCATAATGCCGGTTTCGGTAATCTCGAATTCAATCAGATCCGGATCAATGTCATAGCGGTTCTGCAGCTCATCGATATAATCGATAAAACCTCTATCACTGAATTGCATAGGGGCCACATTTATGGAGATCTCAACTGGTTCAAGTCCCGAGTCTATCCATTCCCTTATCTGGCTGTAAGTTTTCTCCATAACGATTTTCCCGATTTCAATTATGGATCTGTTCCTTTCTGATATAGGGATAAACTGTCCCGGGGATACCATCCCCCTTTCTCTGTGAAACCATCGAATCAGAGCCTCGGCTCCGACCAGATTACCATCCAGATCGACCTTCGGCTGATAATAAACCGTGAAAGTTTTATCCTCGATGGCCTGGTATATCTCCTTTTCAATCTGAATGCGGTTTATGAGATCCTCATTCTGATTCTTGTTGAACATAGCGTATTTACGGTCGCGATTTTCCTTGCAGAGAAAAAGGGCAGCCTCGCTGTTCTTGATCAGTTCATCCTTGAGGGTTCCATCATGGGGATAGACACTGATTCCTATGGACACCGAAACAGCAATATCCCTCTGTTCGACCCAGAAAGGCGTTTCAAAACTGCCCATGGTTTTCTGCACTATGGCAATAACATCATCTTCCGATTTCATATCAGAAAAGAGAATGAGAAACTTGTCGCCCATCATGCGGGAGACGAAATCATCACCTCTGAAGTTGGATTTCAACCGCGAACCGATCTGTTTCAAAAGAATATCACCGAAAGATGTTCCGAACTGACCGTTTATATCCTTGAAGCTGTTTAATCCCAGGCACATAACGGCAAAAGATCTTTTTCTGGCAGCGGAGCGTTCAATCTCCTCGCTGATCTTCTCCGAAAACATCAGGAGATTCGGCAAACCTGTCAACTGATCGTAAAATTCAAAATACCGGGCTCTCTGTTCCGCCTGAATGTGCCTGGTCACATCCCTGTATATAAAGAGAATGCCTTCGATACCGGGATTGTTAAGGAGATCAGTGACGGTCACTTCCAGATTTCTCCACTCTCCGTCTTTATGGAGATATCGGTAATAAATGGTACTTTTATCTATACGGCCTTCTGTGATATTCCGGAAATTCTCAATGACCCGCTGAAGATCATCAGGATGAATCCGATCAAGGTTCATAGCTCCTTCGGAAAACTCCTCGGAACTGTATCCTGTAATATTTTCCGTCGAATTGCTGATAAATTTGTTATTACCATTTTTATCGAGAATGGTAATTCCGTCGAAAGCATATTCTACAATCGTTTTAAACTTCAATTCATTACCCATCAGAGCATTGCGGTAATGCCTGGCGACTTCCTGTTCTCTGCTGAGCTTACTGTTCCGGTTCTCAAGAGTTTTCTTGAGCTTGTATAATTTTGCAAAACTTTTCTCCAGATTATTTACAATTACGGAAACGGACGCACCGGTCAGAAAACTGGTGAGCATGGTATAAAACCCGATGGAATTCAAATCCAATGACAGCTTTCCCATGGAAAGAGCTTGAAATACGGCATATCTGTTGATGAAAACGATATTTCCGGCCAGCAACAGATATACGATAGCCGTTTTTCTGATACGGTATAAAAGAGCGGAAACAAGAACGCAGAGAAAAATCCAAAGATAAGCCCTGTATTGATTAACACCCGTTGCGGTAAAAAATGACATCATAGTAAAAATATAAAGAAAAAACGATTTATCAACGAGCCGCGACGGTTTCAGGAAATTAATGATCAGGATAATGAGCATCTGCAGAGACAGGAATAAGAGGAGCTGATAAAGCATTCCATTCTGATATAGTTGAGACTGAACGATAAGTGACGATCCCAAACTGAGAGCAATAAAAACCGGTTCGAAAAGAGACATATACCTGTAGCGTAGCGATTTTAAACCTTCATAGTTATTTTTTTCATGACGGAGAAAAAAAGAGACGATTTTCCAGGCAGGACCCCTTTTCATGACTATAAATTTAGTTGATAGATCAATAAAATTCCAACATAGAATACGAAAAGGATATTGAAACGGTAATGCAGGCGGAACAGAAAGCTCTCCAGATCATTTCTGCTTTTATGGAATCAGAAATAATTGATAAAAGCAAACTAGTCACGGAACTGAAAAAAAATGATTTGCTGGTAAAGACTGATGACGGGACATACACTCTCCGGTCAACTTCCGAATCGGAGCTGATGCATTCCAGAATCGGGGCTTTGAAAGAAGCATTTGAAAAATTCGCCTATCCTTCCGGAATAGCTGACAGAAAAAAACCAAAGTTACTCGATCTCTGCAGCGGCATGGGTTACAACAGCCTTGCAGCTCTGTCGTGCAATGATGAAACGGAAATACATCTGGTTGAGATGAGCCGCGAGTTGCTTTTTTTAGGATCCTGTCTTCCTCTGGAGATTGAAAGCAAAGAGATGTACGATCGGGCGGTCGATGGCTTTATTCAGAATCAGTTAAGCGGACAGTTGATTTTTCATTGCGGCGATGCGAGGGCCATCATTCCCGAATTGCCTGAAAAATACTTCGATATTGTTTTTCACGACGGTTTCTCACCCTCCAATGATCCCGTGCTTTATTCAGTAGAATTTCTGAGCCTTCTGAAGAGCCGCATATCCCGCGACGGAATCCTGATCTCCTATTCTTCTTCCATCCCCTTCCGAAAAGCTTTGTACGATGCTGAGTTCCATATTGGAGAAGGACCGGCTATTGGACGCCAGAGAGGAATAACCATAGCGGCCATTCGCAGTGATGACAAAAGGCTTTGCTCCCGCATACCACTCCATGATGAGATGTTAATGGCGCTGGCAACTGTCGGAACCCCCTTTAGAGATCCCGGTTTAAATAGTAGCGCTATGGAAATCTTTGAAAGAAGGAACCGGGAAAGAGAAGTATTGAGAAATAGCGGTAACTATCTTACTGTAAAGAAAATAAAAAATGATAAGATAGATCCATCCTATAAAAAAACAGCTTTGGAAGCACCCGATACGCGAACAGCCATAGGAGAATTAAATAAAATTTTATTGACAAACACAAAAATGTGAAATAATCTCACCTCAAGATTTTCGGGGTATGGTGAGCCTTGCAAGGCAATTCCAAACCGGCGGTTATAGCCCGCGACTCTATCGCAAAACGATAGACTGATCTGGTGGAACTCCAGAGCCGACGGTACAGTCCGGATGAAAGGAAATCGAATCGTTTATGATATCAATACACCCCCTGATTCCGTCAGGGGGTTTTCTTTTTTACCCCCGGCGTCTGATTTTTTAATCGGGGGATAAATGAACCACCAAAACTTTATGACAAGGGCTCTGGAACTGGCATCTCTCGCCATAGGATCGGTCTCTCCCAATCCAGCAGTCGGAGCTGTACTGGTAAAAAATGGAAGAATTATCGGGGAAGGTTGTCACAGAGGACCGGGATCTCTTCATGCTGAAATCGATGCTATAGAGAATGCTTCCGAATCTGTTTCGGGTGCGACACTCTTCTGCACTCTCGAACCCTGCTGTACCGTTTATCCAGGAAAACGACAACCGCCCTGTACCGACAGAATCATTGCGGAAAAAATCAGGGAAGTCGTGATTGCCGCAAATGATCCCAATCCGCATGTAAACGGTATGGGGGTCGCCAGACTGAAATCCCGGGGAATTACTGTCAGAGAAGGACTTTTGAAAGATGAAGCGGAAAAGCTCAATGAAGTTTTCAATGTAAACCAGAAGGAACAGAGGGCATTTGTTCATTTGAAAATAGCCCAGACTCTGGATGGGAGAATTGCTACATCGGGAGGCGATTCCAAGTGGATTACCGATGAAGATGCCAGAAGAGATGTACATCGGTACCGGTCCCTATATGATTCCGTTCTGGTCGGAGCCGGCACAGTCCGGGCAGATAACCCCAAACTGAATTCGCGACTTATTGATATGGGGAAAAATCCCATAAGAATAGTTCTCAGCAGATCGCTCGACTTCCCTCAAGAACGGGAGATATTCAGCGACGATGACAGGACCCGGACCATTGTAGTCACCAGTCCTGACAGCCGGAAAAAGAAAAAGCTTTATTTTACTGAAAAAGGAATAGAAGTTCTGGAGTTCACAGATCTCCCGCATCTTCTCCAAAGGCTTTACAGAAAGGGAATCTGTTCCGTTTTTGTTGAAGGAGGAAAGGCGGTATACACATCATTTCTGCAACAACAGGCTTATGACCGCTTATCAATCTACACGGCTCCTCTGATATGCGGAACGGGAATCGATGCCGTGGGAAACCTGCAGACAGGTCTGATGAATCAATCTCTGAGATTCGGAAAAACAGAATTCGAGATGATCAACAATCAAACAGTCTTTCACGGATGGAGGTTTTGAATGTTTACAGGATTGATAGAGGAAACAGGTACTGTGCTCACACTGTCCAGGGTCAGCATGGGATTGAAAGCATCTTATCAGGCCCATATGGTTCTTGAGAACACAAAGATAGGCGATTCCATCAGTGTTAACGGGATCTGCCAGACAGTTACGGACATGGGAGGCTCATTTTTTGTAACAGATATTTCCGCAGAAACTCTCAGAAAGACAAATGCCGGATCCATGAAAACAGGAGAGATCGTCAACCTGGAAAGGGCTATGGCTCTTGGTGAACGTCTTGGCGGCCATCTTGTTCAGGGGCATGTCAATGGAACAGCGGAAATAAGAAACATAAGGAAGGAGGGAGAAATGTATCGATTGACTCTAGACGTCCCCTCAGTATTGATGAAGTACATGATTGACGAAGGTTCGATTGCTGTGGATGGAATCAGCCTGACAATAGCCAGCGCAGAGAGAAAAACCAATAGGATTCAACTGCAGATTATTCCTCATACTTATGAAAAAACAACTCTGGCCATCCGTAAAAACAGGGACCGCGTCAATATTGAAACGGATATGCTTGGACGATATGTGGAGAATTTGATGAGTTATCAAATGAAAACAGATATTTCTACAAATCAACTGACACAATGGGGATATGGACAATGAATGTGAAAAAGAGGATTGAAAGCGCGTTGGAACATTACCGTTCCGGCGGGATGATCATCGTAACAGATGATTTTGAAAGAGAGAACGAAGGAGATCTGATGGTATCAGCGCAATGCATTACCGTAGATCAGATTTCTTTCATGGCGAAGTACGGAAGAGGATTGATCTGTCTTCCCATAGAGAAATCGACCGCGGAAAGACTGAATCTTCCACTCATGAGCCGTTCGAACAGCAGTCAGTATTCAACTGCCTTTACGATTTCAGTCGATGCTGCGGAGGGAACGACAACGGGGATTTCAGCTTTTGACAGACTTTTGACAATCCAGACTATTATTAACTGTCAAAGCGAGGAGGCTGACCTGCTCCGTCCCGGACACCTTTTTCCGCTGATAGCAGCGGAGGGAGGACTTAAAGAAAGAAAGGGTCATACGGAAGCCGCTGTGGAAATAAGCCGGTACGTCGGTCACCATCCTTCGGGAGTTATCTGCGAAATCATGAGCGATGACGGTACGATGACCAGAGGAAAAGACCTGGAGGCTTTCGCCCGCACACACAATCTGCCGCTTATTTCGATAGAAGAGATGGAAGAGTTTTTTTACAGTAAAGAAGAAGAGCCTGTCTTTCTACCGACCGATAAGGGTACTTTTGAACTTTACTGCTTCTCTTCCGGTCTATCCGAACATATGCCGCATATTGCTCTTGTCCATAAACAGGCCGATTTGTCCGGTCCTATAACAGTCAGACTTCACAGCGAATGTCTTACCGGCGATATCTTCGGATCCCAGAGGTGTGACTGCGGAAATCAGCTTAAGAAAGCTCTGGAAATACTCAACGAGAAAAGAGGCATCCTGCTCTACATGAGGCAGGAAGGCCGAGGAATCGGTCTCGTCAATAAAATGAAAGCCTACAGGCTGCAGGAAGCTGGTTGCGACACGGTGGATGCCAATATCAAGCTCGGTTTTTCACCTGATGAAAGGAATTACGAAGATGCGGCTCATATTCTGAAAAAACTGGGAATCAAAGAAGTGGAACTGCTGACGAACAATCCTTTGAAAGTCGAAGGATTGATTCAATCGGGTATCAAAGTGAACAGAAGGATTCCTCTGGAAAGCACAGCGACACCTTACAGCAGATATTACCTGGAAACAAAGAAAGAAAGAATGAAGCATATTCTGGAAATTAGGGAGGCTATTTAATGGAAATCTCAGGACATCTAACAGGCAGTGGCAGGAAATTCGCCATCGTCGTATCCCGTTTTAATGATTTGATAACAGGAAAATTACAGGAGGGAGCAATGGACTGTCTCTTGCGGCATGGCGCGAAAGAAAAGGACATTGATCTCGTGAAAGTACCGGGCGCCCTTGAAATTCCTCTGGCCGCCGATAAGCTGGCCGCTTCGGGAAAATACGACGCAGTTATCGCTCTGGGAGCAGTTATCCGTGGAGCGACCGCCCATTTCGATATTGTGGCATCAGAATCGGCCAAAGGGCTGGCCACAATTTCACTGGGCAGAGGAGTTCCCGTAATAAACGGCATCATGACAACGGAGAACATCGAGCAGGCGCTGGAGAGAGCCGGAACCAAAGCGGGCAATAAAGGCTGGGACGCTGCTATGTCAGCTATTGAAATGGCGGATCTTACAGGGAAGCTTTAAATCTTAAACCGAGATTGATAAGCCCCGATTTTTGACATAAGATAATGATATGAAACATTTTCTCTATCTGTCATTTTTCATTGCTGTTATCTTCTCTGCAAGTCCTCAGAACGCTCCGGCCTGGGTCGACAGTTTCCCCTATTCCCCGGAATTCTACACGGGAATCGGATCGTCCAACCTCGGAAACCGTTCCGATGATTACCAACGGGCTCTGGCTCAGGCAAGAATGAATCTCGCAGCGGAGATATCGACAAGCATTTCCGCTGAAACAATAATTGAAACAGAAGACAGAGGCAATGGAAATACCCGAAGCGCTTTTTATGAGAAACTGAATCAATCGGTTGAACAGAATCTGAAAGAATGGGAGATCGTCGATACATGGTATTCGGAAAAACAGGGATTCTGGGTTTATGTGAGGCTGAATAAAAACCGTTGGATGCAGATACAGGAAGAAGAAACTTCCCAGCTGCTTCAGAGGATCCAGCAGATTCTCAAGGATGATTATTTTACACCTGCCCGGACAACAGCCGATAAATTCAATCTGTTGGCAACCGCAGCACAGGTGCTTGTAACGTCTCCTTATGGAATGGTACTTTCCGGATCAATCGGAGGAGTCTATACCGGCAATATAAATGATTTCATACTCTCTGAGATTTACCGTCTGGGAACATCAATCGAAATAGACGGTAAATCACAGGAGAGAGAAACGACTTTGAATAAGGGAGCGGAACTAATCATTTCCTGCCGGTCAGGAGAAAATTATCCAGGGAAGCTGCCTTTAAAAATAGAAAATTCCCTAACAGGATTTCTGTACAGCCAAACCGATATAAACGGCACGGCCCGCATAGCGCTTGGCAGCGATATGCTTCAGACCGGAGCCAACAGTATAAAAATCATCATTGATTTCGACAGGTTTGGTTTTCCCATGGAAAATATGTACAGCAAAGCTTTTTTCCGGGATGAAACAATCCGGGAAATCACTGTGCTCTCTTCCCGGATATTCCTCTCTGTCGAATCGAACAAGGAAACAACGATTTCTACAGAAAACAGTATAAGAGCCATATTCAGCGGCGAGAACCGTATTTTTGAGATCGCAGACGATCGCAACAGTTCTGACTTTTCACTGATTTTCACTCTGACCTATTCCGAATTTCCTCAGGTTCTTGAAAACGCACCGCTTATGGCGGGTTTACGAGGACACATCAGCTTGAGAAAGGATAGCACCGTACTCTATGAATACGAAACAGAACTGTTTAAAGACGGCGGACTGACTTACAGTCAGGCAAATGAACGTGTATTCCGTAAAATGATTTCCCGATTGTCTGCCGAAGCACCTTTTATCAGAGAAATAGAAAGAGTCATTTCCGAGTAATTCGTATTTCGTAATAATTATCTATCCAATTTTCGCTATCCTCTTTTTTCTGCATTTTTTTCCTTGACATCTGCAATAAACAGATCAACAATGATCTACATTCAGGGAGGATTTATGAAGGGAAGCGATCTTGCGGCCGCGCTGTTCGGCATACTAATTGCCTTTTTCTTTATATACGAACCAACCAGAGACTTATATCTTCAGGCTTATAACAAACTTCCCGCCCTTATATCTTTTCTTAAATTTGCCGTGCTGGCTACGTCCGGTGAAATGCTGGTTCTCAGAATCAAGAAGGGCACTTATCTGGAAAAAGACTTCGGCCTTCTGCCTAAAATGATTATCTGGGGTTTTCTGGGCGTATTTATCTATATGGCTTTCGGAATTTTTTCCCATGGCGTGCCAGCCCTTTTCCCCATGGTTGAGAATCGTTTCTTCACAGCATTTCTTATTTCTCTGCTGATGAATGTGATCTTCGCGCCGCTCATGATGCTCACACATCATCTGACAGATTTACATATCAGTAAGGGATCGGGGATCTTCAAATTGTCGACGTTCTCTCCATTGAGCCTGTTAAAAGAAGCGGACTGGGAAAAAATGTGGTCTTTTGTTTTTGCCAAAACCATCCCTTTTTTCTGGATTCCGGCTCATACGGTCACGTTTCTGCTCCCGACCCAATACCGAACTTTATTTGCAGCCCTATTGTCAATCGCATTGGGCCTGCTCCTCGCTTTGAGCGGCAGGAAACAAAAAACTTAGAAATAAATACTAATTTAAGAAAATAATTTAAAAAAAACATTTACAAATTTTATTTAAAACAATTTACTGATTTCTAATCCTTACTCACTCTACCGGATGGGCCGGTAGAGTTTTTTTTCAGGAAGATATGGAAGCTAATATAAAAAAGGAATATCTGTTCATCTCTTTCTACAATCTGGATTTAACAAGAGGAATCTGGATGATCTATCTGGCCATGAGAGGATTTTCTCTCATAGAGCTGGGCATGCTCGAGAGTTCGTTTCACATCACATCCTTTCTCATGGAAATCCCGACTGGTGCCGTAGCCGATCTCTGGAGCCGCAAAGCGTCACGGATTCTCGGCCGTGTTTTTTACCTGTCCAGTCTTTTCATACTCTTTCTGGCTACAGGATTTGCTTTCCAGCTATTGGGCTTCGTTCTCTGCGCCATCGGCTACAATCTTGAATCCGGAGCCGGAGAGGCGCTTCTCTACGACTCTCTCGATATGAAGACACGGGAATCCCGGTACATGAAAATCCTCGGTATCAAGGAATTCATCATACAGGCTTCGAGTATTTTAGCTCTTCTGGTCGGAGGGTTTCTTGCAACAAGGGGATATGATCTGGTTTTCGCTCTCTCTATCACTGTCGTCATTCTGTCTCTCTTAACGGCATTCAGCTTCAGGGAACCGATAGTCCATCAGGAAATCAAAAGTATAGAAGGCCTTCATTGGATCAAGAAGTTAAAAAAGCAAACCCTGGAAAGCTTGAAAGTCGTAAAGTCGCGGAGACAAATTGCTTTTTATTTAATCTTTTCCGAATTGATTTTCTCATTTACAGTGAGCTTATTCTTTTATCTTCAGAATTACTGGAAAAACATCGGGTTTTCTGAGTTTCATATAGGCGCTGTTTTTGCCGGAGCTTCCCTTCTGTCGGGACTAACCAGCCTTTTTGCACAAAAGATAGAACAAAAGATGGGCGGAGAAAGAAAATTGATTCTCATTCTTCCCCTTTTTCTCCTTATGTCCCTCTGGGGTATAGCTCTCAGCCCCTGGAAGTTTCCTTTCTACCTGGTCATAGGTTTTATGGAAGGTCTGCTGCTGGTGGCTATCAGTCATTACATAAACAGACTGATTCCACAGGAATACAGAGCGACAGTGTTATCCTTCCAGAGCATGATCTTCAGCTTTTTCATGATTGCTCTTTTTCCCCTGATAGGCTGGCTGGGTGAAACCTTCAGTTTGAACACGGCTTTTCTGATTATGGCTATAACAGGTTCGTTAATCAGTGTGTTTTATTATAGCTTCAGGATTATGACTAAAGAGAAAAACTCTTGAAATAGTCGATAACATGAGTGTTCTGGTTCTCTTCCGCTATATCCATAATCGTCTGCTTATCCTTATTAACGATGGAAAGATCGGCCTTTTTTTCTTCAACCAGATATTTAATGACATCGAGATGGCCCTCGAGACAGGCGTACATGACCGGGGTACTGCCGCTGAAGCTCATGGAATTGACAGAAATCCCACACTCTTCAACCAGATATTTTACCATATCAAGATGCCCGTGAATGGAAGCGAAAATGAGATAGTTCCATCCGTCACCATCTGAATAATCTTTATTATAACCCAGCTCATCAAGGAGAAGGCTGACCGTGGAAAGCTGATTGCCTTCAATGGCATGCATAACGGTGTTCATCCCCCGGAGACAAAGAATGTCCCTATCGGCACCAGCTTCGTTAATAAGATAGCTTACAACCTGATCAGCGCCGCTGCGGGCGGCGCTCATGAGAACGGTGCAACCGTGACGGTCGATCTGATTTACAGAAGCCTTTCTTTCCTCTACGAAATATTTCAAGATTTCCAGATGATTGCTTTCTGCAGCATAGAACACCGGGTCGGCCCCCCGGTTGCTTTTCTTGCCGATATCCATTTTGCATTCTTCAACCAGATATCTGACGATAGACAGAGATCCGCCGGAGACAGCTTTTTTCAGGACAGTCCAGCCCCTTTTGCTTTCAAGATTTATATTAGCCCCTTTACCGATAAGAAAGCGGACTATCTCTTCGTGGCAATGGCCGGCGGCAAACATCAGGGCAGTCCTGCCGAAATGGTCTTTCTGATCGATAAAGATTTCATCATCTTCAAGAAGAAATCCGACAAGATCCAACCGGCCCCATCGGCAGGCAGACATGAGAATGGTTTTTCCGTCTTCACTTGTATGATTTTTTATTTTTCCATATTCGATAAGTTTCCGGATATCGTCCAGCGACGCACCCTTTTCAATTTCACCGAGGATTTCATATATAATCTGCAAAGCATTCTCCCAATCTTTTATGCTAATACCATTTTAATCGAAATCCCCGGAAATGCGAATTAATTCTTCAGCCCCGATGTTCCTTTTCTGCCAGCTTTTCCACGATGAAGGATGCGACATGCTCGGGGTAGGAACCTCGTCCGAAACCCGCATCAAAACCTATTTCCAGAGCCAGCTTATTTCCGATTCTCGGACCGCCTGCGCAGATAACGGTTTTCTCACGAAGACCTTCCGCTTCCATCAACTCAACGAAGTTTGTCATATTATGTATATGAACTTCTTTCTGGGTTACAATCTGGGAGACCAGAATGGCGTCGGCATGGACTTTTTTTGCAAAAGCGATAAGTTCTTCATTGGGAATCTGGGCACCGAGATTGTATGCTTCAATTTCCGGATACCTCTCCAGACCGTAATGCTGATCGTAACCTTTCATATTCATGATGGCATCGATTCCGACGGTATGGGCATCCGATCCGGTACAGGCTCCGACAACAACGATTTTCCGCCCCAGTCTGTCCCTGATAAAATCATTCACTTCATAGAAGTCCATGGAGGTTTCGACTTCCTCAACGACAACTTTGGAAAAATCAACCGATACGGGACTTTTGCCGTAAACCACAAAGAAAGTGAAATCTTCCGCAAGGGGATTGGAGTGCACGACTTCGCACTCTTCAAAACCCAATTTCCCCGCATAGATTCTGGCCGCTTCATCGGCTTTTGGTCCCGATGGAACAGGAAGAGTAAAAGAAAGCTGAACTGCTCCGTCGTTGATAGTATCTCCATATGCTTTAATCATCATTTTTCAGCCCCTCCTGCTATATTCAGTTCACGGTTGAGATATTCTTCAATGGGATTCCAATAGTCTCCGCTTTTGGCGTAAACTCCATCCAGCCCTTTGCCTCCCGTTTTCGGACGGCTGATATCGGCAAACATTTTTTTCTCGATCGAGTCGAAAAGTCCCTGTTCGCGAATTTCACCGAGGAATTCTTCAGTCTGATTGAGAACCGATTTTGCCCGGCTCTGCATGATTCCGTCTTTCTTAAACTCAAGGTCCGTCATAAGATCACCCATATTATTCATTACGTACCGGGCGTTGGCTATGGCCAGAAAGCGGTCCTGCATGAATGGGGTATGGATAGCTTCCGTCAGCATTCCCAGCAGGAGAATCCCCTGCCCCGTAGCTTTGGCGATAAAATTGAAAAGGGTGTTCATGGCATAGCCTTTGAATATGTCTCCCGTCATGTATTTAGTGGGGGGCATATATTTCAATGGCGCATCGGGGAAAATTTCTCTGGCCATCTGAGCCTGAGCCATTTCGAATAAAAAGCCGTTCTTGATTGAAGGGTTCATCTCAAAAGCGTGTCCCAGTCCCATAAGTCTTTCGGGCATGCCTGATTTTTTGGCAAAGCTTTCATTGATAAGCTGAGAGGCCGTTACTGTGTAGGCTTTTTCATAAGCATCAGAAGTGGTCAGATAGTTGTCCTCTCCCGTGTTGATAACAATATCCGCAAAAGTGTTGATCATTCGGGAAAAGTGCTGATCCACGAATGTACGGTACATATTGATATCCCGGAACAAAATTCCGTACATGGAATCGTTCAGCATCATATCCAGACGTTCAAGAGCGCCCATTGCGGCAATCTCCGGCATACAGAGCCCTGATGCGTAATTTACAAGCCTTATGTAGCGGCCGACCTTCTCTCCGGTTTCATCGAGGGCTTTACGCATAATGCGAAAGTTCTCCTGTGTGGCATAGGTCCCTCCGAAGCCTTCCGTCGTAGGACCGTATGGAACATAATCCAGAAGACTCTGGGCCGTTGTTCTTATAACCGCAATGATATCGGCTCCCTGCTCGGCGGCGGCTTGGGCCTGTTTGATATCCTCATAGATGTTCCCCGTGGCGACTATGACATAGAGAAGCGGAGATGGCTGAAGTTCCGCTGATGCTTCTATTTTCTTTTTTCTGAAATCTCTGTGTCCTTTTACTTTCGCTGCAAACTTTTCAACCAGTTCCCGGCCTTTCTCTATGATGTGATTCCGGTCGACGAGATCCAGCTCTCCGATATTCAGACCTTCGGCGATTTGCTTGTTCAGCTCTTCCGGGGAACAGCCCATTTTGAGAATGGCGTTAATATAATAAGCGGCCGCTCCGGCCTCCATTTTGTCCTTTAGTTGATTTATAATGATATTGGGGACGGGCACATCCTCCTGGTCCACAAGGTCCGCGCCCAGAAGGCGTAAAGTCGCCCTTTCAACAGAGTCCGTCGTGTGTTTGAGTATATAATTCTGAACCGGTTCAACGATCTCGGCGGCCAGAGAACGGCATCGGTTGATCTGTTCCTGCGATAATCCCAGTTTATTATCCATTCTGTTTCTCCTGTTTTTCCATATATTTTTCCGCATAACCTATCAATTGAGAATCGAGCCCGAGAATATCGGCGATTTTCAAAGCATCCCGTGAGTTGACAGCTCCCGCCGCTCTCGGCTCTATGCGGTAGTCCATGTATTTGTTTATAAGTCTGATTCTTTCCGAAAGATCCCCTTTGAAGTTACTGTGAAAGTATTCACCATATTTTAGATAATCAAGCCCTCTCATCGTCCAGTAGGAGATGTTTTCCAGTTCGGGCAGGTTCTCCTGATGGGTTGATGAAAAAGACCATGTTTCTTTTCTTCCCGAAAATGATTTCAGCAAAGCGCTGTTAAGAGCAAGGGCTTCCGCTGAGTTGGTCGTTCTGGCAAACTCGTCTATTATATATAGTGTCCTGCCTTCGGCCGCTCCTTCGATAAGACTCATAATTTCCTCTCCGAAACTGCTTAAGCCATTTACTCCGGTGCCGAGTTTGTCGCCGATGAGATTGAATGATCGGAACAGAATTGTCTTGAAGCGGGTCGCGGGAACGAAAAACCCCATCTGAGACAGGATCTGAGCAAAGAGAAGCGTCTTCAGCACGACAGTTTTACCCCCCATATTCGAACCGCTGATTACGATATGGGGAGCATCGAACTCAGCGGACAGGGGGGTGTAAGGGACTCTTTCATTCAGGCAGTTTTCCTCCACTGGAAGGAATCTCAAATTCGAAGCCAGAATAAAGCCATTATGAGAAATTTCAGGTTTTATACATCGGAACTTTATAGCTGCATCAGCCCGAGCCAAAGTCAGATCCATTTCGGTTAATGATTTCACACAAAGGATCAATGACTGTCTTTCATGTTCGATTGTTTCTGCAAGGGAAATGAGGATTTCCTCTTCCAGCTCCTTTTCCCGTTTGTAGTATTGAGAAGCTCCATTTCGGGTATCATGATATTTTTTGCCGAGCTGCGGCTTTACGACTACCGAAGAATTATCATAGGGTTCGATATAGAGCATAATTTCCGAACCTTCAGGAATGGCTCCTTCCGGAACGACAAGAAAATCATTAAATCGGAAATCAAGAGAAAAGGTCTGTCGTATTTCTTCAATTCTCTCTTGCTTTATTCGGGAAATCTCTTTTTCGGTTTCCCTCAAATGACGTCGTATCTGCTTTAATTCATCAGAATAGCTGTCTTTTATATAAAAACTTTCCTGTTGATCCACCTCATATCCCAACAGCTTGAGAATCGGGTCGCTTATATAATTGAAACTGAATTCATTTTTCAGCCTTTCATCAAGCAGTAATGAAACAGCTCTGTAGTTGTGAAGGAGTTTTTTTATGCACTGGAGTTCCGATCTCAATTCACCCTTAACAAACCTGTTGCTGATTGCCGGGATTCTATCCAGGTGAAACCGTATTTTGTCAAACTGTTCACTTGCCCCCTCAAGATAAGAGCGAACCATCTCAACACGATTGTAGATTCTATTAAGATCTCCGGGATCTGAATAAATCTTCTTTTCCGATTTATATTTTTTTCCTTCCGGGGTACGGGGCCTGAAATGTTCGAGAAAAAAGTCGATTCCGGCAAAATCAAAAATCCTGTCCGTCACATCCCGCTCCTGCTGATTCTATAGGGATTAAAGTAATAAGGGACGGTAACAGGGATGTCCCTTAAAAGCGTCTCAACTCCTGCCTGCTCCAGATTCGAAAGGTTGAGAATCAGCCCTTCAAGCTTGAATATATGTCTGAATTTGAGACTGATCCGTTCTGTCAATTCCCGAAGCTCTCTCCAGGTAAGGAAGACTTTTGTAAAATCCTCTAAGACGAGTGTATCGGCATCCTCTGCAATTGAATCGAGAACAGAGGAAGTCAGAGCGCCATTGAACTCAATATCATTATTCCCGGGATTGTCATAACAGGGTATTTTATCGAGCAGATTCAGAGTCCGGATCGTATTGAGGGAGCTGGTCCTGTTTTCCGGAGTCATTTTCATAACATAAAAATAAGCAGACTCCCGGCCTGCCGAGAGCTGGGTAATGCGGTTGACCGCCCCGTCTACGAGAACAGTCTTTATCCCCGCTGTGTCTTTCAGATATCCGATTATATCTTCCAGCTGGCTGTTTGATTCAGGTCCGACCAGTTCGATTAACCCGGATCTTTCAGTTTTGAGGAGCATGAGCCTTCCCAAAGCGGTAAACCAGGGGAAAACGTGGCAGATTTTAAAGAGAGCCTGACTGTTGTTCATCATATCTTCACTGGTAACCAGATAATCGCCCTTAACGGCTTCTATAGATGGCTTTTCATTGCCGAATACTCTGTCTTTCTTCTCTCCATCGATACCTATTGTAAGATATGCCAGATCCTCCCCGCTTCTGAGACGGGGAAGGAGGTAATTGAGAAAAGTCGTTTTTCCGGCATTTTTGGAACTGCCCGAGATAAATATGACTTTATCCCGGAGCCGTTCCAGTTTATCAGCGTCCATAACGTTTGGAGCGGGCCAGACCCTCCGGGGTCAGGCAGAGCTGATCACCGTCGAGGAGAGCGCTGACGCCCGATTTGGGAACGCCTTTCCAATCTTTGCAGAACTCGCAGTTTTCCTTATCGTGATGGGTGTAGTGATCCGGTTCTGTATATGTTGTGATGACGCCTTCGTAATTTCTCAGAATGATTCTCTGATCCGTCTGCGATATCAGATAATCGGGCATAACGGGGATTTTCCCGCCGCCTCCCGGCGCATCGACGACAAAAGTGGGGACTGCCATGCCTGTTGTATGTCCCCTCAGGTTTTCAATGATTTCAATGCCTTTAGAAACAGGCGTCCGGAAATGGGAGATTCCCCGGGAGAGATCGCATTGATAGATGTAATAGGGCTTGACCCTGATAGTCAGGAGCTTCTGAACCAGGTGAAGCATAATATTGGAGCAGTCGTTTATGCCTTTGAGAAGAACAGACTGATTGCCCACATTAACTCCGTGGTCCGCCAGACGGCCGCAAGCTTCTTTTGCCTCCGCCGTGATTTCTTTGGGATGGTTGTAATGAGTGTTCAGATATACGGGATGATATTTCTGAAGCATCTTCACAAGATCTTCGGTAATACGCATGGGAAGAACGACGGGCATGCGGCTTCCGATCCTGATGATTTCCACATGTTCAATAGCGGAAAGCCGCTTCAGAATTCTCTCCAGTCTGTCATCGGAAAGAACCAGCGGGTCGCCGCCGGAAATAAGCACATCGCGGATCTGGGGAGTATTTTCGATGTACTGAAAAGCTTTTTCCAGAATATCGTCGGGCATAATGTTATCGTGGTCACCGACAACCCGTCGCCGCGTGCAGTGACGGCAATACATGGAGCATTCATGGGTCACCAGAAGTAGAGCCCTGTCGGGATAGCGGTGGGTCAGTCCCGGTACGGGAGAATCGGAATCTTCGTGAAGCGGGTCATTGAGATCGGAAGGCGCATTGTAAAGCTCCTCCAGAACCGGCACGGCCTGCTTTCTCACCGGGCAGTTCCGGTTCTCGCGATCCATGAGTGCCGCGTAATAGGGAGTGATGGCCATGCGGAACTGACTGAGACAGTCTCTCAGGTGCTTTTTCTCTTCATCATCAAGATCGATGATTTCATCCAGAGTCTCCACATCCCTGACGGCATGGCGAAGCTGCCATTTCCAGTCATTCCACTCCTCATCCTTCACATTGGCATAAAGAGGTATGTGCTTATATTGAACAGTATCATATGTTTTTTTCATGCTTTATCCTTTGTCTTTTTAATTCCTATGAGTAGAGATTCTCGTAAAGAGCCCGAATCTCCGGCGATTCCCTGAGGATATTGAGAGTAATCTCCGCGTGATTCTTCGCATAACCGTTGCCCATGATCATATCTACATCCTTGCCGACGCCTTCCGCACCCAGCGCGGCTTTGGTGAAGGAAGTCGACATACTGAAAAAGTAAACGACTCCCCTGTCTCTGGTCATAAGAATAGAGCCCATCTCCGTATTGGGAATATTCACATTGTTAATGACAATATCAGCCATGGCCCCGTCTGTGAGTCCCTTAATGGCTTCATAACAGGAAACGGCGTCGCTGGCGTCGAGTTTGATCACATGGTCGCAAAGATCGAGAGAGCGCAGTCTGTCGAGTGTCTCATCGGAATAATCGACACCGATGACCTTTCCGGCGATTCCGGCCCGCCTCTTCGCTTCGTATGCGCACAAAATGCCCGATTTCCCGCCGGCTCCGATAATGACAACTGTATCGCCGGATTTCACCATCCGGGCGACCTGAGCAGGAGCGCCGCAGACATCCAGCACGGCAAGCGCCAGGGAAGCGGGAATATCTTCAGGCAGTTTTGCGTAAAGTCCTGTTTCGAACAGAACGGCCTGCCCTTTGATAATGACCTGGTCAATGTTCTTTTTTATTTCCAGTATCTTTTCGATTTTCAATGGTGTGAGGGAAAGGGAAACAAGCGATGCTATTTTATCCCCCTCCTCAAGATCGATTTTACCCTTCAGCCTGTCTCCGATAGTTTTAACTGTTCCGATAAACATGCCGCCGGACCCTGTTACGGGGTTTTTCATTTTCCCGGCATTCTCGACTATGGACAGAATGATCTTTTCAATTTCTTTTTCATCGCCATTGGCCTGCTCTTTTATCTGGGTGAAACTGGCCGAGTCGATATTGAGAATATCCACATCGACAAGAATTTCATTGTCCCAGATCTCCGACATATCATTGCTGATTCTCAAAGCCGGCTGAGGAAGGACTCCCGCCGGCTCAATAACTCTGTGCAAACCGTAGGGATTACCCATCTGCTTCATGATTCATAACCTCGTAATTTGAAATGTTTTCTGACTTCTTCCGGTGTGGCCGGTTCAAATCCGGCTTCTTTTATAATTCTTACCGCTCTTTCAACCAGCTGTGCATTGCTATCAGCCAGAACGCCTTTGGAATAATAGACATTGTCTTCAAAACCGACTCTCAAATGCCCCCCTAGAGAAAGCGCCCCGTAATGAGCTTGAAGAGAAGCTTTCCCGCCGATGCCGATGATAGTCCAGTCTGCTCCCTCGGGGATACGGCGGACCATGAAGTCCAGAGTTTCGACATCATACCGTACGCCTCCCGGAACTCCGAGAACAAAACTGAAATGATAGGGAGCATCGACAAGCCCCTCGTCCACAAGCATCCGGGCAGCATAAACGTGAGAGAGATCGAAACATTCGAGTGTCGGCCTTATGCCTCTTTCCTTCATAGCTACCGCGAATTTTTTCATAACCGGCAATGTGTTCAGAATATAGTCATCACCGAAATTCATGGTTCCGCAATCGAGCGACGCCATTTCGGGATCGAGAGAGACAACTTCGAGCCGTTCCTCATCCGTCATGCCCACGGCTCCGCCGGTGGTTACCTCAACGATGACATCACATCTCTCGCGTATCAGTTTTATGGTTTTTCTGAAAGTATCCGGATCCTGCGTCGCTTTTCCCTCTTCGTCGCGGACATGAAGATGTATGATGGCCGCTCCGGCTTTCCAGGCATCGTACGCGGCATCCGCCAGCTCTTCCGGTGTCAAAGGCAGATGGGGATTATGTTCCCTGGTTGTTTCGGCGCCGCAAATGGCGCAGCTTATGATTTTTTTGTTCTTCATCATTTGCCGTATTTCTCCACAAGATACTGCATGGCTTCCTCTATGGCCTGAATCGTTTTCTCAAGGTCTTCCTGACTGTGGCGGGCACAGATATATCCGTGATGATAGGGCTGGAGAAAAATCCCGCGGCGAATGAGCTGTGTGTAAAAATCGGTGCGCTTCTCTTTATAGATTTTATCGGGATCCTTTTTAAAGGTAATGAACATCATAGGTGGTATACCGGAGATCTGGGCACCCGTTCCGTATTTATCACATAACTCTCTCACCCGGCTGATAAACCATTCGCCTTTTTCCCAGATCTGTCCGAGAATGTTATCGCGTTCCATAACCTCGATGGTCTTCAAAGCCGCCACATAGCTGAGGCTGTTGGGAAAGAATGTGGAAGATATAAAAACATTTTTCTCCCCTTCTTTCATAATTTCCGCTTTTCCGGTCACACAACCGATGGGATAGCCATTGGCCATGGCTTTTCCGAACACGGCCAGATCAGGCGTTACGCCGTAATATTTCTGAGCCCCGCCGAGAGAAACGCGGAAACCCGTGCGGATTTCATCGAAAATCAGGACCGCGCCGTATTTACGGGCCAGTTCCTTTACACCTTCAAGGTATCCCGGTTCCGGTTCGGAGATATCATCAGCCAGGGGATGTCCCAGAGGAGTGATGATGACAGCTGCCGTATCATCTCCGTTGCCTTTCAACATCAGTTCCAGAGATTCCAGGTCGTTGTATGGAAACCCCTGCACATCCTCATAAAGCTTTTCCGGAACGCCGCCCTTTACTTCAACGCACCAATCGTGCCAGCCGTGATAGCCGCAACGGAGGATTTTTGTTTTACCGGTATAGGAACGGGCCAACCGTATGGCAGTAGAAGTGGCATCGGAACCAGTTGTGACAAAAAGGCTCATTTCCGCACAGGGAACCAGTTCGTTGATTTTCCGTGCCAGTTCGTTCTGATATTTCTGAGTAAGAGAAAAGCAGAATCCTTTATCCTGAATCTGGTTGATGACGGCCTGATCTATTTCCTCTTCCCGGTAACCGATGATAATCGGTCCGTAAGCGCATAGGTAGTCTATATATTCATTGCCGTCCACATCTTTTACATGACTGCCTTTCCCTTCATCGAAGAAAACGGGAAACTCCCCTTCGACGAAGTTATAGGGACGTCTGATCCCCAGAACACCACCGGGTATAAGGCTCTTGGCTTCAGCAAATAATTCATTTGTTTTATCAAGTTTCAATTTCTCAATCTTATCCATAATAATCTCCCGTTTTCATGTAACTACGGAAATAGTGATAAGTCAAGAAATAACCATTTCTCTTATTATTTTATCGTTAAACCGATGCAATTCGTATATTGATGCTGATTAATCAACGTTTTTTTCATGCTTGCTCTAATAATAAGGCTCAAGTATATTTATGCTATGGGAATCGGTCTATTTATTGGTAATCTGAATTATGAAACTGAAAACGAAACACTTAAAAAACACCTTGAGAAGTACGGTGAAGTAACGGCCTGTGAGATTATTACAGATAAATTCACATTCAGGTCGAAGGGGTTCGCCAAAGTCGAAACTCCCGATGAAAGCGAAGCGGAAAGGATCATTGCGGGAGCTGAAGGAATTATACTGGACGGCAGGCCGTTGAGAATTGAAAGATTCAGGGATTCCTGATCCAGTCCGGAATATATATCCTGATGATATTCACTCCCGTCGAATCGGCGACAAATGCATAATCCCCTTCCACGGCTATACTGTCGGCAAAAACATCGGGACATTCACTGACTTTGACAAAAGAACCCTTATCTTTTATTTCATAAACAGATACCCCGGCATGACCTTCAGCCGTATACAGAAGAGAATCGGACAGATAGATATCTTCGACATAAGGAGAATCTATAGAACGGACTTTTTCCGGATAAGCCGGATCGCTTAAATCAAAAAGAGTCACCCCTCCGCTGTGAGCAGCCAGCAATCTACCACCTTCAATAGCCAGTGCCATAGCTCCCGGTAGATCGATGGAACGGATTTCCTCCGGCACGGCACCTTTGTTATTACTGAAAACAATCAAACCGGTCTGTCTGTCAGCGCAGTACAGAAAGTCTCCGAAAGTTTCGATATCCCGTGCATCGCGCAGAGGGATCGACCAGTCGACCCTTTTGACAATCTTCCTGTCATCAGATTCGAGGGGCTGTGTTTCCGGGAAGATATCATAGGGATCGGCTACACCCTGAATTCCGCCGCTGCCCGAGGCAATATAGATGACTTCACCTTTCTTCCTTACCGACCTGGCCTGACCGGCTGTCTCCACCGTTGACAGATGCAAAAGCTCATTTTCTCTCATCGCAAAGATTTTAACCCCGCCGCCGCTGTCGGCAAGATAAAGCCTGCCGCCGTCGATAAAAACGGATTGGGCGAATTCCGACGGAATAACATGGAGTATATCTTCAGCAGCAATATGCTGCGGATCGGACGCATCGACGATGACCAGACCACCGGAATGATCGGAAATATAGAGCAGACCATCCCGGATTTCAACAGATGAGGCATTCCCTCCGGTCTTAAGTTCTCCGATTTTGAATGACTGACCGTATTGAAAGGTTTCCACGGCCTTCAATCCCGATCTGTCGGCAACGACAAGCAGGTTGTCTTTCGAATCGACTGAAGATGTATGAGACAGTTTCATGTTTTCAAAGGATACCGGCCTGTAAGGGTCTGTAATATCAATATCAACAACTCCGCCGTCTCCATCGGCGATATACAAGTGATTTCCTTTTAAGGAAAGCCTTCTGGCGTTGTTGCTTTTGTATGTACTGCAGAGAAAAATATTATCGGTATCGCTTATATCGAGAATTGAAACTCCTTTATCTAAAGAGGCGACATAAGCAAAATCATCTCTGATAACACAGCTATAAACATCGATATCACCGAAACGGCCGGCAAATTCCGGATAATATGGATCGGTCACATCAATAAGGATTAACCCCTCTTCCCCGGAAGCGCCATAAATATATTTTCCTGATAAATAGAGATCATAGAGCGGAAAATCATCGAGGAAACTGATTCTCGGCGGTCTTAAGGGGTTTGACAGCGAGTAAATTTTCAGCCCTTTTATTCCGTCAGCGATATAGATGTACTTACCCATTCCTTTCGCGGCTCTGGCGTCGGTCGTCTTTCTGTAACTGACTATTCTGGGCTGAGCAGGCTCGCTGATATTTATGAGATAAAAGCCCTCGGATCCCGCTGCAACCAGAGCGTATTCATCAAGCAGAGAGATATCCTGTCCCCCTTCAATGAGCACAAACCCTCGGACAGATAAATTGCCGGAATCGTTGATATCTATTATATAAAATCCATCTTCCGGTGAAACGGCGTAAGCATAATCTCCGCTGATGACAAGATCTTCAGGAGAAAAGGAATCGAGAGAACCCTTTTCCGTCAATCTGACAGGTGGTTCGGAAAGCAAACGGCCGGATACTGAATAACTGGGAATATCTTCATAACCGAAGGGGACCACCTTATAAGTATATTCAACTCCGAAAACACCGCTGCGGTCAATAAAACGGGAATCTTCAATCCTGCCGCTTACATCTATATAAGCTTCGTTCTCCCGGGTCCGAAAGACCCGATAGGCATCAGCCCCTTTAACAGGGATCCAGGATATTTCGATAAAACCGTATTCGCTTTTCGCATATGGTTCCAGTGTCGCGTCATTCAAAGGGATGGAGCTGATAACCGGCGAACTGACAATATCCTCTCCCCGCTGGCCTTTGAGTTCAAACTCGTAAAGCGCTCCATTCTCCAGTCCGGAAAAAACCAGAGGCGGGTTAACATTTTCTCGTATGAATCCGCTATCAGCCGTTCTTACTGAAAGATAATAGGAATCAATAAAAGGAAGAGCCGTCCAGTCCAGAGTCAGCCTGCCGTCTCCCTGCTTCGCGGAGAAATCGGGAATGGCAAAATCGGACTGAGGAAGAATCAGGCTGGTTACAGAACTGTTGCCGTTTTTCGCCTTAACCGATAACTCCAGTTTCTGATCTCCCTTCTGGCTGGTGACTGGCAGAATGTAATCAAAAGAATTATCAGCATTTATGATGATTTCCCTATTTAGAATTTCCCCACTGCCAAACGAGTCTGCCGGTTGCAGGATCAGATAGAGACTCTCTATACCCCCGTACTGGGGATTCCAACCGTAGGGATCGGAAATTTTGCCTGAGACCCGTATTCCCGCACCGTACGAATCCTCTTTCCCGGGAGAACGGAGGACTATGACCGGTGTTTTTTTTCCATCATTCAATTCAACCGAAGCGTGGGAAATGTTGTTATTCAGATCCGCCGCTGTGATACGGAAACTGATTTTTCCATCAAGAGTCTCCGTATTGATATTGAATTCAAAAGATCCGTCATCTTCAAAAAAGATCAGATTCCTTTCATCTGCCATGGATGAGACCGACCAGTAGAGAGATTTGACTTCGTTATCGCCACTTGCCTGATCTTTCACTATTCCTTTCACAGAGATATTATTGTTGAAATAATCTCCGGTCTGAGGGGTCTCCAGCGTTATTTCCGGACCTTTATGATCGTTTACCAGAGGGAGAATGAAAGTTGCCTCTCCGCCATCTTCTGCAACGGCTTTAAATAGAATCTGCAGATCCCGGTTCATATCCACTGCAGCTATCCGGAAATTGAAGCTGCCGTCGGAATTAAAATTGATTCGGTTTTCTCCTGTTTCACCAGCCATGGACCAGGTGAGTTCCTTTATCCTGTCTGCATATTCATCATCTTTACTGTTTGAAACCACTCCCCGGATATCAATCCTGGAGAAATACAAAGATCCGCTCTCCGGTGAAGAAATATTTAAATAAGGGAGAACCTCTCCACCCGAGGCGGTCAGTCTGGTTTGAACAGGAATATCCAATCGGGACAGATGCCCGTTCTTATCGGATGATTCGATTGTGATAAAATCAAGATCGGCCATTTCTTCATCGGTCAGCTCCAGAGAAAAGTCACCATTTTCATCAAAGGGGATATTTACCGGATCTTCAAAACCATTGAGCACGATTCGAAGCGAATCGATTTCATGGAGAGGAACCCTATCGGTATCCCCGGGAGAGACAGAACCGGTTATCAGGAGAGAGTCTGAATCAGAAAAGTCCCTGTTCTTAGATTGAAGTGCGATCGATGGTCCTCTGGTATCCTCCTGCAATTCAATAATGAGTTCCTCTGTCAAACCATTGTTTTTTTCCGCCCTGACGGTGATTATGAGCGGTCCGGCCTGCCGGCTAGAATCGATGGAAAATATTGAGATCCCCCCATCTTCAATTTCAAGATTGTGTTTTTCCCTGTCTTCTCCTATCCAGAATAAATTCACGATTCTCGACGAATCCGTTTTTGAATCATCATTAAAAACAGCAAGGCTTATAACTGTTTTTGATCGATAATAACTTCCCTCTGCGGGGCTGAGGAGAATAAGAACAGGGGGAACTTCCACCTCCTCCGGCTCTTCAACGGATAAAGCAGTCTCCACGGGGATGAAGACACGGGGTTCAGGAACCTGACCGGTAATGATACCGGAATCACTATCATCGAGATCCGATCCGTTCAGGATAGGAGAAACAGTTCCTGCATAAATGATGTCGAGCAACTGATCTGTGAGAGGCTGGAGCTCTTCCGGTTCAACAGCTTCGTTCTCTGAAATCGAATATTCCGCAAAAATCGGTTCTTCATAGGGGAAATCATTCAGAAAAGGAGGCTCCATCGCCTCGACATCGACAGGCGGCCCATCGGAAACCGGAGGACTGAAGTACTTTTTCTCAACAGGGATTTCTGTGTTTACGACTCCGGAATCAGCAACAGGCTTATCTATTAGCGGTTCATCATACGGCAGTTCATGATCTTCCTTTATGATTATATTCGAGATAACTGTTTCAGGAGCTTCGTCATTGGGCGTTCCTGTTACCTCATCCTGTACCGGAGCTTCAGCGGGATCTTCAGTAATCATTTGCGTTTCCTGAGAGACGGCAAAAGAAGCCATGCGGAAGATCACAAGAGCAGAAACTGATAGGATAGCCAACAAGGCAATTATGATCTTCCCGCGAGTTTTCACAAAACAATTCCCTTATTACGGTTTATCTACAGCCGCCGGAGCACTCTTCCAATCAAGGGTGTTCCCGGCTTCATCGAAGATTCGAACTTCACATTCGATAACTCCCGTAGCCAGCGAGCTGATATCAATATCACCGGAGTCATATGTGCTTGAGTACGGGACAGTTTCAGTAAAAAATTGTGAAACATTAGCCGAGTCTGAGATGTCTGCCTCTATAGTTATATCACCGGTTTCGGTACTTATTCCGGTTAGTAATATCACTACATCATTTGCTGTACTTCCCGGATTAAAACTATCAAAGGTAAAATCCGGACTGTCAGTATCGACATACAGAATTATTCCATCGCTGACTTCCCCGGCGTTTCCCGCCTGATCGGTAATTATGGCAGTTATTGAATACGATCCATTGCCGCCCAGATCATTCTGGCCGATCGTAAAAGAACTGGCTCCCGACAGAATGATGCCATTGCCAATTTCTGATAATTCGCTGTAGAGCACAACAGAATCGCCATCTTCGTAACCGGTTCCCGCGAGATCGAGAGAGACTGTAACGGATTCGCTGTCGGCGAGCTGATAATCCGTAGATGTCAGTACGGGTTTGCCCGGCCCCTCCTTATCAATCGTGATGCTGATTGTTTCCTCTTCAATCTGCCCCACAACATCCTGAGCGTGAAATGTAACCGTATATACATCTCCGTGATCGCTTGCCGGGATTGTCCAGTCAGCACTGAAGACCGAAGAGTCGTCTGTCACAGAAAGAGATTGAGAATAGGAACCGCTGTCGGTCACAGTTATCGTCGTGCCTCCGGAGGCTACGTTATCTGTAACGAGGGAGGAAATGGAGATAGTCTGCCCATCCCGTACAACGCGGTCTTCGGAAAGAGGAATAATGCCGCTGATGACGGGAGGAGAGTCATCGATATAAATGACGAGGCTGTCAGTTTCGCTGTTTCCCCCGTCATCCGCAGCAGTCAGCAAAACAGTATAGGAACCTTCATTCAATCCATTTGTATTCCAGGAGTATGTTCCATCAGTAATATCTCCATTATCGACTAAGCTGCCACCAAAAGAGATGTCCGCATTAGCTTCTTCATGCCCGCTGATTGTGGCTGATATGGTTATCTCCTGATCATTGGCAATGACATTTTCACTGAAAGCGTACTGAGAATGGGTCAGATTCGCAATCGAAGGAGCGGTTCTGTCGAGAATTGCCGAGACTGTGTTGGAAGCGGAGCTTCTGTTCCCTGCCTCATCCTCGATTATGACATGGAAATTCTTAATGCTACCTTCATCTCCCGTGAATACCTGCGGATGATCGCTGCTGTTCAGGGTGATCGAGCATTGACTTTGATTATCGGATATAACCGTGTAAGTCCCGATGAGACTGTCAGATGAGCCGTCGTTATAATACAACTCGACAGAATCACCAATCCTGACTGCTTCCCCGTCATCAGAAGGACCGCCCCCGTCGGCAGGCAGAACAATTTCGACATCGAAACTGTTGACCGAAGAGGAGATATAATTTCCGTAGTTTCCGGAAACCAGACCGGTAAGACTGATCGTCGATTCTCCGGGAGAGGTCCAGTCATAAGTGATACCAGAAAGCCCCGGGGCAAGCGCCTGGTTATATTCATTCCCCGCCATATCGTAAAAATGAATGACATAGGGTATATCCATACCATATGTTCCGCTGGCGGAAAGATGGGAATCGGCATCAAGAGTCAAAGAGAAAACATCTCCGGCGGATTCATCGGCAGCCTGTCCGGCGATTGTGACGGAAACATCTTCCACATCGCGTATAAAAGAAAAATCAATTGAAATTTCATCCCCGTCACGGACCGGCGATCCGGAATCAGCCGAAACCGTATAGGAGAAATCACTTCCTTCCTGCGGAACTCCATCATAAAAGGTAATTCCCGATGAAGTGTAAGCTCCTGCGTGATTGTATTCGTTGCCCGTATAATCCCGGACCTTTACAGAGTACTCAATTGCCGAGTTATCGGAAACGACGGTATTGTCTATGGGAACTTCAAGGGTTACCGAATAAGGAGCCGTGTCGCCCATAATGGTTATATCGCCGTAAGGTACGGAATAGTTCCCCACATCGACAGCCAGAGTTGAAATATCCAGCCCGGACCGGTAAAGAGCCGCACCGGAATCTGAGATATCAAAAGAAAGCCGGAAGCGGCTTCCCGATGCGGCATAATGATCATTTACCACATCCAGCGGATTCAATCCCGCGGCACTATCGGACAGTTCAGGTTCACCGCCGTCAGCTCTCAGTTCGTAATACTCCTGGCCCTGGTAACTGTCGCTCAGTCCGTAGAGATAAACTTCCATAAGTCCGCTCGCAGCCATTGTGAGACGGGTGGCATCCAGTGCAATCCGGAATTCCTCGTTATCATTAATCTGCGTTACCGTTGATGCAGTGGTTACATTGTAGATTGAAGTGATATCGGGAGAGGTATAATCTATGCCGGGGCCGACAAGGTTGTAATAGAACGTTTCCACAGGTCCGTTGCGGTAAACCATTCCCTCGATAAAAATATCCTTTGGCGTATAGCTGAGAGGCGAATAATAAACGATGCCCCCGTCTGCAATATAAATATGTGATCCTGAATAGAATCCTGTTCCCTGCTCTCCCGTTTTAAGCAATTCGGGCGATTCGGATCTTAAGCTCAGAATATAATTCCGGGATGCTTCGTGGCCGTTTTTATCTCTTACGGAAAATTCCAGAAGCAGAATCGTACCGGGCGTCCCCCAGGTGAAGGGAACATAAAACTGGGATTCAAACTCTCCCGTTTCCGGATCAAAAGTAAGTTCGGGGTTCTGGATAAGACTTTCATCCAGTTGATAGGAATAGACAGAACCGTCAAAATTATCTTCTGTTATATCCAGCTGGCAAATTATCCCCATATTGACAAGAGACCACTTAATGGACTGGATCTCATCGGAAGAGTCTCTGTGATATAGGGAGTTCCCTACTTTTCCATCCATGTATATGGTGTTTCTGGTTTCAAAAGAGACGATCTCCCTTTCCTCAGAAGTCACATCGAGAATTTCAAAAAGCCGGATGGAATAATAGGGTTCATCAATTTCCGACAGTTCTATCTCTTCCGTAACGACGTTTCCATTGGCATCTTCAAAGTTTACAAGAATAACGAGGTTTCCGGAAATCTCCCGACCCGGATCATTGGTATTGAAGGAAAAAGTAAAGAAGCCTGTTTCGGCATTATATATAATTACACCGCTGCCGTATGTCAGATCTGTCTGAACAGTCCCGTCTCTATCAATCTCAATCCTGCCCCTTATGGCATAACTGTTGGGAGTGGAGTAACTGATAAATTTGAGATACCCTTCACCATCTCCACCGAAAAGCGAGCTATCCTCAACATAGCCCTCAATGGTAACGGTAGAGTAATAGTAATTTCCCGTCGTCGCTCCGACTTCAAGGATGTCGGGAGGAAAAACATCTTCCGCGACCTGTATAAGATCCATGTCTATGGGATCGGCGCAGGAATAAATAAAAAGCACTGCTGCACAGAGAACAGGAATCAGAGTGCGGTAATTCATATCACTCCTCCTCAACAAAAAGTATATCGAGAGCAGCGCCTATATCGGCGGCACGGGTTCCTCCGGATCCGCCCAGATAGGCATAGCGGTCTCCCAGTTCAGGAGCCACTTCCGCCATCTTTTGAGAGTAAAGCGCGGCTTTGTCGTAATTCTCCAATTCGTAATAAGACCGTGAGATGTTGAGCAGAACTTTGGCGTAGGAATCGGAAGAGGTTCTCCCCTTTTTGATATAATCCTCTTCGGCGCTGTGAAGAATCCTCAAAGCGTTCTGATACTCTTCTCGCATATAAAAAACATTGCCCAGGTTGATTTTCGGAGGCAGATAGTTTCTGTCGAGAGAGAGTGCCGTATTGAACGCTGATTCGGCCAGGTCGTATTTTCCGAACTGAGCGCCGATCAGCCCCAGCTTGTTATAGCTTCCCTTGTTTCCGCTCTCAGCAGCTTCCCTTGTAAAATCTTCCAGGATCATCTCTACCAGATTATCAATTTCATCTTTAAAGTCATGACCGATTTTGGTTCTGTCACCGTATTGAAGTCCCAGATCGGTCTCCCTCAGTCCGACAGGCCGATAAACAAGCTGCGCATCTCGGGTCTTGAAAATACCTCTCGAATCCTCCTGATTCTCATAGCGGGAGAACTCCTCTATTCCTGTTCTCCAGGCTTTTAAAAAACCGGTCTGTCCGATCATGGTAATCTCTACGGGGACCCATAAGTCGCCGTCGATATTAAGGGTCATCTCTTTTGCCGGATGTAACTGCTTAAAATCCCGCGAAGGCACCTTTGTATTGAATGCGGCATAAATATGTGCAGGCGTGGTAATGAAGGCCGTTTCAATACCGGCTGTTTCGAGAAGGCTGCAGAAAAGAACCGTCAGGTCATCACAGTCTCCAGTGGCCCTTTTAAGAGTATTCCTGGGCAGGCTGACCGAATCTACGATTTCGGCATTTTCCTGAGCGGCGTCAAAAGGTGATGTGGGATCTCTCTGGTAGAGGATTCCGATTTCCGTCAATCCGTAGAAGACCTGCATAGCTATCTGCAGAGTCTCGCTTAAACCGGGGTTGACCAGATCCCGAGTGGTCTGCCGAAGAAAACTCGTGTAGTTTCTCAAAGCGGAATCTTTCGGCGTGATAAAAGCGCCGACTTTATTATCATCATCCCAGGTAATGGCTTCCTTGTCGTGCAGATCATAGGATACCGGTACAGTCTGAACGATTTCCCTTCCCCTGGAAGTGTATCGGACGGAAACTTCGCCGGTGAGAGGTTTGACTCCTTCCGTAAGAAAAACCTGATCATTGAAAGTGGCAAAAAGATCAAACTCCGCCGAATCTCCTTGTTCCAGATAAGGAAGCTCCGCTGAAACAGTGGGATTATCCATATAGCCCGATTGCATAAATGTAACGGTAAGATTCTCGATATCGTAGTCTTCAATATTGGATAGGCTGACCGATCCTATGGGATGATTAACATAAAAGCTCTGCATGGAAGCGAATAAAGGATTTATTTCCACATTATCAAATCTTATGCTGCGTATTTCCGCTTCAGGCGAGTCTGGATCTTCTCCGAAGCGATAGGAAGCGGCCACGCCGATTGTGAAAGAAAAACCGTTTAACAGAGTGTCGAGATCGCCGGAATAGGATATATCCTTAAACGTCCGTGTGTATTTAAATCTGGGATTGAGATCGAGTACGAAATTATAACTGAGATTGAGGCTTAATGAAACTCCCGCCTGGGCATTGAAGATCCAGGTGCTTCTCGGATCTCCATCGGGATCGAGATCGGGAAAGTAACCGTAGGAAACACCGGCTCCCAGATCCGCTCCCAACTCAATCATCTTTGATAACTTATGAGCGTAGAAAGCTCCGGCATTGGCATATATCTGGGTATGGTTTCTCTTTTCATCTACTTCTTCTGAAGCGGAAACAAGGATAGTTCCTATCTGTAACATCGGCTGGATAACCGGCAGCTTGGGCAAAGGCAGTTTTGCTGTAAGGGAAAAGTCGTTAAAGGCGTATTCGCCCCCGGATGAATAGGTGTCACGAGCTATGGGGAAATAGGTTTGATATAATACAGAAAGACCGAAGGGATACTTGTATTTTTCATTGAAATTTATCCCTTCATTAGATTGAGAGTGTAAAAAACACACGATGGCGAATAAAATAATTAAGAAAAAGATTCGCTTCTGCATCCATCTTTTTCTTTAACAGATCAAAGGTCCTGGAGTATCTCCGAGGCTTTTCTCCCTATCTCATTGCGAGAATTGATGCTGATGGCTTTCTGCAGTTTGTCTCTGGCCGATATTTCCTGATCCAGCTCTAAAGAACAGAAGGCCCATAACAGGTACACATTCTGTTCAGCGTCTCTCTTGTCAGCGTCGCTTATGTACCTGTCAAAGAGTTCCTCCGCTTCTATATAATTCTGACTTTCTATCAGTAGATTCCCTTTCAATAAAACATACTCGCCGAAATATTCAGCATCTGCATAAGGATCCATCTCGAAAATCGATTCTCTCATCTTCCGGTACTGTCCGGTTTCGTATTCAGAAAGAGCTTTATAGAACAGGATCTCATCATAGTTGGAACCATACCATTCCGCTCCTTCGTCCAGGACCAGAATCGCTTCTTCGAAGTCCCCTCTCAAATAAAGCTCTCTGCCTTCTTCGAGAAACTCGACATCATCATCGACCCAGGTAATTTCTTCTTCATCCTGAGGATCACCCCGGACCCCCATTACAGCCGATTGTCTCGCTTCAACTTCATCATCGCGGAACAATTTAGCAACCGAAGCACCTTTTATGCCCCATTTGTCCGCTTTAACAACCTGATCCAGCAGAGAGGAAACTTCATAAACACCGGCTTTTTCCAGAGTAAGCTTAATATCGTTCTGAGTTAATTCGACATAGCTGTCATTATAAAGCTTGATGACATCATCTTCCGAAATCTGGTCCCCGATATATAGGGGATCCCAGTTATTTCCCGTTTTTATGTCAACTTCCCCGTCCAGGTAATCTATGAAAAGATCCCTTGCCGGCAAACCCGCCGTAAAAACCAAAAGAACGATGACTGCGAATGAAACTCTTTTTAACATTTTGGACCTCTATATGTAAAATATATCACTGAGGTAGATTATTTACAAAAAGCATCGGGGCTTTTTATATAATATCATTATAGGCTGATATTTTAGATATTTCATTTTAAAAAGGTGATGATTTGGGATTAAAAGCGGTTATCTTTGATTTTGACGGCACATTGACGAAAGCGGGAGCAATAAATTTTTCTAAAATACGGAAATTGACCGGATGTCCTGCCGACCGGTACCTGCTCGACTATTTAGAAATGCTTCCGGAGGAAAAAAAGAGAAAGGCCGAAGAAATCCTCGACTGCCATGAATACAGTGCAGCCTGCCAGTCCAGGGAGGAAGATTATGCTCATGAGCTGATTTCATTCCTGAACCGTCTGAAAATACCCGTGTTTATCCTCTCCTGGAACAGCAGAAAAGCCATAATAAGAGCTCTTGAAAATTTCAGATTAACGAAAGCAGAGCATTTTCTGGAAATCATTTCCCGTGACGACCCCTTTCCCGTTAAGCCCGATCCTCAAGCCATACTCCACATAGCAGAAAAGCTCAATATCGATTGCAGTGAGATTCTGATTGTCGGAGACTATATTCATGATATTGAAGCAGGCAGAAATGCCGGTTGCAAAACAGCCTACAAAAAAACCGGAAGAGAAAATGACCACAGAATCCAATCAGATTTTTTGATAAACAAGCTTGATGAACTCTTACCTGTTATATTCGACCTCACAAAGAACAGATAATATTTATTACCCTTTCACTGTAATTTTATTTACCCTCCGATCCAACCTTTCCACCAGACAGGAATTCATAATCTGAAGGAGATAATAAATATAGAAAAAAAATATATGTAATAATAATCAAACAGTAATACAACTTAAAGGATAACAGCTTTACAAAAAACACATTTCGAGAAGAACTAAAAGAACACAAAACATTATATATAGGTAATATTTATTATTTATTGATCATTTTATAGCAATATTTATTATATTTTATACTGGTTTCCTGAAAACAAGGCACCGCCCTAAGCAAATTAGAAATATAAAACCTATACGGAATATTCGTATAATATTATTTATAGTGAGGTGTGGATATTTTATTGCGATATAAAAAAAAGAGTTCAAACAATGTTTAATAACATGATTTGAACTCTAACTTTGCTTAATGATCCTGAAACAATTATCAGGAGCTTCATAAATATTATTTATCCTTTGAAGATCAAAGCGAATGCCGCTGCAAACAATAACGCCGGTATCATGTTTATGGTTTTTATTCTTTTAATCTCCAAAATGGAAATCCCCAATCCCAGCAGGAGAAGACCTCCGGTCGCACTGATTTCCATAATAACATTGTCTGTCAGATATCCCTGAACAGAACCGGCAAAAAGGGTCAGACCTCCCTGGAAAATTATGAGGGGAATTATTGAAAACAATACCCCGACACCAAGAGTTGAGGCCAGCGCGATCGATGCGATTCCATCGAGAACCGACTTCGCATACAGGAGGTTCGGATATCCTCCCAACCCCTCTTCTATTGCGCCGAGCACTGTCATGGAACCCATGCAGAAAAGGAGAAAAGCAGTGACCATTCCCTCTGCGAAATGGCTGCTTTCCGACCTGGCGATTCTTTTCAGTTTTTCTCCCATTCTGTCCATGGCCTGATCAATTTTCAAAAGTTCGCCGGTGATACCTCCCAGAATGATGCTGAATATCATGAAGAGAATATTATTTGCTTTAATTGCCATCATGATCCCCAGAGAGATTGTGAATAGCCCGATACCCTGAAAGGCGATTGCTGTCAGCTTGCGTGGACTGCGTGATTTGAGCAGCAGCCCTATTGTCCCTCCGACTATAATGGCGCCGCTGTTTACTATGGTTCCAATCATTATTCTGTTCCTCATCTCGTAAAATTGATATAATCAAATCACTAATGGGAAGCTTATGCAAGTTGAAGTAGATGTATTTATGATGGCTGAGTGCCGAGATATGAGACGAAAGATACAGGATGAGATTCTTGACCGTTTTAACGGAACCTGTCTGTCTTATACTCTGAACATCCCCGGATCCGTTAAAGATTCCGCTGCGTTCAGAGCCGCTTTTCGCAAAGGCCTGGATCAGTTGAACATCGCTGTAGGCAACAGGATTCTGTACGCCTATATTCGCTTCTTGAGGACAGGGCCGGAAGCTTTCTTTTCAATTGAACTGGCGCCGGAAGAGTTAAAAAAGAGAACTGTTGAAATCGAAGAAAGTCATCCCTGCGGAAGACTCTTTGATATGGATGTGCTGGCAGTCCGGGGCAATCCGGTATCCCGGGAAGAGTTGGGACTGCCCCGGAGAAAATGCCTGATCTGTGATAATCCGGCTCCCCTATGCGCCCGGAACCGGACGCACAGTTTAGGGGAACTGCTGGAGAGAATAGATTCAATTACCGGAAATATCTGAGGCTTCTATGAAAGCGGCGCCCAGAACAAGATCTTTGTCATAGAATACGGCCAGTTGTCCGGGGGTGACAGCCCGGCGTTCTTTGCTGAATTCAACCAGATACCTGTCTTCCCCGGTTTTTTCCCTGATAACCGCCTCGACTCCTTCGTCGCGATATCGTATTTTTGCCTGTACTTTAAGCGGCAAATCGGGTTTTTCCAAAGCGCCCCAGTTTATTTCACCGACTGTCATGGATGAGCTGAGAAGATCGCTGTTGTACCCTATAATGACGTTTCCCGAGTCACCGTCGAGTCCGACGACATAATATGGCTCGCCTGGAGAACTCAGTCCCAGTCCTCTTCTCTGCCCGATTGTATAGTTTTCAATGCCTTTGTGTCTGCCGAGGATTCTGCCGTCCCTGTCCACAAAGTTACCCGGACCGCTCTCATCCGGTGAAATATATTTCCTGTAGTCTCCGGAGCAGAGATCCTGACTCTCTTTTTTCCCTGCCGTGAACAATCCCGCCTGATCGGCAATCTTCTTTACATCGCTTTTCTCCATTTCCCCCAGGGGAAACAGGATTTTCGATAATTGCTCCTGAGTCAGTATGGAAAGGAAATAAGCCTGGTCCTTGTCACTGTGCAATCCTTTCCGCAGGCAATACCGGCCTGTGGATTCATCTTTTGACAGCATGGCATAATGACCTGTGGCAAACATATCGAAATCAAGTCCGGCTTCAAAAACCTTATGAAGAAAAAGCCCGAATTTGATATACCTGTTGCATATGATACAGGGATTGGGAGTTCGCCCCGAGAGATATTCACTCTTCATATATCCGATAACTTTTTCGCGGTACTCTTTTTCAAGAGAAATAGTATGAAAGGGGATTCCCAGATAATCAGCGACTTTCTGCGCATCATCTTCATCGGTGTTCTGACCTTCCGGAAAGAGATTCATTCTCACGCCGATAATATCGTGGCCCTGCTTTTTCAACAGATAGGCCGCAACTGAGGAATCTACTCCGCCGCTTAATCCCACTGCTATTTTCAAATGTGTACTCCTTGTTTAGAACCGTCTTTTCCCTTGACGATAGTCCTGAACATCCTGAAAATGATATTCGGAATCATACATAAATTATACATAATCAGGAGGTCGTATGAAAGCTATTGTAACAGGGATGTTCCTGTTCATTTAGGGGTTTTTACTTAATACCAATTAAAAATCTTAGAAACTCCTATCAAACAGCACATCTGCCATTTTTGAACAGGACATCCAAATCGTCTCAAATGAACAATCTTGAGGAGATTACACCATGTCCAGACAGAAAAAGAATATAATAAATTACAACGAAACATTTATCTGCGGAAATTGCGGCAGAACCGTTTCGCCCCAGGAAAGCGGAGGCGAACACCGCAACCATTGTCCCTATTGTCTCTGGAGCCGGCATATGGATTTAAAACCCGGAGACAGGCGTTCAGGCTGCCGTTCACTGATGGAACCTATAGCGCTCTGGGTCCGCAGAGATGGTGAATGGGCTATCGTCCACCGATGCTCCAGATGCGGATTTATCCGAACGAACAGGATCGCCGGGGATGACAGCGAGATCCTGCTTTTCTCTATGGCGGCGAGGGCAATGACAATGCTCCCCTTTCCCGTGGAGAAAACTTTGACGAACATACATTCCATATGCGTGGAGGCTAACTGATTATGTCACTAGAAAAATGGGGATGGGATTCTACTTTCCGGAACCACTATGAACCATACAGAGAACAGGGACTCATACCCGGCCGCGTCATTGGCGAATCGCGTCATATCTATGAAATAGCGACCTCCGAAGACAGGCTTTCCTGCCGGGTATCGGGTCATTATATGTATACGGCAGCAAACAGATCCGAATACCCGACCATTGGAGATTGGGTCCTGCTCAGGTTTTCCGAAGGAGGCGCCGTAATAGAAAAGCTTCTGCCCCGCAAAAGCACCTTTTCCCGAAAACGGGCCGGCGTGGAAACAGAAGAACAGGTAATCGCAGCCAATGCCGACTATATCTTTCTGGTCTTCGGATTGGACGGCGGTAGAAATTTCTCCCGCGGAGCGCTGGAGCGCTTTCTGACCAGATCCTGGGACAGCGGGGCTACGCCTGTTATCATTCTCAACAAAGTGGATCTTTGCGAGGACAGGGAGAGCTTTTACATTGAGGCTGAAAGCGTTTCTTCCGGAGCATCGGTCTATATGACGAGCGCTGTCACCGGCGAAGGTCTCGAATCTCTCGATGCATACCTGAAAGAAGGGAAGACCGTAGCATTTACCGGTTTTTCCGGCGTAGGCAAATCGGCTTTGATAAACAGCCTGGCAGGTAAGGAGATAATGAAAACCGGAACCCAGCGTGAAAACGACTTGCGAGGCAGACATACGACGACGACCAAATCGCTGATACAACTGGAAAGCGGTGCTATTCTGATCGATTCACCGGGTATAAAAGAGCTTCAGCTGTGGGGAACGGAAGAGTCGCTTGACAATGCCTTCTCCGATATAGCTGAAATTTCCGAACAATGCCGTTTCAGTGACTGCACCCACAGCGGAGAACCGGGCTGTGCCGTTCAGGAAGCTCTCTCGACGGGGGAGCTGGATCACAGCCGTTTTGAGAATTATCTGGATCTGCAGCGGGAACTCCGGTTTCTCGAAAGAAAACAGGATGCCAGACAGGCGCTCGAAGAAAAAGCGAAATGGAAAAAAATCGCCAAACTACAGAAATCGCTCAATCACATCCGTAAATCATCCCATTAATGACAGTCCCGGCATAAGCCTGCCTTTTGCCGGGGCTTTTTTTTCTTGCGTCCCTTCATACACCGGTTTAGAGTTTATCTTAGATTAAAATGTTTAAGAAACAACGAATTACCGGCCTTACAGCTTTGTTTCTCATTAGCTCTTTTCTTCATGCTCAGAGCATAGATTTCAGTACCATGCTCGGTTTTAACGGTCTTTATGAAGAAAATGCATGGACGCCCCTTCTGGTGCGGCTCAGCAATAAGGGACCTGCTGTGACCGGCGTTTTAAAAGTCATAACGGATAATTCCGGAACAGCATCAGAACAGATGAGAGAATACAATAAACCTGTTGATCTGCCGGCAGGTTCGGATAAAGTGCTGTCCTTTGTCATACCGATCGGACATCACAACCGGGATCTTACGCTGATTTTGACTTCCGATGGAGAAGAATTGATTAATGACAGGATTTCTCTGAAACAGAAAGGCGTCAGAGGGAAGTTCATTATTGTCGTCTCGCCCTATCCTGATTTATCTCTTCCTCCCGAACATCCCGTATTCGACCGGAGAAATGTGGTCTTCCCCCATCCCGACACTCTGCCTGATTCTCCGATGGCATACAGCGGAACCTCGATAATATCCATGCATAGAGAATATTACGACAGGCTGACCAATAATCAATTTGATGCCATAAGCGGATGGGTCAGTTCAGGAGGCGTGCTGGCTGTCTGGGGAGGCAAGAGCCCTTCCCCTTCGAAAAGGAACTACCTTCCGTCACAAATAACAGGATTAAGACGAATTTCCGGCTCGGATCTGCTCGTTAATATCACGGAGACTCCGGAGGAAAACAAGATTCTTCTTGAAAGCGGCTTCGAAGCGGGAAGCCTCAGCCGTTCCGGAGAAGGTTCCATATTCTTTTTTCCCTATGATTATTCCGTAAACGCATTGCAGAATTGGGACGGCATCGGGGAAATCTGGAACAGGATTAACTCTTCCGTCCCTCAGGAAGACACTTTCCGATCATCAATGGATGAACCGTTTCTTCTGGAAGACTATATAAGGCTCTTTGACAATTCCGGGTTTACCTATCTGGACAGAATCAACGTTGCGCTGGTACTTTTTCTGTCCGTATCTGTTTCTTTTTCCATGCTCATTCTGGTGCGGCTTCGGAAAGAGAGTCAGAATATTTACAGATATATAGCATTCCTTATGCTGCTGCTTGTTCTGTTAAGTTCCTCTCTTTTTATTATTCTTTTCAACAGTACTTACCGCAAAGAGAGTTTCGCCCTGGACATTAACCTGGTCTATCAAAAAGGCATTTCCGAAAAAGCGATTTATTACAAGGATCTGCTGATCGGTTCGTCTGGCAGAACCCGAAGTGATATCACTCTGCCTGATTCGACATCGGCCATAGTCAAAAGAGATACCAATGAAAACATAAGATTGAACTATAAACCGGAGCTCTCTTTTGAAAACATAGATATGGAACAGTGGTCTTCCCGGATATTCAGATTCGAGCAGAGAACTGAAAGCCTTTGCGATTTCTTCAGAAGTGATGCGTTACACCCTGAGGCACTTACGGTTTCCAACAAGTCGGCTTCAGCCATTCGCAACGGGTTTCTCCTGAAAGGAGATAAAATATACAAAGTTGAGACAATTCTGCCCGGGGAAGAAAAAACCTTTCTTCTCAATGATCTCATGGCCCAATCCCATAGCGACACCAGCGATGATCTGAGATTGACGACGGCCTATATGTATCTCAATCATCTTATGGAAAACAGCGATATCATATTCTGCGGTTTTCTGAATGAACCTTTTTTTCCCGCGGAGTTTTCCAATAAGACATGGAAAAGCAAATCGGTTTCCATAGTTATCAACAGATTGATTACCGGGGAAGGCTCATATGATTAATCCCTTGTTTGAAGAGCAGATAAAAGCAGGCTTCATCAATTTCCTTATGTTCAGACTTCATCTTGCGGGACTTGCGGTTATAACATTTCTCGTCTTTCTCTTTTACCCCTCCCAGCCGGTCTCCTACTTTCTCGCGAGATCGGTCAAACCGGAAATGTTTAATATCGCCCTTTATACCATTCTGACGTTTATTTCCTACCTGACAATAAAGTCCGCCGTTTCCAATATTCAGAATACCAAAATCATATCAATGGACGACTGGTTTCTCTATACGGGTATCACAGCCGGAACATTCCTCGCCGGACGGTTATCATACGGCCTATTTTACTCTCTTTTTCTGAATCTGCTCTTTATGCCCATCCTTATGGTTGCCGGATCGGTTTCGGCCATCAGCCCGGCCAATCTCGGCGCAATTATACTTTTCATGATTATGGTTACTATCGATCTCTATCTTCTGGGGCTTTTCTTCTTTGTCATATTCAAAAAACAGCATTGGATACTGACTCTGATTATCTGGTTCTCCGCTGTCGTCATTGTATTTCTCAGCCCCAATTTCTTTCCCGATAGCCATCTGATGCTTTTATTTATCAAACTCCAGGATTCCCGCGATTTGATCAGAACCTTATCCGGTCCTGTCTATCTATGGATAGGTGTTACTTTCTTTCTTACAGGGGCCATATGCCTGATCGTAAACCTTTACAGCAGGAGTATTCATGACAAGCAGAGATAAACTGGTCCTGTTTGCAGAGCAGCTGATAAAGCAGAAGAGGATCACCAGAGCTACGACGAATCTGCTGCTTACATCTTTCATTCTCCTCATCATAGGTTCCGTTGCAGCCCTTCCCCTGCGGTACTTTACCGGGATGGAATACGGGTTGCCCCTTTTGGCTCTTATTTCGGTCTGTATTCTCACTTTCGTTTACGGATTTCTTGGCCTGGAAACGCATTTGACAATACTTCAGGAAACCGATGAAAAAGCCGGACTTAACCAGAAACTGAGCGCCGCCTTTCAATTCGGCCAATCGGAGAACCCCTACTCCTCTCTCATCATGAGCGATGCCATCGGACTGAGCGACAGGATTAAGCCGATAGAGGTATTTCCCATCAGATTTTCCAGAAGAGATCCCTTTATTCCTCTATTGACTGGTCTTTTTCTTTTTCTCTGGATGAGCAGTTTCTCCTTTCTGCAGATAAGCGGGGAACAGACAGCTATGGGCGATTCGCTTCTGGATGCCTCGGGAAGAATCGATGCTGTCAACAGCGATGAAAATGATAAGGATCTTGAAGATCTTGCGGAGGAGTACAGGAAGCTCGGGCAGAAAATTCAGGACCGTTTTATGAATCAGCAGGCTATTGAGAGAGAGGTGGAGCAGCTCAGCAGAAAACTTGAGTCAAAAATAGAGGAACTGGCCAGGGAAGGTGTGAACAAGGAGAGCAAATCTCTTACCGATGAAGAAGCGGACAATGAAATTTATCAGCTGCAGCGAAAACGGGAAATGGGCGATGAACTGGGTGATATTCTGGAGAGCCTGATGAAAACTTTTTCTCTGACACCCGACGTCCGTCTGGGCGGAGCAGGAGAAAGCCGCGAAGGATCTCCGGGAGACGGCGAAGGTTCAATGACCGATGACCGGATCCGGGATAGAGCCCCCATTGAAGACCTGGAGGAAAAAACAGATGACAATGGCGGCGAATCGACATCCAGCGAAGTATCGGAACTGGACGATGGTGAACAGGGCAACCCCGGAGAGAGTTCCGACGAAGCGGAGAGCTCTCAGGGGAAACCCGGTGACACCGATGGAGACAACAAAAAAAATGAACAGAACGGAGAGACCGATCCCCTGTCGCCATTTTATGAAAAAGAAGGGAATGGCGACTTCGATCCGGATCTGGCTCCCGGAGACGACCAGCCAGATAATCAGGATTTTATGGAACCTTATAAAGAAAAAAAGCAATCCGGCGAATTTGATGACGAAGACAATATAAGAGGGGACATGCAGGAGGGCGAACAGATGAAATCCTTTATAAGAGCTCTTCCCCATATCGTCGAACCGACGAGAGAAGAAATGGATGTCATCCGTTCATATAGAAACCAGCTGGAAACAGCTATGGATAAAGATATTCTGCCCCGGGGATATGAATCTGTAATCCGGGATTATTTTCTGGCAATAGGAGTGTTGAATGATGAGTGAAACAGCGGAAATAAAGAAAGAGGATGTCGAATCCTTTATCGCAAACTTTGAACTGTTGAAGAATGAGATATCCAAAGCTGTAATCGGGCATAGCGAGCTGCTGGAAAATATTCTCGTCTGTCTTCTCGCAGGGGGCCATGCACTTATCGAAGGTGTTCCCGGTCTGGGAAAGACTCATCTGATAAAAACGATGGGTTCTGTTTTGGGCCTGGAGACATCGCGGATCCAGTTCACCCCCGACCTTATGCCCGCCGACATCATAGGAACGAATGTCCTAATGAAAGACGAGGAAGGAAGCAACTCCATCCGTTTCAGCAGCGGACCGGTCTTTTCCCAGGTTATACTGGCCGACGAAATCAACAGAGCGACTCCCAAAACTCAGTCCGCCCTTCTTGAAGCGATGCAGGAACGACAGGTGACTGTAGGTGGTGTTTCTCATAAGCTGGATGAACCTTTTATCGTTCTGGCGACGCAAAACCCCATAGAAATGGAGGGGACCTATCCTCTTCCCGAAGCACAGCTGGACCGTTTCTTCTTCAAGCTGATTGTCCGGTATCCCGATAGCGGGGAGCTGGCCCGCATTGCGGATCTGACCACCGGCATTTCCATGCCGGAGCTTGACGTTCTTGCTGATGAGAAAAAAATAACCTCCATGAAAGCTCTGATCCGTTCCGTTCCTGTTCCCGAAGAAGTACGGGACTTCGCCGTATCCCTGCTGAAGGCGACCCATCCCGAATCGGAAGCCGGTTCCTTCAGTCGATTCATTAGATACGGAGCCTCCCCCCGTGGACTGCAGAGCATGATTCTGGCAGGCAAAGTATACGCTCTGGTAAGCGGCCGCTACAATGTAAGCATGGAGGATATCAAAAAGGCAGCTTATCCATCGCTCCGGCACAGAATCATATTGAGTTTCGAAGGCGAGGCAGAAAGCATAACTCCCGACAGCATTGTCGAATCCATATTGAAGTCGCTATGACCGATTCCATTCTCTTCGACAGGGATTTCCTCAGAAAGCTTGAGCAGTTCTCCATACTCAGTAAAAAACTTCGCAAAGGGGCCGTAAGAGGCGAACACAGAGTGATACACAGAGGCATGAGTACGGAATTTCACGATTACCGCAATTATAACAGCGGTGATGATTTGCGCTATATAGACTGGAATATCTACGGGCGTCTTGAAAAACTGCTCATTAAGATTTTTTCCGGAGAGGAAGATCAGTCTGTCCATATTCTCCTGGATACAAGCCTTTCCATGAACGACGGCAACCCCGCAAAAATGGATTATGCAAAAAAAATAGCAGGAGCACTGGCTTATATTGCAGTCCACAGTCTCGATAGAGTCGGAATAACGTCTTTCTCCGACAGAATGGGAGAAATGTACGTCCCCGAAAGAAGGTTATCGAGCCTGCGAACACTGTTCTCCTACCTGGAAGCGATTGAAGCCGATGGTTCGACGGAGTTTAACAGGGCGCTCCGGGAATATGCCTTGAAAGTCAAAAGACCCGGAACTGCCGTTATCATCTCCGACTTACTGGATGCAAAGGGTTATGAAGAGGGTCTATTATCACTCATTTACCGCAAATTCGATGTTATCGTTCTCCAGGTCCTTTCGGAAGAGGAATTGTCTCCCCGGCTTTACGGATCATACAGACTTATTGATGCGGAAAGCGGCGAGAAACTGAGTATTTCCGCAGATAAGAAATTTATGGATGAATATGATACGGAACTGGCTTCCTGGTTCTCCTCCATCGAGCTTTTCTGCCGGAAGAAAAGAATTGATTATATCCGCTCGGGCAACCTGGTTCCCATTGAGGATTTCCTGTTGAGATATTTGAGAGAAGGAGGAATGATAGGGTGACCATCGGAAACAGCGGCGCATTGTTTCTTCTGCTGCTCATACCATTGATAATATTGCTCCACATTCTTTTTCGAAGAATGGAATCGACAAAAGTTTCTTCTTTGCTAATCTGGGAAAAAGTGCGAAAGAAAAGAAAATACAGGATTCCCTCTTTCCTCATTCTCCTCCTTCAAATATTGACAGTGACAATTCTTTCGCTGTCCCTGGCAGATATAAAAGTTCCTTTCACTATTCCTCTGCGCCGAGAGAATTCTGTTCTTCTCATAGACAATTCGGCCAGTATGAATGTAGTGGAGGATGGAAAAAGCCGCCTCGAAGATGCAAAGGAAAAGGCTATCAATGTCATCAGGGGTTCTCTGGGCGAGGCTATGATCGTAACCTCATCCTTTCCGCCGAAGATAGTCAGTTCCTACAGTCAGAACCATGATGAATTGATTGACGCTATCAATTCGATCGAGGCGACAGATCTTGTCAACGGGATTGAAGAAGCCATGAAAATAGCCAGCGCCTCGGTAACGCCGGAAGGTTCGATCATAATGATCAGCGATGGAGCATTCGATTATCTGCCTTCAGAAACGGATAATTTTAAATTTATCCGCGCCGGAAAAGAATACACTGGCAATACAGCCCTGACCGATTTCTACTTGAGAGAGAAAGCCAACAGCAAAAGCTATGAACTCTATCTCCAGATCAGTAATTTTTCAGATGAGTCAGTTGAGTTCGAGGCTGAAATCATGACCGGAAATGAAATCATTGAGATTTTGAGCGGGAATCTGGACCCCTGGTCAGATACAAGGGAGATTATAGAACTAGAAGCTGAACCGGAATCGGAAATCAGTGCGGTGCTGAAAGGGAAAGATTTACTCGATAGCGATAACAGAGCGTCGGCTTATATAAGCTCCAACAGCCGAAAAAGGATTCTTCTCGTCACCCCGGGGAATTTCTTTCTGGAAAAAGCCCTGGAATCCATACCTGAAATATACCTGGAGAGATTTTCCGGAATGCAGGGAAACGATGAATCAATTGCGGCAAATACGGTTCCGATGCTCTATAATTCAGCGGGAATACCCATGCAGGATATCCCTGATAATTTTGATCTTGTAATATATGACAGAATCCCTCCCCGGAAAAATAATCCAAACGGCCGCTTTATGTATATAGATATTCTTCCGTCGGGCATTAGAGACGAGAGGGACAAAGTCAGACCCCAGGCTGTCGCGATCTCAGAACGACACCCTGTCACTGACTCTCTGGATCTTTCGGGTATTTCGATTTTGCAGGCCCGGGCTCCTCTGGCCGGACCGAACATCAGAGAGCTCGTTTCCGGAGGCAACACCGGGCTTTTATATGCCCTCGAAAGCCGTTTTCTGAAATTTGTCTATATACCATTTGATCTTACGGACAGCGATCTCCCCTTGAACTCCTCATTTCCCGTACTTATAAGCAATGCCGTAAATTGGCTTACCGAAGGTTATGCAAGAAAAGAGATAAATCAGTCCGGTACCGGTGAACCTTTAAGCGTCGGAATTCCCGATCCATTATACAGAACAGCTAACGTGACCCTTCCAACTGGACAAAAACTGACAAATGAAGGAAACCGGTTTATAGAAACGGTACATACGGGGCTTTATAAAGTCGAGTATGGAGACGACTTTCAGTTTTTCTCGGTAAACCTTAACAACAGTGACGAATCAGATATCTCTTCCCGCTTTCCTGAGGTTACCGAAGAGGACCGGGAGGAAAAGACAGGAGAATACAAATTCCCCCTTATGTCACTTCTCCTTATACTGGCTCTCGCTGCACTTTCCACGGAATGGATGTTCCAGGAGGCAAAATGGTAACAGCTCCCCTCTATCTGCTTCTCATGCTAATCCCTGTTTACTTCCTCATAAAATTCCGTAAAAAACGTCGTGATAAAAGCGCCAGAGCCTCGATCATTCTCTATTTTCTCAGCTTCACATTCCTGGTTCTGGCTTTGGCAGGATTCGGAATCATCAGAGAAAAGAGCAGAGACTACACGATTTTTGTAATTGATGTATCGGACAGCGTTTCGGCGAAAGCGAGAGAGGAAGCAGCCGAAATCATCAACAGCAGATTAAGCGAGCTGGAACCTGAAGATTTTGCCGGAATAGTCCTTTTCGGAAATGAGGGAATGATTGAACGGAATCTCCAGAACAATCTGCGGCATGTGACATGGGAGTCAAGAGTTTCGGGAAGAGCCACCAATATTGAAGAAGCAATATACAAAGCCATCGGGATGTTTCCGGAAGAAGGGAAAAGATCCATTTTATTATTTTCCGACGGACTGGAAAATCTGGGGAACGGCAGGAACGCCGCTGTCAGAGCGGCTTCAGCGGGAATCAGAATTTATACGGTTCCCCTCTACTCTGAAAAACCTGAGTCGGAAGTGTATATCCAGGATTTCATTGTACCGGGTAAGATCTCAGTAAATCAGATCCACGATTACACCCTCATAGTCGGAAGCACCGTCCGGACCGCGGCAAGAGTGACATTTTTCCGCGACGGAACCTATATGGGTGAAGAGCGGATACAAATCTATAACGGTTTGAACACATTCACCTACTCGTCGAGACTTGAGGAAGCGGGGATTCATGAGTACAGAGCCCTGATAGAGCCGGACACCGATACCTATATGGAAAATAATTCCATGACGGTTCCCGTAACCGTTTCGGGAGAACCTAAAATCATGATCGTCAGCGAATCGGACAGCCCGTACCTGGCTGAGGCACTGGCTGTTCAGAATATAGACTCCGACATAGTGAAACCGCGCATGATTCCGGGAACGGCAGGGAGACTGCTGGAATATGAGAGCATCATATTTGACAACATACCCTCAGGCTCCGTATCGATTTCCACAATGGAATTGATCAAGGATTATGTTAAGAACAAAGGCGGCGGTTTCATCATGGTCGGAGGCAATAAAAGCTTCGGAGCCGGAGGCTACTACGATACTCCGCTGGAAGAAATTCTCCCCGTCGATATGGATGTGACCTCGTCGCTTCAAATTCCAAGCTTGACAATGATTATGGTTATCGACCGCTCCGGCAGTATGAAAAGCGCTGTCGAAAGAGGTGTGATCAAACTGGATGTGGCGAAAGAAGCCGTTATGGAAGCTGTAGAGATACTCAATCCTTTCTACAGGGTCGGGATAATTGCTTTCGATACAGATTTCTACTTTGCCGTTCCCATGATCGAGGCAAAAGAAGTCGATGCCATCCGAAACCAGCTGATGCTCGTCGAACCCAAAGGCGGAACTTCGCTCTACCCCGCCATGGAAGCGGCATACAAGGAACTTCTTTCATCAGACTCGGCGGTTCGCCATATGATAATCCTCTCTGACGGACTTTCCGAAGACGGCGAGTTTGAAAGCTTGACTAAAGAGATCGGAGACCAAGGCATTACCGTATCCACTGTTTCAGTAGGTATGGATTCTGACAGAGATCTTATGGAAAACATTGCCCTATGGGGAGGAGGAAGGAGCTATTATTCTTCAGATATTCGGGATGTTCCGCGCATATTCGCATCTGAGTCGTTTATCGTTTCAAGGGCGCACATAGTCGAAGAGACATTCCTTCCCGGAGAAAGCATCCGGCACGAAATCATAGAAGGAATGGACGAACCCTTCCCGGCTCTTGACGGTTTTGTTCTAACCTATCCCAAATCCGGAGCCATGCATATCCTCACGTCCAATGAAAACCATCCGCTCTTATCTGCCTGGAATTACGGATTGGGCAAGACAGCTTCATGGAGTTCCGATTTTTCAGGAAGATGGGGGAGCCGACTGGTGTCCTGGGATAAATTCCCCCGGTTCGCAGCCCAATTGATCCGATGGGTGGAACGGCCGGTAACGGAGCAGAATCTCACCTTCTCTTTTTCCGGAACGGGCAATCATCGCATTCTGGTCATCAATGCTGAAGACAAAGAATCAAACTACATAAATAAGCTGAATTTGCAGGCCATTATAACCTCTCCCGACGGATCGGAACAAATTCTCGACGTTTTTCAGAGAGGACCGGGACTTTACAGAGCCTCTTTTGATTTACCTGCAGAAGGAACGAGTCTCATTACTGTTTATGACAAAGAAAACAGGATTGAACCGGAAGTGACAGGAATAAGCATCCCCTACTCTTCTGAATTCAGGCCAATGAACGAAGACTTTTCTCTTCTGGTCGAACTGGCTGAATTTACCGGCGGAACACTTATCAACACCGGAAATCCCGATTTTTCCATTATAGATTCGGAAGACAAAAGCGGAACAAAAGATATGAAAGAACCGCTTGTTATGGCAGCTTTGATCCTTTTCCTGGCCAATATCGTCATACGGCTTCTGTCTGGACGGAAAACGATCAAGAAAGAGATATCGGAAGCAGAAGATCTGATAGATTTAAGACTTAAAATTGATAAGGGGAAACAGGAGACTTTGTACAGAAGAAGAAAAGACCGATTCTGGTTCGGCTAACCTTTTTTGAGCAGAGTCTCGATCTCCCGGTTCATTTCCTCAAGGTCAAAAACCGGTTTAAGAAAAACTCTATTGGAAACTCTGTCATATTCAGCTAACTCATCGGGCAGTGTGAATTCGGTCGATCCCGTATGAATCAGAAAGACCGTACCTTCATATGTTTCATAAATATTCCGAATGAACTGATCGCCGGAAATACCCGGCATCCGGAGGTCGACAATTACAGCGTCAACTTTTTCCTTTTCCATTATTTCCAGGCCCTCAGAAGCATCATCCGCTTCATAGACTTCGTAGTCGTAATCGGAAAAGTGACTGGAGAGGCTGAATCGTATGGTGGGATCATCATCAATAATCAGTATTCTTGTCATTATAACCCTCTGTATTTAATTATGACAGAAAGGGATGATTTTTCAACTGTTAAATTGCCACAGGATTATTCGGAAAGCCGACTCTTCCTCTCCTTCTTTATTCCCCGGCATGCGAGCCAGAATCACATTCAGAATTTCATCTTCATATTCAGCACGGATTTTCCAGAACCATGTTGTCGTTCCCAGGTATTGCTTAATCCGCAAATAGTTTCCATCGACGTTGAGAATCTCATCGAGTCGCGCTGATTCTATTTCCATAGCTGATCTTTCCGCTTTCAGTATGTCAAGATAATCAGATGCCCTCTCATGCCTCTCTTCTCCATAGGGATAATAGAGAACAGCTTTCAGAATATCTTCATCGGCAAAGTTTACATTTATCAATGGTTCTATATTGATCAGAGGGTAAAGATCTTTCCTGCTCTGCCCGAGAATTCGATTCATTTCCGCTTGATCTGCCATTTCCTGCGATGCAATCAAGGTTTGTATTTCCGATAGAAAGATATGGGATCCTCCTTCATCGACCCTGATTTCAAAAATCTTTTTCAGAGAATCCTCGTAAGTCACATTGAGATTTGCATAGGAATAAACAGTGAAATACTTATCCAGATCCTCTTCGCTGAAGAACTCACCATAACCTGACATAAGATCTTCTGAAAACCCCTCTTCACCGCGATATTGCTTGAGATCTTCAGGACTCATTCCATTAATCATCATCGAAGCGAAGTCACTTTTTTCCAGCATTTTCGTGCGGACAAAATTCAGATTGAACCGGCTTGATACATCTTCAAGAACAATTTCGGGTTCAGTGCTGTCTCGATTTTCTATCCAGGACCAGACAGGATCATTCGGTGAATCGGCATCCGGTGTGGGATCAGTTTTCAAGTGAGAGATAACTTCAACAACAGACTCTTCCAGAATTCTCTTTGTGGCATATCTTCTATCGTATTTTTCCAAACCGGAACTCAACATTCGCGAGTATACCATCAACCCCAGCGCCAATGCTGAAAGGAACAATATCAGAATCAATACGCTGACTGAAGTATACCCTCCATCGGACTTATTCATCGGCGGTGATTCCGGATAAGGGGTACTTTCCGTATGGCGCTTTTATCATAATGTCTTTTCCGCTTACGGTATGAAGATGAATCTCGGCATAGGACTCCGTCTGTTTCAGATCGGCAAAGCTTAAATTAAGAAAGGAAATCTTCTCCGCGCCCCTTTCAATGATCAGCAGATTTTCCTCCTGAAAAACGCCATCATATTCTTCAAATCCCGATTCATAATAAGGTAGACCGATTTTGCCGATTTCTTCGCGGAAAAGGTATTCAAAAAAAGCTATTTCGGAATTCTCTCTATTTCTGATGCGTATTTTTTCAGCGAATGACATTCCGCGGCTGATTCCGGCCCAGAGAACAAACCCCGATAGTGAAATAATGGCGATTGCGACCAGAACTTCTACAAAAGTATATCCATCATCATTAGATAGTGCTTTGAATAAGTTCATTTCTATCCTTAATCCCGTTCAATATTTTCTCTTCAGATCTGACTGAGAAGTCTGCTGCTGTTCTCATAGCTCCGAAAACAGCGGTAAAGCCTATGGAGATTATGATCAAAGCAAGGAGTACATCAATTAATATATATCCGCTCTCAATCTTCCCAGGAGCTGAGGTCTTTCGCATTACCTTCACCACCTTCAAGACCGTCGGAACCGAATGACCGAAGACCGAAAGGAAGACCATTAGGTCCCGGAACCGTATAATCGTAATCATTGCCCCAGGGATCCTGTCCGGGCTTTTTCATCAGATAAGGTCCATCCCATCCTTCAGAGTCCGATGAGGGCTTTTCCCATAGGGCATTCAACCCCTGATCCTCTGAGGGGAAAGTCCGGCAATCGAGATAATATGTACTCAAGGCAAGAGCATAGTTTTCTATATCGCTTTTAGCCGTAACGACTTTAGCCCTGTCAAGATACCTGAAAGCGACGAATCCCACGGAAGATGTGAGGATAAGCACAATACCGATAACAATAATAGTTTCGATAAATGTCCATCCCCCTTCGGGATCTCTTTTGTCTTCATCAATTCTACTGAACAATAAATCAAAAAACTTCATTCCTGCTCCAACTCCTCTATTCTCATTTTTACATCACCATCATCTATCAGCAGCAAATACTCCTGCAAAGCTTCCTTCGCCTTATTAAAATCAAGATATTGGTATTGATAAATATCGCCTTTAAAAAGGAAAACCGCTGGAAACCGGAACCCCTGCTCCTCAATCATTTCCAGAAAGGTCAGAGCCTTTTCATAATCCCCCGATCTGTATTGGAAAATTGCTTCGGTATACAGATGATGAGGATTCCGGTCATTAATCAGCGAAGAGCGATCCAGCGCTTCCCGGCACTTCCCCTTTTGCCCCATCTCAAGATATTCAGCGGCCAGTCCCAGAATCTGCTCCTGGGAAAACATTTTAAGATAGAGCACTTCAGTACGGGACGTGTATTCGATTTGAGTTGAAAGCCTCTCGTATCCTCTTTTCACGGCTTCGATTTTATATGCCCCCCGGTCCAGTCCGGGAAGCGTAAAACGCCCGTTAATATCCGTTTCCACGGAAAACAGGAATTCTTCACCGCTTTCACCAATGCGATAAGCATTAATCAGAACCCGCTCGCATGGCCTGTTGTCGCTGTCATATATCATACCGGGCAAGTTGGAGGATTCGAATAGATACTGATCTTCATTTGACTTGCAAGCCAGAAGGATAAGTACTGCCGATACGATGAAAAGCGTTTTTCTGCTCATTATTTCCTTACCTTATATATAGTTTCATTGTATTTCAAAAGAAAATAATCACCTTCGTCAGAAAGGAATTCCCACAGTCCATTTTCAGCTCCAGGCGATAAATCATACATTCTCCCGGTGGATTTATCCTTGAAGAACCAGGATCTCTCTCCATTCCTGACGACTGATGAAACAAACAGCATGGAGTTTATAAATTGCGGGCCTTCCGGAACCGGTTCAGGTTGCAGGATTTCCGGTTTTGCAGTCGTTTCGGCCGGTCTCTCATCGGGAAAATGTATCGAGAGCGCCCCGGGAGAAAGGGTTCCGGGAATCTCATTGATTTCCGGGAGGAAATTCTCAAGCTGTTTCTCTTCTTCTGAATCATTTGCCGGAAGTTCATAGGATTCGGGCAATAAAAAAACTGAGGTCACAGCTGCAGCCAGAAGCGCTATTAGTATTCTATTGAAGATTCTACTCATACACCGCCTGTCCTATACGGAAGGTAGAGCTGATTCCTTCGTTTCTGTTCGTTACAGCCAAATAGGGTACCTTATAATAACGGCTCTTGCTCCCCAGATCTTTGAGAAACGAAAAGAAAGAGTAAGGACCGGATTCGACGGTAAACTCCAGCAGAACCTCATCTTTCATTTCAAGAGTCTTGTATTGAACGATTTCAACTCCTCTGTATTCGAGCATGGCAATTATTTCCAGTCCCAGCGTATAGGGATCTTCTTCCTCGACAGAAAAGAACATTCCCCTCTCCCCGTCGACAAGCTCTCTCAATGAAAGAAGCGTCCCGTCCGGTATGATCAAACGTTTCTTACGGACTTTACTGAGCTGTTGTTCAAGAAGAGATGATTCAGACAGGCTTCGATCCCTCCTGTCTTTAAGAACAACCAGATTCACAACAGAAAGTGATAATATCAAAGCGAAATAAAGAATGACAAGCAGAACCTTTCTCTCTTTATTCATCATGATAGACTCCCGTCAAAGAGAATGTTTCACGACTGGAATTCTCCAAAGCTTTAACCTGGTAAGGAACGACGTGGGAAAAGTGACCGTTGTTCTGAAATTTTTCCATTTTCCCCAAAGGGTTAAGACCCACGCCATTCAATTGAAAACTGTTTCCTTTCAGTACAAGGCTCTCTATGACGACATCCCGCCCCAGCGATGATGATAGCTCGCTTAAAAACCGGTTAATATTAAGAGGCCGGGAATCCTTCAGTTCCTGATATTCGTTCATTAATTTTCCGTATTCTTCTTCGGAACCGGAATACCTGGCATTATCAAGGATAAGACTCTGTATCTCTTTCTTTAATGTCCGATTATATTCTTCATCCGATTTCACCTGTCTGTAAAAAAGGAACTGCGGTATTATCAGTAGCAGACCTAAAATCAGGAGATTCGAAAGAAAGTATTTCTTTTTCTTTTTTTTACGGAAGAGCGGCTCTATTTTGTTTAAAGTTGATAAGGAAGGCTCAACAAAGGCGATACCTTCTTCTTTTAATGAGGCTTCCCTTTCCGATGAATAATCAAGAGAACGAGACTCTACAAAATGATCATTCTCATAGCAGAACAATTCAATTCGCCCATCCAGGATGATACCATAGTACCCATCCTTTTCTGAGATGGATGCAAAGAAATGCCAGGGAGAATAAAAAAGAAACTCATTCCCTTCCGGATCTGACAAAGAATCAATTTTTTGTTTTGATGCGAAAAAAACGACGGCTTTATCATTTTCTCTCACATAATCGATATAAAGATCATCTGCGGATCCGGGATAGAAAGCGGCCAGCTTATGCCTGATGACCTGGCCCGTCTCCTCTGCTCCAAGCGGAGGAATATCCATAATTCTGACGGAACAGATATTTGAACTGAGAATCCGGATTTTCCTTTTCATATGCCCGCTCCGAATATTCCGAACAGCGGAACGACAAAGAGAATCACGAAAAGAATCATGAATCCGCCCATGAGAAGTATGAGAGCCGGTTCAATCAAAACCATAATGCGCGATGTTCTTTTGTCCAGCTCGCCTTGAAAATAGGTCTTCAACTGCGAGAAGACTGCTCCCACATCTCCCGAAGCTTCGCCCACTCCTACCCACAGAGCAATGCGTTCAGGCCATACCTTTTCACGGGAAAAAGCATCGGAGAGCTTCATGCCTTTGACAATATTGTTACCTATTCTGTTCAAGGCTTCATTGAGCACGGAATTGGCTATAACGGCTCGACATTCCCTTATAGCAGACTCTATAGGAAAACCGCTTGAAGTCAGCACTTCCAGGGAAAATGTAAGATTAAGGCAGGATCTGAGAAGCGAAATGTTTCCGGCAATCGGAATCCTGAGAAAGATTTTATCAGCCATAAAACGCGCAGGTCCCGAAGTCTTTGATGCCGCAATCAAAGAGATTACAAGGATCATAAAAATGGTCATCGGAATAAGAAACGCCAACATCATCAGCTGAAACCGGGTGAATACCAGATCCAGAGACTGTCCGGAGAAACTGTTTTTCAAACGGGGAAAAATAAAAAAGAAAATGACGATCATGAATAGAAGCAGGACAATAATAACCATGAGCGGGTAAATCAAAGCGCCTCTGATTTTTTCCTTCATAGCTTTTTCATCATTTAAATATCCCGAAAGCTTTACAAAGATACTGTCCATCGAGCCGGTCTGATCCCCGATCCTCACCATCCCCCTGTAAAGAGGAGAAAAATCAGAGCCGAGGCTGTCCAGCGCATCAGGAAGGGATATCCCCTTGTTCAGGGCATCTGAGAGGGTTGATATCAACCGGCCGGTCTTTTTATCTCGAAAAGCCGATGCTGAAACTTTCAAAGCATCGCGAACCGTTAACCCCGATTTGAGCATTAGAGCCAGAGTGTCAGTAAAATCCAGAATGATTCTGGTCGAGAATATCCGCCTGGAAGAGCTTTTTTCCTCTTTGAAAGATATGAGATATAAGTTATCGCCCGACAGAATGCGGGATAAGGACTTCTCATCGGCAGCTTCTTTAAGGATTTCTCTTATATTTCCTTTTTCATCGGAAACCCTGCAGCGGTATAATGTCACAGCAATACCGCCTTTTCGACTTCTTTAATCGTAGTAAAACCTTCCGACGCTTTAATCAATCCATCTTTATAGAGAGCCGTCATACCCTTCCGGTTGAGATAATCCCGGATGTCCCCCGTAGGAACAGATGCGGTAATCATATCCTCCAGCTTCTCGTCGGAGAGAAATGTCTCGGAGATAACCAATCTTCCGGAAAAGCCGCTGTTTGAGCATTTCTCGCAACCGACAGGACGGTACAGCGTTTCCGCCTCGATATCCATTCGCTTCAGAAGCTGCTGTTCCAGGTGATCAGCAGAACTTTCCTCCCGGCAATGAACGCATAGCTTCCGGACAAGCCTCTGGGCTATGGCTCCGCGCAAAACACCGGACAGAAGGTAGGGTTCGACTCCCATATTTATCAGTCTGTGAAGAACGGAAACGGAATCGTTCGTATGAACGGTGCTGAAAACGAGATGCCCGGTCATGGAAGCTCTGACAGCCAGCTCGGCAGTCGCCCGGTCCCGGATTTCTCCGATCATGATGACATCGGGATCCTGTCGCAACACACGTCGAAGAATCGATTCAAAGGTCAGACCGATTTTTTCATTGGTCTGAATCTGATCGACTCCGTCTATCTCATATTCTACGGGGTCTTCGATCGTAATGATCTTAATCGCGGGATCATTTATTTCCCGTAATATGGAGTTCAGAGTGGTCGTTTTCCCTGAACCGGTCGGGCCGGTCATGAGAATAAGACCATGGGGCCTCCGATAAAGGGTGCCGATCAGCTCGATGGATTCCCGGCTGAACCCCAGTTCGCTCAAAGAGAGTAAACGGCTTCGTTTGTTAAGCAGTCTGAGGACAATGGATTCGCCGCCGGTAATCGGCACGACTGATACGCGAAGATCGACATCCTGACTATCCATTTTCACCGTGATCCTGCCATCCTGCGGCAATCGTCTCTCCATTATGTTCATGTTCGCCATGATCTTTATTCTTGAAGAAAGAGCGGGGAATATATTCTTTTCTACTTCCCGGTCCTTCAAGAGCAGACCGTCGACTCTGAATCGAACTGAAGCTCTTTCGGGAAAAGATTCGATATGAATATCCGAAGCGCCCTTGCCGATGGCGTCCATTATAATTGAATTGACCAGATTGATAACCGGCGCGTCATTAGCCAGCCTGTCCAGACTATGAGCATGGTCGCCATCCGGATTACCAGAGCCTGACAAACCGTTGTTGCCTGAATTATGTCTCGCCAGATAAGAGCTGATCTCTCCCTTTTCGAGATTCTGAAAGATGACTGGCTTGTCATGAAAATTCCGCAGATCCTCTTCCAGACGATCATTCTTCCCGGTCATTCCAATAATGACCTGATTATCGTTTTCAGAGAGTTTAATAACAGAATTCGTCTCAATATATTCCAGAGGATACTGTTGTTCCCCAGTGGGAAGCGGGAGGAAATCAACCAATCGGGACATAACTAACGCCTTATGAATCTGTCATAAAGGGATTCGATTTCCCGTCCGACCTGATCGGAGGAGTATTCGGGATATTCCAGATAGGGCACGATCGTCACGACCATTTCTGTATCCTGCCAGGATTCCACATCGGAACGAAACAGTTTGCCGAGCAAAGGTATGTCTCCGAAAAAGGGAGTTTTCTGTTTTCCGATTACCCGGTCCTTCTGCATCAGTCCGCCTATGATGACAGGTTTGCCTGATTGGGTTCTGATATGGGTGTTAACGCTCCGCTCAGTTGTAGTCGGAATGGATGATGAACTGGATGAAGACGTATCGTCGCGCTTGGAGATGGTCGTCTGCACGTCCATAGTTATCATTCCGTCGCCCGATGCCCATCCCTCGATTTCAACCATCAACCCTGATGTGATCTCTCTTGTCACTCCGGTTTTTGAGGTCTCTCCCGTATCAGCATCGACTTCAAGTTCCTGATATCGATATGTCTCGGTATTCTGGAAATTTGTAGACTCGCCGGAAAGAGCGTTCAATGTCGTATCGGCCATGACTTTCGATTCGGAATTTTCCATACTCCAGTTAAGATCCAATGCGAACTGATATCCGAACTGGCTTACGATATCGAAATTGAGATTTAAAACATTGCCCAATGATCCCAGAAGAGAAGTAGATGAGTCATCCGCTGTGACGGAATTGCCAAAGTTTATATCCCAGTTCTCCTTGTCGGCTTCCTGGATCTGCATAACCAGAACTTCATAGCGAATCTGCGGAGTCGGACGATCGAGAAGTTCGAGATCGCGCATTAATGCGTGATAACGGGTTTCGCTTCCTTTATAAAAGAGAATGTTAGGATTATTGGTCGCGATAAGCTCTTCCTTCCGAACGGAAGGCGGCGGATTTTCCAGAAGATCCTCACCTTTGATATACTTTAGTTCAATGGGAAAGCCGGGGCTGTTAACATCAATAAGTTCGAGAAATGTTTCCATTGCGACGATTTTCGCAGGAGGAAGCTGCATTATGAACGAATTACTGTCCTCAAGAATTTGAGGCTGGCTGAATAACATTTCCTTGGGAATCAAGCTGCTTATTGAAGCCGGCTCGATATGATTCAACTGGAACCTGTGATAGACCATATCCCTGTCTCTCGAATCGATCATGCTGACGAATTCCTCGATAGGAGCGACTTCCTCAAGAGTCCCGCTCAATATGAGCGCATTGTTGTTCTTATCGGTTTTTATATTCTGCGATGAACCGATAGACGTAGGAATAAGAGAGATGATTTCTGAAACGGCAGTTTGAGCCAGAGGCAGATATATAGTCGTATAAAACTTCTTCAGCACATCTTTTCTTTCAATATCGATAATATAATAGATTCCATCGATTACCTTGTAATCTCCATTCCCCTGCTGCAGCAGCAGGCGAAGCATTTGATCGAAGCTTTTACCGGTAAAATCGAAGCTCTCGATAATAGAATCGTTTCTTCCCAGAAAGGAATACTCGAATCCGGCCAGATTGAATAGCGAAGTCAAAGCTTCTCGAAACCTGATCTGCTCGAAGGAAGAACTGAAGAACTCACCTTCTCTGGAAAAAAGATCGGTTCTTCTTCCTCCTCGTGAACCATTGCTCTGGGGTGATTCCCGGCGGACATAAAAGAAACCGTTGTCCTTTTCCAAATGATAATCGGAGTATTTTCTGATTACGATATTGAGTATTTCTTCAGGGCTGAGATTATCACCATGAATAGAGATGTTTTCTCGAGGCAGAGCATCAAAGAGAATGGTCTGCCCGATCTGCCTGGATAGAGAGCGTATGATCAATTGAATATCTGTGTCTTCAGCATGAATGGAAATTGTCCCTTCCTCGGTACCCGAATCCAGTTTTATACGGGACACGTAATAGATGCCCTTATTTTCATAGTAATAATAGTTATATGTCGAAAGGAACAGCGATAAGGCCGTTTCAAATTCGATGTTATCAAAGTAATAGGAAGCCTGGCCGGTAACGGTTTCATCGGGAATAATGGAATGACCCGTACTTTGAGCGAGAACCATGAGAATGTCTGTTATTTCCTGATTCCTGAACTCGATAGAATCTATATGCTGGGCAAATAAAGCAAAACCGGCAAAGAAAAGAAGTAGCAGAAGTAAGGTAGATTTTTTATTATGCATTACATTCATCCGATGTTCCTATTATATAGGTATAAGTAAGGAAAGCAAAGCTCCAAAGCTTAAAAAAGGGGCATATGGAATTCTTGATTCTCTTCTCAATTTACCTGACTTAAGCATGATAACAGCAAAAACAAGAGCCGTCATTGAAGAAATAAATAACATGATCAGCCATTGTTCCAATCCCAGGGATATGGCAAGAAACCCAGAAAGGTAAGCATCGCCCAGACCGAGTTTTCCCCTAGTAAAATACCATATTCCAAAAAAGAGAAGGAATCCGGTCGCCAGCGTTGCCAATAGAGTTATTGCCGGAATATGAAAGTAAAAAACTTTCACAAAATAAAGTAGAATCACCGCGGGGAAAATAATACCCCGCGGGATTCTCTGGACTTTAATATCTATAATTGTAACTGGAATAATCACTGCTAAAGTTAACAGCAGATTAATGATCTCATAATTCATTTACTAGTAAAGTAATTATGGTTTTGGTAAAACTGTCCAGGGTAATTCTGCGACACCGGTAGTCCCGCTAATGTCTCCAGCAATCTGATCAAATGCATAAATCTTTGAATCGGAATAGTTGTAATAAAAAAACCAATCCTGAAAAGCATTGTATTGCCATGAAGACGTATCAGAAAAATGCTGAGTAATATCTGAAACAGTTAAATCATAAAAATCTGTATATCCACTTAAATCCGGTTGAGGATCGGGACTGATGAATTGATGAATAAATACGCCGCCGACTTCATCTCCATTGTCATCGGTGCCACAAAAATAATCGAGTTCCATTAATGCCATATCTCCATCCAGGAAGTAATATCCCTCAATGTATTTGTGATAATCTCCGGATTCACTTATTGGAACATCAGTAAATTTAAAATAAATAGCAACTTGACCATTAGTTATAGGATAATCTGGTGCTTTATAGGGATCATCAGTATCCTTTAGAACCATCAATTGTTCATAATTGTATAAACCGTTATCCAAATCCATTACTAGTTTAACAAAGCCAGACTTGTCTTCAAATGTTCCCTTCATTGTAATGAGATTAGACTGGGTGTCATAAATTGTAGAAACAGTCAGTTTGCTTCCCATAATTGTATAATCCAGAACTGAATCGGATGTTATCCCTAATTCATTGTCAGTAAAACCTAAAAGAAGTGGCGTAAACATTGTAATAAACTGTTCGCCCATCGAGACATCACTACTATTTAGAACTCTTGCAGTTCCTTCGGTAAAACCGAACTGAGGAACTATGGGGAGCTCTGGTGTGTTAACTGTGGGGTTGCTGCATGAAACCATTATAAATGAACCGATAAATAGAACGATTAAAAGGTTGATTGTTTTTTTCATAGATTCTCCAATAATACTATTTCTAAATAAATATGTTTTCTCTCACTGACAGTTAGAGAGAAACAATTTAATATTATACAATTTATTTTATGCGTTTGAGAAACCAGTTTTGCATTGGATTTCGAAAATGCATTTTTTTTTGATTCAATAATAATTACATGAATGAGTTTAATATTATCTTTTAGAAAACATTCATAAGTTAAAAATTGCTCTGTAGCCAAGTTCTGTTTTTAAATTAGCAGTAAAAAATACAACCCCAGTTTGGAAGCTGTATCGAAAAGCCATTTTCCCACCGGTTTGACTTTTAAATTGGGAAGCATATGATAATATTCAACATTCAAAATAAATGTTCCAGCATCGAATGACTGGAACATGAGACCCCTGAAGCCCGAAGCTATCCTGAGCCCGCGCATTACCGATAATGCTACCCCTCACCGATTTGAGGAGTAGGTAATTGAACCCTCTTGACTGTGCAAGAGTAAAACTGCATATGATCCGATGCCAGACGCTGGCTTTACAATTATCTATTAATTTCGGATTGTCTATTTCTAATATTCTTTATTCAATTCTTTCCCAAATAATAATTGAATAGTTCTCTGGACGATTTTCATCAGTACCATTTTGGGTTGGGTTACCTGAAGTTTTTGTTCCATAGTCATATGAAGAAATGAGTCCTGACCTAGAGGATGAATCCCCTCCATTAACTGCAATTTTGTCACCACCCGTACCATAATCATCAATAATACTATGGGAATGAGGTCCAATATATGTGCTATGTTTATGATTTAAAATCCCATCTTCTTGAAATACCTCAAATTGTTCAGATTTACCACCATTTGCACGGAAGAAAGCGCCATTATAATCAATAGAAATATCTTCCCATACTCCAGGAAAACCTAAATCCATCGGTGATTTTTTAAAAGGGAACTGTATGTATGTACTCCCTATTGGCCAAGAATATGAAGGAATTGAACTTATCAATAACCATTTATTGCTTAAATCATCCCAGAGTAGTTCAACACATTCACCTATATATACTTCTCCTACGACAGGAACATTTATTAGCTTATTGGACTCTGTCCCAATATTAGCAAATTCTAAATGATCACCAGCTATACAATCAGTTGGAATATAGGAAGTAACATCTACATCTCCCATTGTAGTATTTATTATATGCTGAAAGATTTTGGGTTGATTAATAATTCTAACAGTTTCTAGAGTACCAGAGATTTTCACATTCCCATCAACATCAAGTTTCTCTGATGGATCATTAACGTTGATACCGACATTTCCAGTTGGAGATATAGTCATTGCTTCTGATTGAGAATAAAGGTATGTCAAAAAAAACAGTAAGAAGAAGAGAGATATTAATTTTTTCATATTAAATCCTTTTTTTGTTCATAGATTGTGTATACAGATAATTAATTTTCGGAAATTTAAGCAATATATTAAATATTTAAACGATTATATATAATACTTTTATTCTTCCTTTTTATATTTACCATAGACTTTAGAAGATGTATATTAAAAAAACTTTCCTTCACGATTTATTTGTTGTAGATGCTAATTATTCCTAGTTGAGCTGCCCGAGGTTTCAGGGGCGAGCAGGAACGAAGTTCCGACCAGCCCGGCAAAATCGGTTTTGCTCTAACGCTATATTTTTTTGAAATTCATAATCGGAACTCAGCCTCGCTCATCGCAGCCACCGCCCCGAAGCTGTTCCGGCTGAATTCCTCCGGAACTGGTAATAACTCATTAAACTGACCCTGCAAAACAGATCACATCAACAATTCCGCCGGACCGGTCCACTTCCGATAAACCGGCCTTATAGATAAGTGGACCTGGAATTCAGCCTACTCGAGCCACTGCGGCTCGCGGGTTATACATTCAGGTTCTTTAAACCGCCAAAGCCGTCACCTGGCTGTCAGCTCAACCTTGGGTAGACAGAAAAGGATTCTCTGTCTACTTCGGGGCTCAGAGTGAGTCGTTTTACCAAGCCGGTCACGTAGACAGAAGATTGGAAAACACACCGGAACGGAGTCTCATAAAAATGAACTGTTACCATTTTCCCCGCCAGATTATTGTCGCAGGAACTGCGAATATAAGCTGGCCACCGCTCGGAAAATGAAATGAGATTTCACATCCCGCGCCGGTCAATCATAAAAATGCAATGAAATTGATACACCGAAAAAAATCCCAGTACCATCAGGTTCTGGGATTTCTCTCTCACGACCAATCACGCCGCCGAATTATAATACCCTGCAGGGGAACAGCAATATTTGTTATCGGGCGAGCTACTGCGAGCGGACCGCCGGCTTGCCGGCTGACGATAACTTCCTGAATATTCTGTTTAGTCCGCAGGACGACCTGCCGGATTTTCTATAACGGATCATAAGATGACAGATGAACCTGACAGTGATACTCGCCGGAAAGTTAAACCGGGGAATTGCTCTGCAGGTTATCCATGGTCTTATGCTAAAATTAAATCTCATCATTATTTACTTGGGTTTTCAAAGAACCATAATATGCTATTATTTTTTTGTTAAGAAGTAAATTAAGAATAAGAATCAAGGAGAATACTAAAAAAAGTAAGTTCAAATTGATACTTTTAGTTAACGTATCAATTTTAGGATTCAATAAAAATGTTTTTACTACATCAAAGACTCTAAAAAGGAAAAGAATAGAGAAAAAGATTATATTTAAGAAACGGCCCCAAGGTTTCTTTTTAAAATGAGAGACGAAACAAACCACTCCGAGAATCCCACCAGTAAAAGTTAATAAAATATCCCTAATCCAGGTCAGACTATGTTCATCGGTTTTTATCCAATTAAAAAAACCACCTACAGAAATAATTAAGAAAAAAATAGTCATCAGACCAGTTACAATAATTGTTACAGTTAATGCAGTAGGTTTTTTTTGCTTTATAGAATTTGACATATTATTTTATCCCTCTTTTTTTTCAACCGTATTTGAACCACTATCATAAGATGTTTGACTCGTATCTTTTTCTCCATCTATAACGGCATCTATAGTTTGACCGACTAAATCGACTACACCTGTCACTACACCCATAACTTTTCCCTCGTAGGCACGTTCTACTTGATTAGCCCTACTTGTAACTGGATTTGATTCGATTGCACCTTCTAATGCAGGAACCTTGTCCATTACTGTACTGTTTATTGGAGCTTTATCGCCCTCTAATATTCGTCGAGCAAAGACAGATCCTTCAGTGTATCCTGATGCTGCAAGGTTGCCGACTCCTTGCGCAACTTCAGTCAGATAACGACCATATCCTTTCGCTAAATTCTTAGCTACATCACCAACACTATTTGTATTTTTCCAATCATCTTTATTGATCAGATTGTTTTGAAACTGATCAATTTTGTTATTGATATTGTCTCTATACTTAAGAATTACATCAGATGATTTTTTAAAAATCCCGACTATAAAGTCACTTACAACTCCACTAGCTTCTAAACCCGTCGGATCGACCATACTCAGCGGATTATTGTTACAATATACATACCAATTCGTCCCATCCACGCCGCAGGCCCCAAAACGCGGTTCTACAGCACTTAGAGGTCGATTTTTAGCAACAGAAACCATCCGGCAGGGACTCCTTCGGGTCAGATTGTACCCCGGAAGCACCGGGGATAGCAATCAATTAAACTTCGTTCTTCATGGGGAGGAATCCCTCCCGATCCAGGCAGATCATGATTTCCCGCATCAGATAATTCTTTAGGAATGAAAGAACATAGGTCCGGGAATTCTCTTCAATGGGTTTCAAAAACTTCAAATCCCGGAGTCTCTTCACGGCTCTCGATAAGTAAACGGAATTCTGATCGGGAAATATCTCATTGAGATCGGAAGTCTTGAACTCCTGTTTCTCTGCCGCCTTGTTCAGGATCTTCAATTCTTCGGTGGTAATGATTTTCCTTTCTTTAAGCCCCTTGAGCGCTGGAAGAAGAATCTTCGATTTGACGAAATCAAACTCCAGAAGATTATCGATCTTGGAAATCTCATCATTCAAACCGCTCAAGACATACTCAACCCATGCGAGAATTCCCTCATCCGTTCCTTCATCGGCTCTCTGCAGGGCATCATAGTAGGCGTCACGGTCACTACAGAAAACAGCGGTGGGATTGAGGATTCTCCCGTTATCAACCTTGAATCCCATTTTAATCATCATGGCATAGGTCAGAAGCCGGACTGTCCGTCCGTTCCCGTTGTCGAAAGGGTGAATCCAGGTGAAACGGTGGTGAGCGATGGCGACTTTAATCAGGTCATACTTCTCCGGGTCCGGTTTGTTGATGAAAGCGATAAGTTCATCCATCAATTCATTGACCCGGAGGAAGTCCGGCGGAGTGTGCTTTGAATGATTGATCACGATGTTGGTGTTCCGGTACTGTCCCGGCGTCTGGCTTCCTTCCCGGTGAAGATCCTTTACCACCAGTTTGTGAAGTTCACAGACAAATGCCCTGTTGATCGGCGTCGTTTCGATGACCTCTTCAATGAAGGAAAGCGCGGCTTCATTGTTCTTGATCTCGGTAATGGCCTCGTCTTCATTTTCAGAATCTTCGATTTCCCGCTCCACATACTCGGCAATGGTCGTGTGGTTTCCCTCGATCCTGGCCGATCCGATACTCTCGAGAATATGGAAAATATGTTTGATCTGAAAGAAGATTTCCGGGTGTGTTGAACCGCCGAGCTGCCTTCTCCGAAGATAGTTAATGTCCATGATCAGATCCAAAACCCTCGAACCAAAGGAAGGGTCGACAATTCTTAGTTCATTTTCCTTTTCTTTCATTTACTTACCTTTACTACTTGCACGACGTAGCTACATTACTTATCACATTTCCTGGTTAATTGCTTTATGAATAGTAAAATAAAAAGTAAAAAGACTTTTTACTACTTGCACATTGTAACACAAGTACTTGCACCGTACTACATGATACTACAATGTCTCACCCTGCGGATAAATCTCATTCTCCCTCGGATGGTACATCCTGTGCATTCTCTTCAATCCCGTCACGACTTCTCTGGTGTAGGTCACCGTCGTTTCAAGTGACTCATGGCCCAGAAGTTCCTGGACAAAACGGATGTCAGCCCCGCCGGCTAACAGATGAGTGGCGCAGCTGTGCCGGAGGGAATGGGGAGAGACTCCTTCCTTCTCAATACCGGCCTGTTTCAGGTAATACTTCAAACGGTGCCGGACGGCGGTAGCGGCCAGTGTCCGCCCCTTGCTGTTTAAGAAAAGAGAATCGCTTTCTCCCGTGTTAAACCAGTTTCTCGCATGGGAAATCCAGTCCTGCAGGAACCGGCCAGCCACCTGGCCGACGGGAACAATCCTGTCCTTGTCTCCTTTTCCTTTCCTGATCAAAACCTCGCTGTGGGACAGATCCACATCTTCAACGGTCAGTTTCACGACCTCGCCGACTCTCATTCCCGTCACATACATTAACTCGAACAAAGCCCGGTCCCGTTTCCCGTAACCCGTCGCGGTCTCGATGGAACAGAGAAAGGCGTCCATCTCCTCTTCCGTCAGGATCACTTTGACTCCCGATTTCTCCTTGATGTACATCTCGGTTCTCGCCATAGGGTTTGTCAGGATCATGTCGTTCTTGTGCAAGGCCCTGAACAGATCGGCAGTCATGGCATGAGAGGTGATGATCGTTGAACTTGAGTATCCCTTTTCCTGCATGAACAGAAAGTACTCCTCGATCTCCTTGGAGGAGACCTCCCTCAAGTCCCTTCTGCCGATGGATTCCAGATAGGAAAGAAACCTGTTCAACTCGATACTCTTCCTTTTGATGGTTTCCGGTTTCAGTCCCCGTCCTTCAAGATGGTCTTCAAACAGCATTTCAATCTGTTCTTTCTGACTTATTTTCATTCTTTACGACCTCCTTTCCCGGGGGTGACAGGTTTCAATCACCGCCTTCAAATCCTCTTTCACAACACGGGTGTAGACTTCCGTCGTCCCGATCTTCTGGTGTCCGAGAAAGGCCTGAATCTCGCGAATCCCCGCGCCCGATCGGAGCAGATGGGTGGCAGCGCTGGCCCGGAAGGAATGGGACGTGATTGTCTTCAATCCCAGTCTCTCGCACTCTCTCTTGAGTTTGGCGTTGAGGATGCATCGGATTGCCGTCTTTCCCTGTTGGGGATAGAGAAATCCCTCGGCCCTATCCTTTTCGGTAGTCAGTTCACTCCGGACGGTCTTTACATACCTTCTCAATGCCCGGATGCTCGCCTCCGAGGTAGGAGACTTCCACCTCAATCCACCGTTTTTGAAGTCGGTGATCGTGATAACGGCAGAATCAAAGTCCACATCCGATTCCTTCAAGGCCGCCGCTTCGTTGACTCTCATGGCTGAACCGTAAAGCAGTTCCGCCAGCGAATAGGTCATGATGTCGGTCTTTCTGATGAGTGAAAAATTGTCCAAAAGCTTTCCCATCTCCTCGATGGAAAGAACATTCTTGGGCAGCCCCTTGCCGGTTTTCACCCCCTTCACATAGTAGAGAGGGCTTTGATAGATCATCCCTTTCTTTTCCAGAAACCGGTAAAAACTACGGAGATGATTCAATTTCCCGTTGATTGTGCTGTGAGCCAGATGTCTGTCCGATGTGATCAGGTGGTGTCGGTAATCATCGGCATCCTTTTCGGTGATGAACAGGAATCCCTCTCCGCCGTCGCCCAGGTAGTCGATAAACTCATTCACTCCGGCAATGTAATCCTTTACGGTTCTAACTCCTTTCAGAGTCAGATACCGTCTGTAGTCGTTTAATATGGTGTTTTTGGTTCTTTTTTCCACTTTCCCTCCCGAAATCCGTGCCCGCTTTGGTTAAATCACGGCAAAATAAGGAATTAAGATGCAAAAAGCGGGCAATGCCCGCTTTTGCCCGGTCGTGCCCGCTAAACCCGCTTTTTTAAAATTTTCTCGATAGCATCCGGCGTAGGAATCACCGAGACATCGACGACACCGATTTTCTCATCAGACCGGAGCCTGTAGGTGTTCCTCGAACCGGACCGGCCGCCGCCGGAAATCATCAAATATTCAAGTTCGACAAGCGTCCTCAAATGCTGTTTCACCCAGCTTTGGCCGAGGCCTGTGAACTCTCTGATCTGCCTCTGTGTAAAGCCCACTTCACTGACTTTCAGGTTCTGACTCTTCGCCTCGTCCTTCGCCATCTCCCTGATTGCCTCATAGAGTTTCTCGTCGGAAGGTGTAATCTCAAGGAGCATGGATTTGAGGAGGTTCTCGGTCATGATCCGGTAGGCGATCCCGTAGTCTTTCAGGTCGCACTCGATGTACTCAATCCTCTCGTTTCCCTCTTCATGGATCTTCACTTCTTTCTGATACTGCCGGAGAAAACAGACCGTGGCGATCAGATCGATAAAGCGGTCGTTGTCCCGCCGGGATCTCATCAGACGGGAGGGAAAGTCCAGGTGTTCGCCGTAGGGATTGACGATCATCTTCTTCTCCAGAAGCCTCTGGGCCGAAATATGTTTCTTCACAATCTCGGGGACTGTCTTTCTCTTCTCCGACGTTCTGTGAAGACTGTACTTCTGTCTCTGCCTCTCGTGAATCCTCACTGTCTGTTCGTCCGTTTCGTCGGCGTTCAGAAGGAAACAGCGGGAAGCGTTTTCCGGGTTCACTTCCGTGTTGGTCGAACTCATCACCGAGGCGACAATGACCTCCCGCTCCACTTTCTTCGAAACCATCTGCCCGGTCTTCTCGTCTTTGGTGGTGATCAGCCTCGAAAGCTGTCTGGCCGAGAGCATTTCCCGGATCTGATACTCAACGACATCCGAGTGAACGGCCTCTCCCATAACCAGGAACTTGTGAACCAGTCCTCCCTCTTCCACGTAGTTCAGAGCCTGGTCGCTCAAGGAACTGACCTGCAGAAGGTCCTCGGGAGGAATAAGACGGCTCACAGCGTCGACAAGCATGCTCTTTCCCGAAGCCGATTGAGAGAGCACCAGAATGGAGATGGGATCATCGAGTTTACGGGAAGTTGCCGCCAGATACATAAGAAGCTTGTTCAGGTCTTCCCCCACATAGCCGATGGTCTCAAGGTCCGAAACAATCTGATCGAAAAGGTCTTCCGACCGGAGGAACTCCAGACCGATTCTCTTCTCCTCTTCGGTCAGAGATGGAACAGAAGTTTCCTTTTCGGCCTGATTCAAAGCCTCATCCCGCATCTCTTCCAGATACTCGACAATCCTCATCAGGGACTTTTCGATCTTCTTCACTTCCAGAGAGAACCGGCTGGCCAGACTGACGGCGTAGGATGTTCTTGACCGGGAGGAATAGAGATCGACGTTGTCCAGAAAGACATCTTCTCCAAACTGGGAACGGATGTTGACCCGGAGATTGGAGATGAAAACCTCTTTGACTCCAAGCACCCTGTAGATAATCTGGTCGATTTCAAAGGTGTACTTGCCGTTTTCTCTGGTAACGTAGAAGTCAGGGCTCTTTCCCGGCGGATAGATAACATCGGCGGTTTCAAGGAGTCTTTTGATCTCATCTACAGAAGAACCTAAGGTGAGAAGCTCATTCCAGTCTTTCACCTCGGGAGGCGCTATCACTTTCACGGGGAATCCTTCTGCAAGGAGAGACTCGATGAGCTTCTCAGCAGCCGCTCTGCCGGAATCGTCATTGTCGAAGGCGATGGTCACAAGCTTCACTCTTTCAGAATGAAGCAACGACAGATGTTCTTCCGTAAATCCGTTGGCTCCGTAACAGGGGATGACGTTCTCGATCCCCATCTGGATCAGGGAAAGAGCATCGATGACCGATTCGGTGAGGATTACCTCTTCACGGTAAACCGCCGCCGCTTTCCGGTTCAAAAGACCGCGGTGCGGCCCTTTGAGATACAGGTGTTTGACCTTGGCTGTAGGGGAGATTTTCCGGCCATAGAGACCGACTGCCTTCCCGGCGGAATCGAGGAGAGGAATGACGACGCAATCCTTGAAAGACTCATAGCCTTTCTCGTTGAACACTCCGGCCTGTTTCAGCTCTTTAAACTGCTCATCGCTTACCATCGACCGCAATTTTCCCGAAGCGTAACCGCATCCGAACCGGGAAAGAACCTTGCGGTCTATCCCTCGTTGATCGAAATAGGAGACGGCCTCTTCCGAGGTGGAAAGAGACTTCCGGTAGAACTCCATAACCCTTTCCAGATCGACGCCTTCAAAGCTACCGCCCTCCGGTTGGTGAGACTCTGAAGGTACCGGCTCCGCCGGAACCTCCAAAGTCTTAGAAAAGGGAACAATAGAACCGTCGAACTCTTTCAGGTACTTCAAGGAGTCCTTGAAATCAATTCCTTCCATCTTCTGGACCAGATCGAAGATATCACCGGATTCTCCGCAGCCGAAACAGTTGTACAATCCTTTCCCCTGATCAATGGACAGGCTCGGCGTGTCGTCATCGTGCCAGGGACATTTTGCCATATGAGAACGGCCTTTCTTTTCATAGCTCACGCCGAAGGATGAGAAAAGAGAGAGAATATCGACCCTTTTCTTGATTTCATCCTTCTCAAACTCGTCGAGAAAGCCCGAGACTTTCAGGGTTTTCACCCCTCCTAATCGGTCGGCGCTCATAAGACATAGGACTCCACGCCGAGACGGGAGAGAATCTCATTTCCCAATGCAGAGATTTCACCCTTGATCTTCTCAACTCCAGATCCTTCTAGTTTCAGAACGCTGTCCCGGCTGGCAATAGCCTCTTCAATCTTGATGCTCTTCGAGACAACCGTTTCAAAGACGGAAGATCCGAAAGCGCTCTCTATCTCTTCCCGGATTTGTCTTGTAATAACAGGAATGGGGTTAAACTCGTTAATGATTACTCCCAGAATGGAAAGAGAGGGATTCAGAGTCTTTTTGACCTTGCTTACAGCGTTCATAAGGTCGTTGGTTCCCTGCATGGAGTAGAGGGAAGGTTTCATGGGAATGATCATCGAGTCAGCGGCGACAAGAGCATTGAGAGTCAGAATCCCCAGGGACGGCGGAGTGTCGAAGAGGATAAAATCGAAATGGGCAAACTCTTCCCGGCCCAAAAGGTCTTTCAGCTTTGAATAGGCGTCCAGCTCTCCGAGGTACCGTTTTTCCAGAAGGGAAAGGCGGAAGTCTCCGGCAAGAATAGAGAGCCTTCCATCCACTTCATCGATGTTGATTTCATCCGATTCAAGAGCGTCAAAGAGGCCGGGAATATTCTCCCTGTTTACACCCTTGGACAGGTTGCCCTGAGGGTCGCAGTCGATCAGAAGGACATCGAATTCCTGGGAGGCCAGATAGAAACCGCATTCCCGGCAAGTAGTGCTTTTGCCGACTCCGCCTTTCTGGTTGGTAAAGATGACCTTTTTCATGATAAGGAACCTCCCATTCTGGGAGAATTTTCGAGGCTGCGAGTCTCGCCTCTCACCTGATCCTTCCAGATCTGGTTTTGAATGGCTTCCAGAATTTCCGGGACTTTCCCGAGTACGACAGAACCGTTGCCAAGGAAGATTTTGTGATCCAGCTCGATGTTTTCACCTTCCATGGAGACAAAGAGCTCCTGAATGCCGTAGGCTCCCTTGTCCAGCTTTACGCCGACAATCCTGTGGTTTCTTTCCATCAGGTAGCCCACTTCGCTTAAGTTCGAGGTGCTGAGTTTGTTGACCGGGAATGCGTCTTTGCTCATAACTGACCTCCCGCTACCTGTTGGTGTCTCTGTTGCTGTTTGAATTTTCTCTTCGCATCGTTCACGATCTTGTGAAGCTGGCCATAGGTCCGGCGAAAATCAAAGAGATTGATCTGCGCTTCGCCGGAGAAATAGGCGGCCTGCAGGGTGTGGATGGCTACGCCGGAGATGGTCAGGCGGCAATTGATCTTGCCGTCTACAAGGCCCGATTCGATTGTGTCGATCTGACAGTTTCGGCTTAGGTAGTACGAGGCTTCGTACAGGTCAGAGGTCTGGATTTCCTGCATAATGGAAAGCTCCTTGTGCAGAGGTGAGACTTCTTTGACGGGGAATGGAAAATTGTGTAGAATGTTTTTGTCATCGAGGTTCACCTCATGATCTTTATGAGTCCTGTTTCAACCGTTTGGCGACGTTGGGAAGCAGGACTTTTTTTATCCCCTTCAACTCAGGGGTTTTTGCCTGTAATCAGGTACTTTTTCAAAACGTGTCAAGGACGAATTTTGAGTCCCAACATAACACAATTATATACTTTCAAAACGTATTGTCAAGAACAGTTTTAGCTTTTGGGTGTAGAATAGAACCATGCCTCGACCATTGAAAAACAAACTACCGCCACTTTCACAGGAAGACATCGACATCGGAGAGAATATTACCCGGTATCGAAAACAAAAAGGCCTGACACAGGTTCAATTAGCCGCTCAGATCGGAATTACACAGAAGTTAATATCTGATTACGAAACAGGCCGTGTCCGTCTCAATGCCGAGATGATTATCAGGCTTTCCCAAGCTCTTGAAGTGTCATCAGATACAATCCTCGGAATTTCCCCGGTAGAAGATGCCTCACCGGTAAGCCTGAAAATAAGCCAGAGAATGAGGAAAATTGAATCATTGCCCCCTTTCGATCAGAAAGCGCTTCTAAAGACTATTGATAACGCTTTGAAGGGTGCCGGAATGGATTCTTCAAATTCTTCCGGGGAATAACCTCATGATTGCCAGAAGAAGTAAAGTGAAATCCAAAACGTCATCGTTTCAACTCAGAAAGAGAATGGTCATGTCTCTGTTCTTTCTGGTCTCAAGCCTTTTTCTCTGGTACTTTTCTCTTGCGTTGGCCAAAGAAAAAAGTCTCTTCTACAATTACCTGTTCTTCTCAATTCTGACATTCGGGGGCGGTGTCTCATATCATCTTCTCTCTGAAATGTGGAAGCTGTCATGCAATGAGAAAAACGTCCATTTGTGGAATAAAATACAAGCAAGATTGGCCCTGTCATCGATAGGATACGCGATAGTAGCCATAGCTATTGTGATAGGGAAATTTCTGATAAAGGGCATTCTGGGCTACTCTGCCGCACTGATCGGAGTTTTTGCAGGAATGCTTTGGGTCGTGTTTTTTGTAATGAAACTACATGTTTTTTTCCGCGATCTGTTCATTTTCAATAAACGCCAACGAAAACAACGAATAAAATATAAGAAACGAAGATTGATTTAACATCGAACATCAGAATTTATGGTTGTAATACGGGATTTATTGAGATTTTCCGGGACATCATAGATAAAAATCATAACCGGGAGCTAACCTGCACCGGATGAGGAGCCAAAGCGACGATTCCGGTGTCTGGTTCAGCGTCTTTGTTATGACAAAATCATAATCGGGGTTCGGCCACGATCATCGCAGCCACCGCCCCGAAGCTGTTCCGGCTGAATTCCTCCGGATCTGGTCGAAAACTCAGTAAATTGATTTTGTTAAACAGATCACATCATACGGAACCGCCGGACCGGCCAGCGTCCGATAAGACTGTCTTATCGAAAGCTGCCCTGAAATTCAGCCTCCCACAGCCCTGCGGTTCGCCGGTTGTACATTCAGGTTCTTGAAACCGCCAAAGCCGTCGCTTGACTGTCAGTTCAACCTTTGGGTAATCAGAATTTCTTCTGTTCACTTCGGGGCTCAGAGTGGGGCTTTCCCAATCCGGTCACGTCGACAGAATCCCGGAAAACTCACCAGAGCAGACAAAAAAAATCCCCATCCCTAATTGGGATGAGAATTTTTTCCATTTGTCTGTTTTTAAGAGTGATTAGTCTACTGCTGTTCCTATTTCAATGCGCTCAACAACAGAGTCGTCTGAATAGGTGAATGAAATGTAATAATTCGTTGAAATAATCCCCATATCATCAAACCATTCATAGAACACAATGAGTTTATTGTCATAGTTACTAAACAAAATATCTTTGTATAGTTTTCGGACATCCTCAATGGTCGACCCTATTTTTATCCCTCTTGCTGTTTCGAAAGAACTATCATCGCTAATGATTATTCGATCAACACTCTTCCATCCGCGTGTATATGAAACTTGGATATTCTCATAGTTTAAAATAATGAAGTCCCATTTTTCATTGGATTTGCTCTTTATTATTTCTTCGCTGTAACCATCGCCTAAAAATCCAATAACTTCTTCAATATTCTGGTTTAGAAAGAGACTAGATCCAGATTTCTTAAATGCAAAATCTTCTTTTGCCAGAGGCATGTAGCCCGGATCTCCAGCGTACAAAACTATCGAGTTTAAAACTAAGATTAAAAGAATCACATGCTTTTTATTTAATCTTGGCATCCTGTCATAACCTCCTTTCTGTTAAAAAATACTGCGGGATCAATACTCTCACCGTCTTTTCTGATTTCAAAATGGAGATGAGGACCTGTGGCTTTTCCTGATTGGCCCATACCTCCAATCATTTGTCCAGACTCGATTGGTTCATTATCCCGATACAGAGAAGGTACATCATCATGATAATAGTGTGACTGCCATCCATTCCCATGATCAAGAACTGTATAACTCCCGATATCTTTCCTCGAATCGGTTACAAGGATTTTTCCATCTGCAGAAGCTCCGTATGTTTGAGTTTCTCCATTCGTTGGGGCATAATCCCAGCCTTTATGGATAGGAGAGGACTCACCTTGTGATGTATTAAGAGGTTCTCTAGGTCCAGCTTTTGAAGTAACTGGAGCATCAACAGGTTCTTTAAAATCTGGTGCATCTTCGAAGCTTTTAACCCAACTATAAGCGGCATCAGCACTCTCTAAACCAGTCGGATCGATACGGTTTAAAGGATCATTGTTTACATATGCATACCAGTTTGTGCCGTCCTGCACCGGATCCACATTGATAAACCGTCCGGTCGTCGCATCATAAAACCTTGCATTGAAGTAATATAGGTTTATATCCTCATCCAGCTCTTTACCACCATATGAATATTTACCCAAATCTTCCGTCGGATTATTTGCCGAATCCAATCTCTTCAGCTGCTCCCCAAAAGCCCGGTATGTATAGTTCACCACAACTTCACCGGATTCATCAGTCACAACCTTGGTCGAATTCAAATGATCAAGATGGTAAAAGTTCTTCTCAGTATCTGTAGAATTATCTGCATTTACTGTAGTCGTGACTCGACCGGCGACTAAATCCCCGGAAAGTACATAGCGATTAATGCTGCCTTTTTCATCGGTCTGGTCTCCATTAACTTCCATATCCATCGCCACTGCAATTGTACCATGTCTTAAATACAGGGTTAAAGAACCGTCGGAAGAAACCTTAACGACGCGATTCCCCGCATTATCATAAGTATACTCAGTATACTCAGAACCTCTGGTAGTCTTTATCAGGCGATTGAGTACATCGTATTCAAATACTACTGTCTCAATTCCATCCTGTCCATAGATGGTTCGTGAAGTTGTATTACCGTTCTCGTCATAGGCATATTGGGCATAAAGTGTCCGGGAAAGTTCCCCTTCTCTTTTCACGTCAATCTTCTCGAGTCGATTTCTCTCACCATAGGAATAGAAATACTCATCTCCATTCTGTACAATCTTAGTCCTGTTCCCATTGCGGTCATAGGCAAAACTTTCCCTGTCAAATGGCAGATCTCCTTCAGCGGTCGCCCCTTCCAGATCGATAAGAGCCTGAAGGTAATCCTCTCCGTTTACCCTTCCGTCAGCCGTTCCATTGGGATACAGATCCGCCGCGGCATCGTAGACTCTCCCCTCGACAGGATCTCCCCCGTTGTAGGTGCCAAAATGCTCTTCTACAATGGCCCGGGCATCGGGAATCTCCGGCAATTTGGTATCAGCCGTTGCAATTCTATGAAATCCATCGTATCCGTACTTATTATCATTAATAGCCTTTATATTTCCCGAGCCGTCAATCTGATAGTTCAAATCTTCTATATATCTCCCGGGAGTATCTGTCATACCTATCCGTATCCGCTCTATCCGTTTCCGGTTGTCAAAGTCCCAGAGCTGAGTTGTGCCGTTTGAATAAGCCATTTCCGTAACAACACCGCTTTTGTTGTATTTAAGATCGGTGACAAAAGGAGCTATGGCAGCTTCATCGCTACCCTCACCAATCGATGATAGATACCCAAGGTATTGATCATAGGAGAAGTCGTGTACCGATCCGTCGGGATACGTCATCTGTCGCAGCAGTCCGCTAGCCGTATAACCGTAATCGAAGGAGAAAACCTGGTCTGCGACTGATCCGCCGTAAACCGTTGCTATTGAGTTTCTATGGAGAATGTCTTTCAATCTGCGGTTAAGGGAGGCTAGTCGGCCTGCTCCGTCAAACTCACATTGTTCAATCAAAGTCTTGTTCTCTACGCGGATAACATTGCCACGTTTATCATAGAGGCGATATTCCGTATCATCTGGAGTTACAGCTCCAGATTTGTAGTATTCGGTTCGGGTATTTCTTCCCGCTTCATCATAAGAGAACGCAATTATCTGACCTTTTCTATCTGTTTTGGATATTAAAAGTCCTCTGTCGTTATAGATCATGTAATCACTGCCGTTTCCGTAAATCTGACGAATCAGCAGGTTTCTCTCATCAAAGCGATATCCGGTTTCCTGCCCTTCGGGATCGGTTGATTTTGTCATCCGGTTCAGCTGGTCATACTCGAAGGTGTAAGTCTGTCTCTCTGTAGAAACGGTTGATGAGTTTCCATACGCGATGCGTTCAACCACATTGCCATTCCAATCCATTCGCTCATAAACATCGGAACCTTCAGGATCGGTGGTCATTATGGAGTTTTCCCTGTCATTGTATCGGATCAATTTAATCTTGCTTCCGCTTCCCGTATCGGGATAGAGAACCTTTATTGTTCGTCCCAGATCGTCGTATTTTACCAGCCAGGTTTTATCGAACCTGTTAACCTTTACATCATTGACCCAGATGGAACTGGAAGTAGTTCCCGCATCGGGATCCGTCAGAGCCACCATTCGCCCGTAGAGGTCGTATGTCATGGTTTTAACAGCATGTACAAAACCTCCGGCTCCGTAGGTGATCTCTTTTACCACATTGCCCAGGCCGTCCTGCTGAACGGCCGTAGAAAGCGTGCTCCAGCTATGACCGGCATCATCGTATTCAAAATCAGTTAGTGTTTTAACGTAGGCATTTTCATAATTGATCTGCTGCCTCACTCCGGGATTATTTTCCCGGCTTGTCAGGAAGGCTGACCACGAAACATGGGTGGATATATCATCAAAGTCACTTCCTGCGAGTAAAACATCATTCTCATCGGGATAAATAGTGGTGATTTCAGAACCCAGGTCATCGTAATAATGCTCCACCGCAAAACCTTCGGCATCGACTTCAAGCCATGGGGAACCATCGGAGTTGAAGACCCGCCAGCTGCTAAGTTTGATTTGGTTCGTCGTGTCGGGAAGATTGAACCAGAAGTCGGCATCGGCCCGTGTGAGATAGTTTTCTTCGCTCACGATCTGCCAGGATCTGACTGGCCAGGCATTTACGGCGCTATCATAGACAGTATGAGAAACAATGCCCCCCGGATCGGTAACGCTGATGACATTGCCAAATGAATCGTAATCATAAGAAGTAACTAATCCTCGGGTTATGCCTTCATCGTCGATATAGAGGATTTCCTTTTCTACTTGCCCCAAAGGAGTGAGAACTCTTTCCAGATCATATTCTTTGTCTTCTCCGGCCGACTGGAACAGCCGTGTTTCTCGAACGGGGATGCTGTACTTATCATCGTATTGCTTAACAGTAACCAGACCCATTTTATCGGTATGCTCCTTAAGGTTTCCTTTAAGGTCATAGAGATATTTCTGACTAAAGGCAAACTGGCCCATGCGGTATGTTTCTTCAAGTGTTTTAACTCTGTCCGAGTTGTAGACATAATCTGTCTGCTCCACATAACCGTCGCCTGTTTCCGTTGTCAGAGTATCAAGAACATCATTCTGAGAGGGATCGGAACTGATTGTGTAGAGATAGGTCTGCCGAACGCCGCCTGTTTCGACAAGTGTAGTGTAACAGTTGAAGTTACCCGCCTCATTGTTGTCGTGGTAGATGTACGTAGTGTTTCCGACCTCTCTTCCCTCGCGGTCGATATTCCACTGACGGCTGACCTTGTAATACTCCATGTATCCGCCCCAGAAGTATTTTGTGTACATTCCTTTTGCGGGAACGGCGTATTCATAGCGTTTTTCACTAAGGGCCAGATCGGCTCCATCGACAAAATTTCTGATACCCGTTAGAAGCAGAGAAGCATTCTGCCAATGAGAGAGGTGACTTTCATAGCTGAATGAGGCTTTGACATCTGTGTATTCATACCTGGTCTCATGCCCCATGGCATCCTTTACCGATGTGAGTGCATAAGAAGGATTATAATCACTTACCAGCCCGACCAATGAGGAGACATTGGAGTAATTGGATGCCGGTTGGTAACTGTAAGTTATTGATCTGGTTTCAGTTTCAGTTTTTCTGGAACCGTCTTCGCCGATTTCATGTGAAATGACATCCCACTCTATTTTTTCCAGGTTTGAATCACCATCGTAGGAAAACCGGATGATGCGGCCAATTGTATCCACAACAACGCTGAGTCTGTCCGCGGAATCGTAGTAATACCAAATCTCATTCAGTCCGCTTTTATCGATGTGCGTCATTAGCTTTCCGTCGGGTCGGAAGAGATAACGGCTGTTGTCTTTTAAAATAAGTTCGTATTTGTTCCTCTCGGAATCGTTATCGGCCACTCCAAAAGATGACAGCGAAGAAACAGCAACTGGTCCGTCTGTATAGGCTTTTGAAGAATCTTCATAAATTCTTTTGTCCAGAAGATCGTACCACAGAATGTTCGATTTGTTTAAGTTGCGAACCTTTACGCCGGTCTGATCGATTTCGTACGCTCCACCTCCGAAAAACAGACTGATAATTCTATCGCCGGAACTATCGTCCGAGAGGATATAGGGAAGACTGGTCGCCCAGCCCGCACCCATATTGTTGACTTCTTCGATAGTGTGGGAGGTGAGCCTGTTACTGCCGTCCACTGGATTGCGCGACATGGAGAAGATATTGGACTGGTTTGTTTTCCAGATCCTTCCAAAAGAGAAATCCATCCCCGCCCTTCCGGGCAAAGAGAGGTCAGTGACTTGTACTGTCACATTACCGGTCTGGGGATCGACATTCCCGGCTTTCTGATTAAATGGGAGGTTTTTTCCCGCATCGTACCGGCTATCCTGCTGGGCAAAAATCAATGATCCCGCCATGAGGAATAAGGCTGTAAAAATAATTTTTCTGTTCATCATTCTATTCCTATTCATATGAAACTCCGGATCTTGCTTCATCACAGTCCACATTGACCGTTATGGATTCTCCCGTCATACCGCCGTCCGGTGACATTCGATAGACGAACATGGTTACGACTATGCGTTTCTGATCTCCGACATACCGTCGGCATGTTGCTCCGGTATGGCTGTTGGAGGTGGAGAAGGATTCGTTTTTATCTATAAAATCTGAATAATCATTAGTCGTTGTGTTAGTTACATCGCCTAGGACAAATGAACTTGAGGCAGAAACAGGACCAAATCCAACACTAGCACTAAACTTAACTGAGTTATCATCAATTACTGTAGTTGAACTCATAGTTCCTTCTTTTGTATTTAGAGAAAGACTCTGACTATCACCTTCCCCTTCAAACAACCAGGAAGTCCTATCCAGCATAAGCCCTCGACCTTCCGAAGCTTCGGAAGTGAGAACAAGATATCCGTCTCCATGAAGCTGGGCTTTCAGTACGGGCTTGATCTCATTGCTGGCAATATTAATGGTTTTGTAAACCGTCGCCGTTTCCTGAACGCCATTTGTGCTTCTTCTTAGCAGCGTCAAAGACACTTTATATTCCCTCGATACCCCATCGATTGTATATTCATGGGATACGGAAGCCCCGTATTGAGATTCTGAAGAATCGCCAAAAGTCCACTTGGTCTGGGACCAGTCAATTCCGCTTCCCGAAGAAGCTTGGGCCGAGAAGTTGATGACATTGGCATCTCCTCCTCCCGAACCCAGATCCCAGGTAATGACAGGGACAAGCTCGTCGCCTTCGATATCAATTGTCTTGTATCCCACAAAAGGTCTGTCATCGTTCTGAAAGAACATCTCCACCATAACGGGATAACCCATGGCTTCGCTCTTGGGAACAAAGGTATGCAGGATATTGGACCCCTGTTTTTTTACTACGTTTTCATTTCCGTCGAAGATATACCAGGTCGTCCTGGTCCAATCGACATTGGTGGCTTCAGTTTTCTCGACGGAGAGTCGGAACACATTGTTGCCGAGGTTTTCCGTCAGATTGATCAGCGGTTTTATAGTATCTCCGCCGACTATGACTTCTCCCTGATCGGTGATCGGCTCGTCTCCATGTCTAAATAGTGTACAGACATAGCGAATAACCTGCTCTTCTCCGGAGTTGGGTAAATCGTAACGGACTACCGGACCGGTTTTTGCATACTGGCCATCGACGAGCCACTGTGTTCTCTCCCAGTCGATATTGGGACCGGTTGAAGATAGGGCATCGAGAATTACAGCATGTCCGCTGCTGGTCTTTTCTGTATTTTTCTTTACGACAATCTCAGGCTTGGTTACATCGCCGGGAACAAGATTGATTTTTTCAGAAACGGTAATGGCATCGCTGCCGCCTTTTCTCATAAGAGTCAGGGAAACTTCGACCTGCGAAGCGCCGTCGGCATTAAAAAGGTTGTAAATGGCCGTAGGTCCGATCTGCGTGGGCTGTTCGCCATAAGCTCCCGCGACAGGTACTGACCAGCGTGCGCTGCTGAAGTCAATACTGCTTCCTTTGGAATTGGAGCAGGAGAAAAGAACTTTCGCGCCCACAGTGTTCCCCGATTCCTCGAGAGTAATAATCTCATAGTCAATAACCGGTTCCAGAGGCGCGGGTTCTACAGATACGAGCTGTGTAGCCGTCTCGGACTGGCCGTCGCTGATTCGCGGTACGGTCAGAGAAACAGTGTATGTGATCTCACTTCCGCTCTCCGGAAAACGATAGGAGATGGAACTCTTTCCGTTTTGCTGATGAAGAACGATACCGTCACCGTATACCGTCCACAAAGCGTTGTACCAGTCGATATTGCCTATGGAGCTTGAACCGGAGAATGTAAACAGTCTCGGATCGCTTTCATTCACATCATAGGTAATGACGGGTTTCACATCTTTAAAATCCAGGTCAATGGTAATGTTTTTCTCTATCGTATCGGTCGCCACCTGTCCGTTAACAGGGATTCTGGTCAGAGCCAGGTTCACATTGACCTTGTGCTTGAAAATATCGAGCGGAATAATGGTTTTCGATCCGTAAACCGGAGCCAAAGGACTCTGGCCCGGACCGGAAATGGTCCATTTGGCCGAAGCCCAGTCTATTCTCTCACCAAGAGAGTTCTCTGCGCTTAATTCCACATAAGAGGAATCATCAGGCAGAACATACTCAATGGAAGGTACGATATCGCTGATGATTCTCACCGTTTCCGGATCGGAAACATCGGAGTAAGTTTTAGCCGAATCGGATGTCTTCAGCATTATGGTTTTAGTGCCGCTTGTGGAGAACTCGTAGAGATATTCCTCAGTCGACTGTACGGGAATTTCCTGATTGTCGATAATCCAGCTGTACTGCCACTGTGTTTCCTCGGTCGGTTTCCAGGCTTTAAGGTGTACGAGGTAGGGATTTACTTCATCAACTGTAATTTCCGCTCTCGCCGCAACAACAGGCATGGTCATTTTCTTCCAGAGCGTAGTTGCCGCTTCTTCGCCGTTTTCGACTATGCATACGCGAATCAGATATTCCGATCCCATTTCCATATCGTTGAGAACTGCATGGCCGTCGGTAAAAAACTTCTTCTCGGTGTATCCAGCCGATTCATTATTCAGTCTGAACTGAACCGTATAAAAAGTTTTCTTATCAGTATAGGGATCCCAGCTGAGGTAAAGATCGTCCCCATCCAACAGCTCAATATCAAAATCGACAATCATGTTCTTCATACCGGCCGGCTTGGACGCATCTTCGGGAAGATTCATTATCCCGGTCGATACATCTTTGAAATCGTATCTCATAAGACCGGTCGTCCAGTCTTTCTGGTACTCGAAAACAACGGACTGCCCGTCTCCCGTAAAGCTGGGGTAATCGGCTTCATCGGCAGCGGAAGTGATTTCCATTGCCGCGCTGTCGGGATCGCTACCGATCTCCTCGCCTGTCTTCTTCACAATCCTGATATCCGATTCCGACGGCCTGGAGATATAAGTGAAGTATGCGGTTTTCTTGAAGTCCCTCTCGCTAACAAAAGCGATTTTCGAGTCGATATCAAGATCGGTATTGGATATTTCATAGGGATAGAGCCCGCTCCAGACAGGATAGGAATCCCGTGTGTTGTTTGAGGTTACGGCAACCCTCATATTCACGTTTTCTACATCGGCTATTACGACTTCTTCGTCTCCGTCGTAATCGGTTGTAAAAACAACAAACCGGTCATCAGGCGAATAATAGGGGAAGCGAACGTTCTCATCGGAACTGAACAGTTTGCTGATACCCCCTGTTTCCAAATTGTAAGTATAGATCTGCCAATTGCCTCCCGGCTCTTTAGCGGAACAGATTATCCTGTCGCCATTAGTGCTGAAAACCGGTCTTTCTATCTCGAAGTTGTTAATAATTCCCAGAGGGATTCTTGTCAGGTTCTCACCTGTAATATCAACCATATAGAGATTGTCATAGGCATGCTGGTTTCCGCCTGCAGAAGGATCGCCGTTACCGTCGTAAAGCTCGACACGGGAAGTGAAGACAATTTTCCTGCCATCAGGCGATATTGCCGGATAATCGAGAACGCCTTCGATTCGGGGAATGCTGTCGCTTGAAAGAACTCTTCTCAAATCGCTTCCGTCCGGTTTGGCCGTAAAGATCTCTCTGTCTTTAAGGAAGACGATTTTATTATTTCGAACACTTGCCCGAAGCTCTTCCCACTGGGGCAGTCTTATCATGGAAAGCTTTCCTGTGCTGCCGCTGATCATAAGGGCGTAATAATAGAGCCTGTTGCCTTCGTTTCTAATCACTATAGTCATATCTTTCAGATCGTCCATAGCGGTTTCTTCCATATAATTATTAGTGCTTTCTGCAGTGTAACGAAGCGTCGCCACGGAATTGAACATGCTGTCGAAGATTTGAATGTCCTTTCGGACTTCATCGAATATGAAGACTCTGTTTTCCGCAGTCTCAACAAGAGATGGTCTCTGGAACTCCCGCTCGCCGACGCCAAAATCGTCATAATAATCGGCTATGCGGAAATCGGGATCCAGGCTTAATATTCTGTTGGCGCTGTAATCAGCGACGATAAGACCGTCATTCTCACCGGCGATTGTCAGGTTGGCGCCTACTTCTCTCAAGTATGGATTGTCGATATAGCGTATCTCAAGTGATTCTTTTTGAAGCATTCCGTCGTCAAAAGCCAGTTCGGCTATATAATTTGCGTCTGTTACTGAGATGAAGAGCGAGTTCCCCACTTTTTCCAATTCCCTGACCGGATTGTTGAGGGAGAATGACAAATCCGAATTGATTACGTAGTTACCGAACTCATTGGCTTCTAGCGTATAAACATATCCGCTGCCCGCTCTATTTGAGGCGATTAGCAGAGTTTCCTTTCCAATGGCATGAATGTCCACCGGATTATCGATCCCCAATCCCTCGAGGGAGATGGTGAACAGCTTGTCGGAGATGTAGTTGTCGTTTCTTCCGATCTCATAGGTTTCGATTCTGTAGCTGCTTCCCGAACCGGCCAGAACAAAAACTCTGTCTGTTCCGTCTTCCAGACGAATAGACGAGAGGCTTTCGGGATTATTGACCAGAAGGTTGCTCGATTCCATTATCTGTTCATGGATAATAATCTGGTCTGAAACGGAGAAGTAGTTTCCGTCTGTGGTAATAACTCTTACCCTGGGAGATACCAGTCCCAGGCTTGAGTAGGTATGAGACCAGCTTTTCTCTTTTGATAGAAGCGGATTGTCCACTGTGACGATATCGTCGTAGATTCCGTCTCCCGTATAATCGATGCTCCAGGAAGAAATGTTATCCACATGGGCCTTACAATCAATCTGAACCAATGTCGGAGCATTCTCACCTTCCACGGCATGGGAACTGAAAGTCATTTCGATGGGAAGGATCAGCTGGTTGGCTGTGAAAGTCATATCTCTGGTGAAAACCAGTCCGCTTTTGGTTTTTACTGCAAGAGTCATTGACGTATCGCTTGTTCGGACTATCGAACCGGGATTTATGTAAACATCTTCCACAAAGAACGTTCTGTCGCTGTTAATCTTCGCTTTTTTCCATCCGGAAAAGTCTCCCGGAACATATTCGACTGTCTCGGGATCGGATAAGTAAATCTCCACATCCGTAACAATGGCCGGATTGAGGGAGCCGACCAAAGTGGCAGGCGCGAAATACACGTTTTTAGAGAAGGAGGGAAAGAGAATATCTGTTATGCTATTATCGACTTTGATAATCTGTTCGGTTTTATTGCCGACTTCGTCAAAAGCTGCACAGATGATTTCATTCAAGCCATCTTTTCTAATATCTATCGTAGTAGAGGGGAAACTTCCGTCATCCGCAAAGCTGATTCGCTTTCCGCCGATAAATAAATCGGAAAGAGACGAATCGGTAACCGAACCGGCATTTCCATGAATTCTGGCAGATTTGATTATGCCGTCAACTTCATAATTTGGTACTACGACAATTTTATCTAAATCAAATTGAGGCTTCTGAATATCCACAAAAAATGGCACGGACCGAACGACCGATTCGACACTGTTGTAAGAGGCTTTGACTTCGAAGAGATGGTAACCTTCTTCAAGATCGTAAAGCTCCAGCGATGTCCAGTCGCTTTTATATGTTGTCCACCCCTGCCTGTCGAAATTGTAGGAGAATTGAACAGCAGAATTATAAGAGCCATTCAAGAATCCTTTCCAGGTAAACAGAACATTGTTATAGGAAATCCTGTTGGGTACCGTATTGGTAATGACCACTTCCGGGGCGTCTGATTCATTCCGGATCAAAAGCTCTCTATCTCTCAAGAGGTTTTGGGTTTCTCCTTCCAGCTCATATAGCTCTAGAATTATCTTTGAGCTATTCTCCGGCACAGGAATATCGTTGATAATAACGAAACCATTACCATCAACTTGAATCCTGTCCAGTGTGTGGAAGAGAGAATAATCATCTCCGTTTACCGTTGAATAAACATCCAGATCGTAATAGAGTCCGCTTTCTATGCCGCTCTGCTTAAACTCTAAATACAGCTTTGCTTTGCTGTCGATTTTTCCGTTCACTTCATCCCTGTCAAGGTACAACAGGGCGAAATCCGTTATAGAGAGCTGCTTCACTGTCGTTTCGATATCATCATGAGTATCTTCAGTGCTTTTCCATATGATAGGCAATACGATGGAGCTGACGCTTTCGTTTTCATAACGCAGAGAAACAGTACAGTTATATAAACCGAAATCCGGGAGAAGATCATCGTAATAAATCTCAAATGAAGTTCCGTTGACTTTAAATTCGGCTTCCGTGACCGATGGGAACTCCGGATCGGTTGAAACGGATCGGGTAACGATAGAGAGTTTTTCCATCAGATTCCGGTCAATGGTACCGTTTTTATTACCCACTTTCACAAGTAGCTTGTACTCTATTTCTTCATTATCGACACCGATATGTCTTACGGGTTTGTCAACAGAAAGAGTCGCAATAGGTATAGTTCCCTCACGATCTGCTGAAATCCTGTCGAATTGATATACGGATTTGACAAAAGAGTTTTCAAAATAGAAAGAACGAAGCTCCCATTCGATATTTTCCACAGAGATAACCTGATCAAATACCAATTGAAGTTCATTGTTAACTACCGTTACAGGCAAAGGATCATCGGCGCTCTCTCCCCATTCGTATTTCCAGGTTAATACAGGCTCTTGGGGATCCTGGAATACATAAAGAGTTCTATCGAATTGTGATTCACGACTACCCCTGATCTGAAGGGCAAAACCGGGATATAATCCCTCGTTACTCTGTAACAGATAGGAGTCATCAAAGCGAATTCCGAAACCTATATCGCCAGCGATACCGTTAACAATTAGGGGTGTGGCTTTCTGTACAGAAAAATTTGGCCTGTTATTCTTAATAAAGGCTGATCTATGGTCGAATCTGTAGCCATTTATTATCATGGATGCCCGGAAATTATAGGCCCCGGACGGAATGGCATTGATATCGAAGCCGTGACCGGCTACAGAACCGTCTTCATTGAATTTCCTATAAGATCCATCTCTTGATTCAAGTGTGTAAACAACCGAGTCAACCGTACCTGAATATTTTTTTTCAATATCCAGAGTGGCATTAAGAGTCGATGCCGTTTGATTGAAGTCATCGTTGTTCTGCTTATAAGTATAAACAACAGGTCGATTATCTTCATATCTGAGATCCTGAAATATTCTGCTTAGGTAGACTGAGTCTATAAAACCATCCGCATTGGCTCCCGAACCAGCAAGAGCACCACCGATCGCCATATTATCACCATTGGGTACATATGTCTTCATAGAAGCTGAGACAGGTAGAGAACCTGAACTCATTGCAGCGATCTTTCCGTCAACATAGAAATAAACAATATTATCAGGGACGCTATAACTGAGCTGCAGGTTATGCCACCCGCTCGTTACCGGATAATCACTTTCGAGTAACAGGTCCGCAGAACTATCCCCTTTTAATCTGGCGCTAAACTTTGTAGTCTCATCATCGCCTTCCAGTCTGGTAAAGAGCGTTAAATATTCGCTATCAAATATGGTTACGGGATAACTTGAAAATCCGCTGTTGTTGATGTTTATCGGTTTATACCAGAGGTCGACTGTTCCTGCCGTACTGAATGGATAAAGAGTTTCTACTCTGGCTGGTTCAAGACCGTTGTGAGCTTCTTCCGGAAGAATGTAATCGCCTTCCGTGAAGACAATATCTTTTTCAAATGTGATTGTCTCCGTAGTCTCTATGTAGAGCTTGACAGAGCTCGGTGTCGAACCGGATTGATTATCGTATACGAGATGAAACTGCCCGGTCCTTAGGGGAATTCGTGTCTCTTTCCCGTCAATCAGCAGAACGAGCCATGCCGCTGCGGGATCGTTTTCATCAGCAGTACCGTCAATTTTGACTGTTCCGTATACTGAATAGAATTTGTTGTTTGTAAGACCGTGATTTCCCTGTTTCTTGCTCAGAAAATATCTTCCCGTTTTAACAGAACCATTCGTTGGCGAAATAGTGAATGTATCACCGCTACCCGAAGCGGTTACATCGTACATTGCCGGCTCGACTGAATCAGCAAAAATCAATAATTTTCCGGCTGTACTAAATTTGAGATAATTCTTATGTTCCGATCTGGCAAACAGAGAACCTTTCCCCGGATCGTTGTAATCAGAATTTTCCAAGGAAGAGTAAAAGGTCGGCGAAATCGATCTGAGATTATAGAACTCCGTTCCGATATCATCCTGAACAGAATCGAAGTTGTACTCTCTTCTGTTTTGTATGTCCAGTTCAACAAAATCAGCTGGTAGTGTGCTTTCGAGTTCAGGGACTTCATCGATCGTGATAGTACGGTTTACATAGAAAGGCTGGGCAATGGAGAAATGGCCATTCTCATTTCCAATTTTACTACCGAAATAATGAGATAGATCGGGGTTTATATTATTTGCATTGAGTATAGAAGAGAATATATCGATATCATCAACTTCCTCATTGCCGAATAAATATTTTTCAGTCAAAGGAGCCTTGTTGTTTATTGCTAAAGAGAAGGAGTTAGTCGTTCTATCCAATGATAAAAGGATTAAATTCCACCCGGATTTGAATCCCGTTTTATCGATAGTTAAAGTGCTGCCATCTATTATGGTCTCAGTATTAAAATTGTAGATTTCATTATTTTTCGTACCTGTTTCTCTAACGAGATATAGAGAAACACGGCTGGTATCTCCAGGAATTGTATTTTTTGATGCGAGATAGATACTCTCACAATTTTCAGCATCAATATCCTCATAATCGAACAGAGTCAGAATGCGCTTGTATTTATCATCTTTACTGTATTCGTCTTCCTGCTCGTAACGATAGTAAAAGGCAAAGCTCATTGAGTCGTAATTCTCATCATGAGTAAAATCAACAACAGGCGCTTCGCGATTTGCAGCTTCATCCATTCCTGTGCTTATGGAAAGAGAACTGCCGGACTTAACTGAAAAGCCTGGGTGGAAGACAACGCTTTGGCCTGCTTCAACAATAAGGCTTCCGTTTTGAGTTCCGCCAACTAAAAGATCTCTTGTACCGTCAGTACTGCTTAAATGCACTGAGTCGGGTCTCACGATTTTATATGTATCATCAATTTCCAGACCTTCGATCCCAACAGAGGATGAGAAAAACTTCGCTCTTCCTGAATCTTCGAAGAGAGAATTTCCGGCTTCTCCTTCAAAATATGGAACTTCATGGTATTTTTTCGATTCTTCAATAATTATGGGATAGGCCACAACTTCATTCGGATTAGCCAAACCATCGGCAATTCCATGAAATTCGTCAGATTCTTGTGTATGTCCGGCATGATCCGTCACCTTAACTTTAATAGGTTCGGTTACTGATGGATTAAAGGATTCGCTGCTTAAGTCCCAGAAAACTTCAAAACGGCCATCGCCAATATATGTGTAAAGCGGATCAGTATTATACTCGCTTTCCGATCCTCCAATTGTATAGAGAATGACAGCGTCCCTCAGATTGTAGTCTTCGACAACAGCACTAAGAGAGAGTAAATGATCATTGTTCTCAGAATATGTATAACCACTGATTTCTACATGAGGTGGTTTTGAATCGAACATAAACTCATATACAAAAGTTTTTTCGGTTCCGTCCAATTGAAAAGAGTTTATTTTCAGGGAGTTTTTGCCTTCTCGTACATTTTGACTGGTCAAATCTAAAGGCCCGACCTCTCCGTTCCGGCTATCTTTGAGTATGGTTTTTTCATTGAACAAAATCTCCAGCGATGTATTTATATCTTTGGAAACTATCAACTGAGGCAAGGTATTCTGATCGTAATACTCCTGCATAATGACATCAAAAGTCACTGATGTATCCACATAGGAGACATCTCCGGTAAGGTTGAAGAGAAAATCTACCATTCCCGTTTTCGATGAAGCAGAAGTGGAAATGGTTTGGTTATCATAAGAGATCCACCACTGGATTCTGTTGTTCCCCAGTTTCGCACCCTTCAGACTGACTTCATCATAACCATCCATTAGTTTATATACATTAGAGTCGGGATTAACCTCTTTCAACACCCCGGATATCTCTTCTTCATAATTGACAATCATTGTCATTTTTGTACCATCAGGAATAAATCGATCTATCCGAACTCGCACAGGCTTCTTCAGTTCCTGAATCTCGCTAGTCTCCCAGCTATTTCCATCCATATAACCATCGAATTGAGGAATGACGTTCGTAGAAACAAGAGATTTCTCCGCGTTTATAATAAGCCCCCGACTTAATTCATGGAGAAATGGGGCCGTTGGAATGAAAGCCATGGAATAGGTATCGTTTTTCATCTCTTCCGGTAAAGTAACCATCACTGAGACTTCAAACCGCCCCTGCGCATCGACATTGATAAGAATCTCATCGGAGCCATCTTCGAAGAGGATTTCAGAATTGTAACTTTTAACTTTCAGATCCTGAAAATCGTAATTGCTGAAAATCTGCCCTCTAATGGAGATTTCTTTCTCAAAAACATTGGTAAATGGATTTTCATTAACTGTCAGATTAAGTTTTCTGTCAAAAACAATGCTGTCATTGATAGTCTCACTACCTGGAGGAATATCATCGATTTCAAAATTCGTCAGTTTTATTTCCTGGCTTGAAAGTGGCAGATTGTAATAGATTTCCGGGCGCTTGCCGGATACAGGCGCCGTATATACAGTTCGGAGACCGCCCGGATTTTCCACATAGATATTCAGAGTCTGTTCGTCCGGGAACAATTCGATAATCTGATCTGAAAATGTGCCGCTTTCCATACCGTCTTCAAGAACAGAAGACTTCTCGAAAATTCCGGATTTCAAAAGGGCATCAGTCTCGGCATCGCGAACTTCGAAACCGACAACCAAACCTATGAGACCTGTAAAAGAACCGCTCACTTTTACAGTCGAATCTTCAGTCGTATACTTATACTCATCCTCTGCTATTAAAGGAGTATTGTTATTATCGCATATAACGATATTGTCGATAGTGTTGACCGAATCGAATAATTGGACAGTAAAATTCTCTTCGGCACTTTCATATGCGATATTTTCACAGTACAACCTAATATCAATTTCATCTTCAACAGAGTCTATTGGAAAGAGATGAGAGAATTGTCCGTTTTCGACCTGGACCTTTCCATTTGTTCCAATCGAAATCTCCCTGACAGTAGGATCATAAATGTAGCCTTTTATAGGCAAAAGCAACTCAGTTTCGCCGGTTCTCGGCAATTTAACCGGCACTTTCTTTGTTATTGACAACTTGCGGATTTCAGGAGAAAGACCGCCAGCCGTTTCAAGAGCCAGATTAAAAAACAGATTAGAGCTCGCCGGTTGCATATCAGCGAACACGACTGTAATGAGTTCGCTTCTAGAACTGGATTTTGCAGTTTCACTGTAAACTGAGAAATATTCACTTTTAATTTCAAGGAGCTCTTTGATCGTTCGGGCTCCCTCTGAGCCGAATTTGGGATTATTGTATTCCTCGACTGAGAACCCGATTTTTAAAGCGTCATTATCTACCCACGAGCTGTCCGCTTCAATACTGAATGAGATCAAACCTTCAATATCGCTGTTACTGTAAAGGAAATCCATATTACCTGCAGCAGGATATTCAGTTCTCATGCAATAGAGACCGTCAGAAGTTCCTGAATATCCGAGATAGATAAGAGAATCATCAATCTGTTTCAGTGCAAGATTTGATTCGTTGACAACTAGATACGGCTGGACAGGCAAATAGGAGTATTCCTGCGGTTCGGTAAAGAAAGAATCAAAAAGGATCTGACCTCTTTTTATGTTGTATTGATTATTTGTTGAATCATAAGTAACAAATGAAAAGAGATTATTGAAGAAGTCGACACCTATGAGTGTTTGATTTTCTGGTATGTGAAGATTGTTGTCTCTGTTTATGATGAAACGCTTATTGCTTTTGTGTTCCATTACAACAACTGGTGATTTATTATCCTCTTCAATAAGCAGGAATGCATTATAATCGCCATCGACATATTCGCCCTTTACGACTTTAGCAATTCTATCTTCGGAAAGCTGTCCGCCCTGAAAGATAACAGGTTTGTAAACGTCTCCGGCTGATTTGGTATAGAAGTGGACTTCATTGTCCAAAGTATGGATAACAGCTGTATTGCCGCCGGAAGTAAGATGAAAATCCTGAATAAAGTAATTATTGTCGAATTCATACTTGTCTGTAATGCCGGCTTTAAGATATGAACCATTTTCTTCCAGAGAAAAGATATTAAAGGTGTATAGATAGGAATAATCATTTCCATACAAGCTGATAAGTCCGTCTTCTTCATTGATAAACTGAACATGAGGTATAGGTTCGCCAATGGAAATATTTACAAGGTCATTCCCGCGAAGGATGTAAAGACCGGAATTCTCGTTATTGTAAAGATTTGAAACGCCGACCAATAAACCCAGATCAGTTTCGCAGAGATCATATCCGTGTAGATTAGATTTTTCCAGAATTAAAGACCAGACATCTCCGCCAAATGCGTTTTTATAAATCTTCAGTTTCCCGGAGTCATTAACCAATGCGAAAACATCGCCATTACTCAAACGAAGAATATCAGATATACCTTCCGTATTGAATGTTTCTATCGATTCAACAATTCTATCCTGTGCATTGAGAACAAAGGATCCATTCTCGTTAAGAACGATACCCGTACCCGTCGGATCCGTGCCATTATTGAAATATTTGACTTTATCTTCCGTATCAAGAATATCTTCAGTATGTATATTCGGTTGGACCAGGTCGATATAGAGTCTTTCGCTGTCGATGTAGAAGGAACGATGGATTTCATCATCAACAGTTCCCCCTCTTTTATTTTTATATGCGATCAATTCTATGCTTCCGGAATCAAGATTAGAAAGCTGAATCGGATTATCCAGTTCGAAAATATAGGCGGAAGTCGAATCACCGGAAGGCAGATCGGTTTCCTTAATTAAAGCTTGTTCCATATTAACAAGGACAATGCTTTTCCTGGAAGTATTTCGTGGGTGATATACGGCCTGGATGTGTACAGTATTTTCCAGATAGGTATCATCAATTCTTGAGCTTATCTCCCCTTTTACAGGAACAGTTAAATCATCGGTGATTTTTATAACCGACTCTGCTCCGGGCGATACAAAGCGGAAAACCGAATCATCTTTATGGTAATAAATATCAATCTCATCGGTATAAATGGCTCCCTCGTTTTGGACTTCTACTGTAAGAGTATTAAAACCTTCTTTTAAGTAGAAGTTTTTGAAAAACAGAGTGTTGCCTCTGTTCTGCTGATCAAATTCGCCAAGGGCTTCCATGGATAGACCATTGACTTTCGGATTTTCAAAAGCAGAAGAGACAATGACTTTAACCATATTGGTATTAACAAGAGAGTGATTGGCCGGGCTAACTATTTTAACAAATTTGCTGTCCGAAGATTTGATTACATTGATCTGGTCCCGGGCTATTCTTTCTCCTGACTGATCAAACAGAGACAATTCGATCTGGTTTGTTCCATCAATGACAGGTATGGGTAAATCTACCACTGAGCCTGATGTTCCATCTATCTGACTTGAAATGTAATTATTGGCATCATTTGCCGCTATAAGTTTGTATCCTGTACCGTCTGTAAATAAAGCATCAAGAATTATTGAATCACTATAAACGACTTCATTATTTCTTGGGGAGACTATGTCCACAAAACTGGATAGACCTGAATTATATAAGATAAACGCTGCAGAATCCTGCCAGACAGCCTGTGAAATCTCAGCAGAATCGATATCAACTGCTTTGTTGTTCGAGAAACTGAATTGAAACGATTCCTCCGAAAGCCCCCGTTCTTTGACTCTGAAGCGTATTTCCGCAAACGTTCCTTCTTCAAGCGAAGTTTTACCTTTTTCTGTTATGAACCATGAGACTATTACATGCCCGCCGAGCTCCAGAGAAGCCTGGTTATTCGTATGAGCATACAAGAGCTTGTTCTCTTCATAAATCCTCTGAAGAAGAAGGCTTTCAGAGAAGTCCAGGAATGTCATTTTCTGACTATCGTATGAAAGATCGAAAAACAATCCTTTAATGCCCGGATTGTCGTCTATTTTTATTCTTACGGTTACGATATCACCTATATCATAAGAGACATCGTCAATTCGCGCTTCAATAGTAGGTGAAGCGTTGAGAAAAGAGAAACAGGTGATCAGTAAGAGTGGGAGTAAAATGACTTTTTTCATATTCATAAAAGATTCCTCATGGTGTATTACAGACTGTTGCTGATGGAAACGGTATAGGAACCGATTTTATTTTCCGACGAACCGGTTACCGGATAGATTTTAAAAAACAGAGAAGTGCTTTCTCCTGAAAACAAAGGATCGGGTATATCGTAAATCTCCTGATGCGATAACCCCGATATAGGGATGGGAGATGATAAAACATCGTTATAACTGAACTGAATATATAACTCATTGTCTTCAAAGGATGCCGGTTTCTGAATCTCTACAGATACGGCATCTCCCTTATTGCCCTCGTAAATATACCAGTCAACATCGGCTTCCACTCCTCCGTCTCCGTCTCCGAAGGAATAAACAATTGGAGGATAGGATGGATCCTGTACATAAGTTCCGCCAGAAACAGTTTGAATATCATCATCACCAGGCTCACCCGTATCTACAGATGTTGAATAAACACCAAGATGTACGGGACTGGAAGAGCCGTATTCTATACCAGTTTTTACCCATCGAATCTGGTAGTAATAAGGCACATTAACTTCGGGAACACCAGAACCGACATAAACATCGGAATATTCAACAATAGAATCCGAACTTGAGAATCGGGCTATTTCAATTGGCGAATCATTGATATAAGCTCCGCGGTAGACAACGTACTCGTCAGCCTCGACCTGTTTTTCCCAGGATAGTGAAACTCTATCTGTGTATTGAAGCTTGCTGACTTTAATATTTCTAATCCATTCGGTTAGACTTTCAGAAGGATCGGACATAGGCGAAGGAAAGGTTCCAGAGAGACTCTTTACAGCATATTGTACAGTAAGATTTTTTGGATATGACGTATCTGAAAAAGAAGGTGACGTAGCAGTTGAGATTAGTTGGTATTCCTCATAGCCATCTTTTCTGTAAACTTCATAAGCAGTTGCATCAGCTACGGTGACCCAGGTGATTTCAATCCCACCGTTTCCAAAAGCAGCTGAAACTGCATCTGGACACATCAGATCTACAGCTCCTTCTGGAGTTTCCGGACTGGTCAGATTAGAACAGCCGACTAATATTAAAACCGCAGAGAGATTGATTAGTAAAAATAAGTTGTATTTATACATCGATGTAACCACCTTTGATGAAAAATGGGTATAGCGATAGGCTTAAGAGCCCATCGCTTAATTTGAGTAATTTAAATGTGAGTTCTTGTTTTACATACTGAATCATCTGGTTCAGTATTTGATAATGTAGTTTACTGAGACACTGGCAGGAGCTGTTTCATCTCCAGTTCTTGGCTCACCGTTTGCTTTGTCGTCTTTTGGTACTTCCGAATCTACTGTTATTGGAGGGAGATCTAATGTATGTATATGTCTTTCAAAATCCGTCATAGGAGGATATGGTTCATTTGGCGAACCAAGCATTGGCAATGTGCTTGTTGAAAAATGAATATCTCCCGATATTGAAATTCCATAATAAAGATTGTTTGTAGATGTATCGATTGATTCATGATCATGAGTCACTTCATGTTTATGCCCTTGAATCTGATCTTCAATCTCATTGCCAGTCATCCCCCCATCATAGTTAATCCCATTGGCATTTTTCATAGAACCATTCTGACCAGCTCCACGCAGAAAAACACCTCGTAGATCGGGGACATTGAAAGTAAATGAAGAATCCCCTTCTCCATACATTATATTTATTACTGAAAATAACCTTTGATAATCATTTCTGGATACAGCAGCTCCATCACATAAAAGCCATCCATCAGGAATTGAGTCTCCTGCAAAAGGCATTATAGACCCAACAGGTATTATCAAGCCCATTATATCTTCAATCCATCCGTTTACTTCAAGATCACCCTGGATCTGAACCTTGTTATCACTAATTTTTAGAACTTCTTCTTGTGAAAATAATGCAGTAACAGAAAAGATGCAAAATATTACAAGCAAATGATGTTTCATAATGTTTAGCCTTTTTAAAATTTAACTAATTTTTTATAGCATAGTTTATCTTGGATTTCAACTTAATTTTTACTTTTTAATAATCAACTAATTATATTTAAAATCAATAATACAAAGAGATTAAATATTTCCGGGATTCTAACATAAAAAGTTGTATAATGCTCTATTGGTTAGTGAGAGGAATATATTCTCATTTTCCATGCGGCCATCTTTGATGAATCTCTTCTTCATAATAGAGATAACCTGCTCAAGATCCGGTTCCTCAAGGCAAATATTCTAACCTAAACAGTAAATCAATGACTTCAAAGAATTCTCTTGCTGTTCTAGGTATTATTTGTGTTTCTGGGAATACCGTTTTTAACCCATCCCATAGCAATATATGTGGCTTCGTCTTTATCCTGCTATCCTGTTAACCTTGTACAGGTTATATTCTTTGTTTAGGGGTTAAAAAATGGGCATAATAGATGCCATTACGGTTATAAAGCGAAAAACGACCCATACCTGATTCTCCTGTTTTAACAACAGAGACTGTAACATTCAATTAGATAAGACGCCGTTTATACAGTAGCCCCGACTTGGATTTTCCTAATAAAACCCAATACATATGAATTTAACAGGATATGCCCTAAAAGCGCCTGATGGGAATCCCCTCTTCCGCCGGAAACGTTCCGGCTCCCTCCGGGCCGCGTTCATTCGCTTCTGCCCTCGCCCCTGCTCGGCGCTCATTCCCGATCGATTCCCACCTGTTCGGCGATGCAAAAAAAAAGTCCGACCGAAGTCGAACTTTTTCTTAGAGCGCCTGGTGGGAATCGAACCCACGTCATCAGCTTGGAAGGCTGAGGTAATAGCCATTATACCACAGGCGCGTTTCATTTTTACGGGCAAAATACCCTTGCAAAAAGGAATATATCAGAGTCATTTTTTATTGTCAATAGTTAATATTATGAAAAAGCGGCCTCTGAAGAGACCGCCTGTAAAACTTAAACTTCTATAAAATTTATCGGACCTTGAAAGTTTTTTCAGCTTCCTCTTTCAGAAAGAAATCACCTACAACAGTTCTGATTCCCCTGTTAATGCGAACCGTATATTCACCCGGATTGACTGCTTCATCGGCAAAAAAACCGACTCGGCTTCCATTCCAGGCGAAATGACCTTTCACTGAGGGGCTGATGGAGAAAGCGTCAGCAATGTCTCTCTGATACATAGAAGCAGAAAACTCCACTGTTACGAGAGGCTCACCCTCTTTTTGCGATGTTATGATCTTTTCGACCTCCGGTCTGAGCGAGGCGACATCACTTTGGATTGATTCAACTCCGCTTCCCTTATTTGATACGGTTATAACACTTCCGAAAGCCGGAACGTTTACCACGAGATTTCCGTTTACAACCTCCGCGGATTCATCGATTCTATAATGATTTTCTCTATCGCTTCTGAAAATTATATTCAGTTTCTCATTCTCACTTATATTGAGTGACCAGAGAGGAATGGAAACGACCTGCTCTTTCTCATTATTATTCAGAGCCACAATAACTTTGTTCTCATCATTCCATCGACCGTAACTGAAAACACCATCCTGATCAAATTTGAGAGACTGAAGAGACCCGTTTGTCAATGAGGAGTACTCTTTCCTTATCGAAATAATCTCTTTGTAAAAATCGAGCAATTCCTCGTCCTCATTCCCCCAGGGAAAAGCCCTTCTGCTATCCGGATCGGTAAAACCGGCCAGACCGGCTTCATTTCCATAATAGAGAGTCGGAGCTCCAGGCATGGTCATCTGCATGACCGCAGCTTCTTTCATTATACCTTTATTGAGATTCTGATCGGCCAGTTCCGGCTGCGATGTATCGGTAGCGCTTTTCTGTTCATCAACGAACCCGGATGTACGACTGTAAAATCTGGAATGATCGTGATTATCGAGCTGGTTCATAGCTATTTCCATTGAGTTCCACGGCATTTTAGCCATTTTTTCTCTCAAGTCCTGCTCGAAGTTTTTGCTGTTGTTCTTCAGTTCATCCCTATAATAATAGGAATGTTTTTCCAGACCTGTGAAGAAAAAGCTGAGCGGTTCGAAGAAAGCGTCATAATTCATAACAGTGTCCCACTCGTCACCTCTCAGCCAGGCTGATGAATCTCCGTAAACCTCAGCCAGAATAACAGCTTCAGGGTTCACTTCTTTCACTCGCTCCCTCATAGTCCTGTAGAACTGATGATTGTATGAGGTGCTGTGGCCCAGATCGGCCGCGACATCGATTCTCCATCCCTCAACTCCGAATTCAACCCATTTGGCTATGACGTCCATTATGGCATCTTCCAACGCGGGATCGCCTTCGAAATTAAGCTTGGGAAGGGTTTTGAATCCCCACCAGGCTTCATAACTCTCATTATCCGGCCAGTCATCCTCTTCGAAAACATAGTAGTCCGCATAGGGTGAATCGGCTGACTCATAAGCGCCGTCCTCTTCGTAGATATGCTCGCGATCCAACCATTTATTAAATGATCCGCTGTGATTGAATACACCGTCCAGAATGACTTTAATGCCTCTTTTTTCTGCTTCATCAATCAGTTCTTTCAGTTTGTCATTCGATGCCTGAAGGTTTTCGGGATCCGTTGTTCTTTTAATATACCGTTCCGCGTACTGATTGACAGCGCTGGCGTTGCTCATATCGGGGTTCCCGAAGTTGGGATCATCTTCAGGGTTGATGAGCGCCCCTCCGTCATTGACAATCGTTCCCACATGGGGATCGATATTGGCATAATCCTGGGTATCGTATTTATGATTGGACGGCGATACAAACAGCGGATTGAAATAGATTCCGTCAACGCCGAGATCCTGAAGATAATCGAGTTTCTGAATAACCCCGTCAATATCTCCGCCATAAAATTCTCTCGTTCTGTTGCTGCCTTCGGCATATTTCGTCGTTCCGTCGGGGTATTTGTTCCAGTCCTCGACTTTAACGGATGGGAAATTATCGTACATGTATTCATTTGTCAGAACATCATTGGAAGGGTCTCCGTTGTAAAAACGATCGACAAAGATCTGATAAAGAACCGCGCCTTTCATCCATTCGGGAACCTTATAGCCCGGGAAGATTTTGAACTGGTAGGATTGGCGGGGAGCAGACAGCTCAATACCCCTGCGGCTGTAAAACACCTTTTTGTTTTCCTGACCTACCAGAAAATAGTAATAAACAGGTTCATCGGCAGTTTTGATATCTGCGGCGTAATAATCGAAAACGCCATCGCTGGAGCTTAAAATCATTTCCGTTTCGCCCCTGTCCGTGATCAGTTTCACTGTATCCGTAGAATGGCTTTTCACTCTGACCCGAACTGTAACAGGCTCGAAGAGATCGGGCTGTGCGGGAAATCTGTACCGTTCCGTTCCATCTGAATAAATAAAACGGGCTTCAAACCTTTCCAGCGGTCTGCTCAGATCCCGGGAAGTACATGATGCAAAGAACAAAAGAATCAAAACAAACGTAATAGAATATATTTTACCTCTCACTGTAAATCCCTCCCTCTTCTGCCATTGAGGCAGTCCAGCTTATGGTTTTGTCTTTATCGGGTGTAAAGGCGGGATTGCTGTGGTCGTCAGGGTATTCATCAAGCTCAATCCAGGCCATTTTTACAGTCCAGGCCAGTCCGCTTTCATATTCCACGCGATAGGAGTTCCCGTCATCGAAGGCAAAATAGACTTTGCTGTCGGTTTTCTCGAATTTCATTAAAATTGACCAGATTCCATCTCCGGCGGTAACATCGCCGTGTGTTCCATCATCGTACATGGGGTAAGTCGGCCAGCTACCACCGGCAAAAGCCAGCTCACTGTCCGGATCATAACGGAATGTGCCTTTTATAGATAATGGCGCTTTGAAATTTTCACTCTTATGGGTTGAATTAACCCAGACATTTTGTAAGGTCTTCGTATCGACTGTAATCAGAATATCCGCTGTTTTTTTCAATGCTCCTTCGGGAAGTATTGTAAGATCGATCATTCTGCTTTCAATGTTACCGCCGATTGTAACATCGACAGTAATGGAAACGGTTCCGCTGCTTCGGGGTGCAATAAAATCCACTTCCCCTTCAACAGCGCTTTTTCTTATCTCCCCGCCTGTTGTTTTCCAGACGAACTGAGGAAATCCGGTTTTTCCCGAATCTACCCTGCAGGACAAAGGAACAACTTTCCCCACCTCGACTTCCATCGATTCAGCAGTAAGATCGACAAAGGTCTCAGCTGATAATGACATTGTGCAAACGATTGCACTAAAGGTCAAAAAAAAGATCACTCTTTTCATTTATATATTAACTCCTTTTTTACAGCCTGAATATTCCAGGCCGCAATAAAGATTTTCCGTTATAATAGAAGATTTGACAAGTATTTTTCCTAAAGGAAGAAACCGGCAAGCATGGCAACAAAACCGGAGATCAGCAGACATGAGAGGACACCGACGAAAAGACCGAATAACTGGTTCTTCCACCCGGTAAATTGAATTCTCTGTTTTAATCCGGGAACAGTTCGAATCCGACTGATAATGACATTGAAAATCAGAATATGGAACAAGAGCCAGTACAGAACATTACAGATCATCATAACGTAAAATGAATGAAGAAACAGAGTGAGAAAAGGAACGAGCTCTCCGGAAGAGGAAAAGGCTCCGGCAACAGAATATAGGGGAAACCCGATAATAAACATGGCAAAAACAAAACCGGTGATAAAGGTCTGTCTCGATTCCTTTCTCGTTTTAGGCGGAATATCTTTTTTCAATTCATCCGGGAAATCCTGAAGCCAGATTCTGGGATTGATAAGAACGGAAACTAGTATTATCGCTGCAAACCCACCGGAGTAGATTAGTCCGTCATACAATAAATTTAAAGAAAGCATCTGAATTTCCTCCTTTTTGTGTCATATTACATAAGATATTGTTGAAAAACAATAATCATATTTTGACATATATTCTATAATATTACTTAAGGATATTCTTTCATAATGATTTCTGAAACAGATAAAACAGAATATATTCGAGATGAGCTGATTCGAATTTGGGATTCCATGATAGCCGATCCTCAGGCGGCTCTCACTGACTCCCAAAAAATGGAACAGCTCTCCAGGGAAGCCGGTTTTGAAAAGGGGATTAATGATTCCCGCTTTTATCAGAGCTGGTGTCTGATATTTCTTTCAAGATTGAAGGAAGCTGTAGAGATCCTTAATGATTTAGCCGTCAACTTCAAAGATCAACCGTTAAGTGAAGATAACATCAAAATCCTCAATGCTCTGGGAGTGGCCTATAATGATCTCGGGGACAATTCCAATGCTTTTTTCTATTACTCCAGAAGCCTGCAGTTAAGCCGCGAAGCCGGACTGCTCGAACGGGAATTATCAGTTCTAAATAATATGGGTGGCTATTATCTCAGCAATGAAAATTATGAAAAGGCATTGAATCACTTTCTTGAGCTTCTCGATAAGGCTAAATCCAGCGAACAATCCAAAGAGCTTCTTTCCGTTGTCCTCTCCAATACCGGACAGTGTTATTTCAAATTGGGAAATTTGGATAAAGCCGAGAAATTTTTTCAGGAAAGCCGTAATCTGGCGAGGGAGATTCATAGCGGAATAAATGAATCGGAGATTCTTTTCGATCTTGGTAAGCTCTGTGATAAAAAAGGGCTGCATAAAGAAGCTCAGAGTTACTTTGAGCAATCTCTCGAACTTTGCCGTCAAATTGATAATAAAAGGCTGGAGTGCGAAATTTACCTCTACCGTGGCGAAATGCTTCATGATCTTTCCCAATTCGAGAAAGCTCTTGAACTGAGTAAGGAGATAGACAGCAAACAGTTCTATATGGAGGCTTGTAAAAAACTGTCTTCTCATTATGAGAAAACCGGAGATTTCAAAGAAGCTTTCAGATATCTTGATGATGGATACAATATAGAAAAGGAACTGAACAGCATAGCTGCCGAGAAGAAATTTCACAACCTTGAAATGGAATACGAAATTGAGAGGAACCGGAAAAACGCCGAGTTTTTTAAGACTCAGAACATAGAATTGAAGGAATCACTCAATTGGATGACTCTTCTCAACAACATAACAAAAGAGACCTTCGCTTCACTCGATACGAACAGCATCCTTACAAAAGTCTTCGAGAATATCAATCTCCTCATGGAAGTGACTCATTTTCATGTTGTTTTTCACAATAAAAAAGAGAAAACCCTGCAAATTGTTAAAGCCTTTGAAAACGGAAATGAAATTGAACCTTTCAGCTTCACCGATGCTCCGGGAGGCTCATTTGCCGGTTGGTCTATTCATAACAGACAGGAATTACTGATTAGCGACATCGAAAATGAATACAGCCGGTACATAGAGAAAAGAGCTGTTTATGGAAAAGGCCCTCTTGCCCGATCAAGCCTGACTGTACCTATTTTCTTCAGGAATGACGAAGTCGGAGCTATTGCTATACTGAGCCGTCATAAAAATGCCTATAAGAATGAACATATCCATTTTCTGAAGTCACTGGCTTCATTTCTTTCCATTGCCATTGACAATTCCCGTAACTTTGAAAAAGTTAAAGAGCTTAACAGAATCATTTTACAGGAAAAAGACGAACTCGAAGCTGCTAACAAAAAAATAATGGAGCTGGCAACCCATGACAATCTGACAGGTTTGATTAATAGGAGAGTTCTCTATGAACTGCTTGAAGCATCAATGGAGCAGACCCGTCGACGGGGAGAAGTTCTGGCTGTGCTTTTTATAGATCTCGATGATTTTAAGCCTATAAATGATACTTATGGACATAATATCGGGGATAAAGTACTGCAAAAAGTAGCTCTGAAACTCAAGAACGCCGTGAGAACAACGGATTCGGTCGCCCGAATCGGCGGCGACGAATTTCTCATTCTTCTCAATCCGGTTAAAAGCAAAAGCGAAGCCCGAAAAGTCAGCGAAAAAATTCTGAAGCTGATGACTGATGATATCGATATTGAGGACTATAAAATCCATGTGGGTATGAGTATAGGAATCTCCACTTATCCGGAAGAGAACACAACAGCTGAACAATTGATAATAAATGCCGATTCTGCCATGTACAGAATTAAGAAGGGAAACAAAAACGGTATAGGATTTTTTGAAAAAACCTAGTGAGAAACTAACAGGATAGACTGTCGCTGATTAAAATCGAAGAAGTTTTAAATACATCTTCATAATCGGGAACAAAGAGGCTTTCCAGGAATTTAGCCATGGAAAAACCTGCAGCATTGGCAATATCGGGTCGCCCCATCTCCATATACAGGTTTTTATAAGTCATAAGAGCGATAAAGAGAATTTCTTTTTCAGCCAGGCTTTTCAGAAGTGTAATTCGATACTCCTCAGGAAATTCCTCCCATGCCACAGAAGAAAAATCAAAAACAGAGCGCCAATTGAAAAGTTCCGTCGGTCCGGTCAGAACGAAGAGAGAGGGATTGTAAATGATCAGTTCATCGAGAATCTCTTTCAATTCCATTTTGTACTTGTCGATCAAAATACCCTCTTTTAAAAAATAAATAGATATTTATTTTACAATTAAAACGTACAAACACAAGTATTTTTTTATAGAGGAGGCGGATTTCTCCGCCTCCTTCAATTTTCTACTTCAAGAGAATGAACTCGACTCTTCTGTTCTTCCAGGCATTTTCAAGATCGCTGTGAGGTACAACGGGATTTGTCCCGCCTTTGCCTTCCACATCCATCCTGGTTCTTGCAATGCCAAGATCGATCAGACTGGCCTGCACGGTTTCAGCTCTCTGGAGAGACAGCGGCTGAAGTTCTTCTATTTCCTCTTTCTCTGCCAGTTTCTTGTCGTAATATTTGGTACTTGCGGCATTACCTTCAATGATGATCCGGTAACTGGAATACTTTTTAAGGATTTCTGCAATTCGACCTAGAATCTTTTCATTTTTCTCTTTCAGGTCTCCTGCATCATTGTATTCCGCGCTATCGGGTTTAAATGTTATGCTCGAAATCTGTATTTTAAATCTATCCCCTTCCCTTACGACCAGAACATCTACGGGGATGACTCCCTCTACTGTCCTTTTGTTTCCTAACATATCCGTAATCGTAAAGATGTAAGGATAGTCTTCGGCTGATTGGACAAGCTCGCCTTTCATGGACCGTCCGTCCCAGATGATTCTCTCGGAAGGTCTTCCCCGTCCCTGAAAAGATATGAATTCTCTGTTTTTGGGATCATTGATGACCATGGACCAGTCTTTCACGGGACTCAGATCATCAACCGCAATGGAAATGTTTAATTCATCATCCACATTATCATCATCGGGAGAGAAAGGTTTGGGGCTCATGGAAAGCCTGACTTCCGGCGCACTGCTGTCTACCAGGAAAGGAGTGGATTCTATAACCGGATTGTTTCCTTTCGCATATTCAATCGAAAAGACTGCGGTGTACTCCCCTTCAACAACAGTTCCGCTTTCGCTTTTCCCATCCCAGTTCAGTTTGGACGGGATTTCCGACATATCTTCGCTGTCGAAAGTCTTTACGGATCGACCTGCGGTTTTCATTTCCAGTTTCCAGGAATCAATTCCCCTCCGGTTGCTTACTATGATGCTGAATTCCTGATGATTGAGGCCTTCATCGAGCGATGGCGAGAACGCACTGTTTTTGGCAGTCAGGAAGACGGGTGTTTCCTCAGTATCAATGACAAGATTATCAATTACCCGGACAGTCCTGTTGCCTGCCGCATCTTCGCTCCAGACAGTATATTTATATCGGCCGTCTCCGGCGAAGTTACCTGATTCATCATTTCCTTCCCAGTCGAAAGAACTGAGAGAATCGCCCCAGAACCAGCTGCGGACGACTTTACCCGAGCTGTCCGACATTTCTCCGTAAAACTCTTTTTCCCGACCGGAGGTCTGTTTGATGGAAACAAAGTCTTTACGGCCGTCACCATCAGGCGAGAAAAGAGTGTATGAAGCCGAAATATCGATTACGGGACTAACTGTATCGAGTACAAATGTACCCGAAGAGGCGCTTCTGACATCGCCGTTACTGAAGACTATTTGAATTGAGGCCGAATATATGCCGTCAGGAGCCGCAGAGCCGTCGTTTTTCTTACCATCCCAGTTCAACTGACCCAGCAGCGAACGGTTGCCGCTCCAGTTTTTTACAACCTGTCCGGTGCTGTCTTTTACAGCGATTTCATATTTGTCTATGCTGCTTCCTTCTTTTTTAATCGGCTGGAGAGTAATGGCATCTTTCTTTCCGTCCCTGTTCGGAGAAAAGGCATCGAGGTTTACGGAAATAGCCGCTTCCGTTTCGCTATTGTCCAACCGGACAGCTACGATTTGGCTCTTACCGGTATTCCCGGCTTTGTCAGTAGCGGTCAGGTAGTAGTTGTACAAACCGTCTGGAGCAATTTTACCTTCATCATCGCGGCCATCCCAGAGCAAAGTGCTTTCCAGTCCGCTTTTCCAGCTCCACTGTTTGATAACCTTTCCGGAGTTGTCTTCGATTATACCGATCCACTCATCCTCAGCAGATCCCGATTGAGTAAACCGGGCTTCATCCTTATTGTTGTCTCCGTTAGGAGAAAAGATATCATAGGCACTGCTCAGCCTGGCCGAAGGTACGGTGACATCGACATGAAACTCAGGAGACTCAGCTTCCGGATTGTAACCGTTCTGATAGCGGAGGGAGAGTTTCCCCTTATATGTGCTTTCGGAAAGGATGGAATTAAATCTGTTTCTTCCGTTATAGGAAATCGTTTCAGGAATGACACCCCATCCGTCTTCTTTGCTGGAGAAAGTTTTTTCCACAGAACCACCGGTGTTGAGAATATCAAGCTGCCATTCGACTATGCCGGTTTTAACCGGTACATCGAGAGTGAAGACGATTTCCTGCTCTCCCGTTTCACTTGCCGGGGCAAACCAGGCTTTATCAATATAGAGATGAACAGGCGGTTTCTTCGTGTTAACGATGATATTGGAAATAATATTTGCCTCTACGGTTTCCAGGGAATCTTCCATTTCAATAACCGCATAATCATAATTATCTGCTGGAGCCAGTTCCTCTTCAAAGGAGAGATCATCCCAGAATGTCTGATTTTCAACTTCTTTCTTGACCGTATTGCCAGCTTCATCTATGGCAATGACTTCATATTGATACACGCCATCGGGGACAAGGTTACCGTCGTTATCTGTTCCGTCCCAGATCGCATTATCGAGAGTTCCGTACCAGACAAATTCTTTTACGACGTTTCCCGATGCATCGGTAATGACTCCCTTCCATTCTGATTCCTCCGAACCGGATTGCGTAAACTGTATAACATCTTTGTTACCGTCTCCGTCGGGAGAGAAGATCAGATCGGTTCCCTCGATAGAGGAAACTTCTACAGAAGGAGCAACCGTGTCAATTATAAATTTCCCTTGATAGGGTTCTGTATAATTGAGATTGTCATCCCAGAATACTATTTCGAAGTTATAGGTTCCATCGGGAACCATTTCTCCCGAATCTCCTTTTCCATCCCACCGGAATGACTGGGGAACGGCCGTGCCTTCTTTAGCGGAAACAATTTTATGGAACAGGTTTTTGATTGATTCATTTTCCGGCCGTTCGTTTTTGTTGTAAATGGATTTGATGATTTCGCCGCTTTCGTTTTTAATAACAAGAGAATAGCCTTTGATGTGTCGCTCATCGGTCACGGTGATGGGAATAATCAATTCATCCTGAATTCCATCAAAGTTCGGTGATATATAAATTGTTCTGGGGAAATCGACTTCCAGTTCCGGCGGATTGTCATCAAGAACTCCGAAAGGAATGGTCAGTCCGCCTCCGAAAGCCCACAGTCCGTCATAGAGCGGTGCCGCAGCGGCATTGATATTCATTTCGCTGGACCCCAGAAGGTCGGCTTTTTCCTTACCTCCCAGAGGTATTTTCACTGAAACCCCCACCGATGGTATCAGTGTCGTAGCTTCACCGGCGATAGCGTCGCGCAAAGAGAAAGATGATGAAGTTTCGACATTCACAATTCCGGCAATGAGGATGTCTGTTCCCAGATCCAGTTTTAAATCTGTGAATGTGGGCGCTCTTAAATCTCCCGAAACCGACCATCTGAAGTTTTCCTGATCGAAGATGTCAAATCCGGCTCCGGCGCCCAGTGTAAAGTTTCCGGGAATGGCCCTGTCATAACCTGCCGAAGCATCGCCGAATCCCTTACCCATATTGGTTAAACTCGCTCCCCAGCGGAAGTTTTTCATAAAAGCTATCTGACCGGGCAAATGGAGGAAACCCAGGTTCAAACCCAGTCCCCAGTCTGCTGAAGTTGAAACGCCTGCGTCCCAGCCCGCCGAGACATTGATTCCGGCACCGAGGTAGAAATCTGAGTATATTTCTTTGGAAAAAGTGAAATTCCCCGCAAAAACATTCCCGTAATCCATGGTCGAACCGACAATTCTGTTTGTTCCGATCCATCGCAATGATCCTGTCAGGACTCCGTATTTCGTAGGAAATGAGACGCCGGCATTTACGGCATGACCGGCTCCCGCGACAGTCCCCAGTCCCTGCAGATTGATATAATTGATATCTGCTGTGATTCTCTGAAATCCCGCGGCTGCTGCGGGGTTATACATGGTATTGTGGGGTGTATCCATATCGACTATATGGACTCCTCCACCCAGATTCTGTATGGAATAGAGATTAAATACATTATCGCCTGAGGAATGAACCGATTGCCCGAAAAGGGCGGAAACCCATATAATAGAGCAAACCAATGCTGCGATTCTTTTCATTTGTACAATCCTCCTTGGGGATTTTCACATAAATCTTACAGTAAAATAGTATATCGTATAGACTGGTTATATCCAATATTTTCGGTTTTTTGGAGACCTTCAATGAATAAAAAGTGGTATTACGACGATGAATTCTGGATCACCTACGGACCTGTCATGTTTGACAGGGAAAGGAACCGTTCAGCTTCTTACGAAATCGATAATCTGATTATGCTCGCTGATCTAAAACCCGGAGACGCCGTGCTTGACAGCTGCTGCGGCCAGGGCCGTCATTCGTGCATACTGGCCGACCGGGGCATGAAAGTGACGGGAGTCGATATAACACGTCCTTACTTGAAAACAGCGGAAGAAAAGCGCGACCAATTGAATCTCGACATAGAATTCCTACATCAGGATATCCTCGATTTCAGAAGAGAATCCGCATATCGGGCAGCCTTCAACCTCTATAATTCGCTGGGATATTTTGAAGATCCGGACGACGATATGATATATTTCAAAAATGTCTATGATTCGCTCATGGAAGGGGGAAAATTCATTATAGAATGCACGGGTAAAGAAGTCCTGGCCAAAGATTTTCGCGATTGCTTCTGGTATGAATACGACGATTTTAAAATAATGGTGGAATACGCTATCAATCTGAACTGGACGGAACTGGAAACAAGATGGATTTTTCTCAAAGACGGAAATGAAACCGATGCCACTTTCCGGCACAGGATTTTTTCCGCCATGGAACTGGCCGGACTGTTATCAGGTGCCGGTTTTAAAACCATCGAGTTTTTCGGAGATTACGACGGCATTCCATATGACCAGAATGCCCAGCGCCTCATTGCTATCGCTGAGAAATAATGGTAAAGCCGTTGTCCTTCAGTTCAAAAAAGTCGCCCGCACCGGAGGACAGAACAATTTCCTTTTCTTTTGTAACGAAAATAGCTTCTGCTCCATTGATATTTTCAATAAGCTGAAGCCCTTTATCAATCCCCAGCACGAATAGAGATGTGGAGAGCGCATCAGCATCCATTGATTTTTCAGCTATGATAGACACAGATGCCAACTCGTTATCCACTGGATAACCTGTCCAGGGATCCAGGATGTGATGGTATCTCTTTCCTTCGTACATAAAGAATCTTTCGTATATACCCGATGTGACGACCGTGCTGTCTGAAACAGAAACCAGCCCGATATGCCTGCCTCTGTTGTCAAAAGGATTCTGGATTCCGATTTTCCAGGGTTCATTTCCCGGTTTGCTGCCGATTACGACTATATTCCCCCCCAGATTGATAATGCCCCTTTCAACACCCTGTGACAGGAGAAAATCCTTCACCCTGTCGCCGACATACCCTTTGGCAATGGCTCCGAGATCGACTTTCATCCCTTTATTTTCAAGAAAGACTGTTTCCGACTTGTCATCAATAAGAACCTTTGTATAATCGGTCAGACTGCGGACCGGTTCAATCTCCAGGGGATCAGGAGGGCTGACGGCGTCTCCTGTAACAATACCCCAGAGTTCGACAAGCGGCGCGATCGACGGATCGAAGGCTCCACCGGACATTGAAGCGTAATTTAATGCGGCTCCAAGGACTTCGAGAGTATCGGGAGAAACTTTAACAGCCGAAACTCCCGCTGAACGATTCACCTTTGACAGATCGCTGTCAGGCACCTGAAGACTCATGAGCTGTTCTTCTTGAGCGATAATATCGAAAGCCTGATCGAAAAGCTCAACCGGTTCGCTCTTGTCCAGAGAGATGACGCAAACGGTTCCGAGAAGAAGCCGATTATCCGACCGCGGTGAGAACTGCTCCGGAGAGCAGGAAGCTAAAAAAAACAATATAAGGATATACAATAATCCAGAAAAACGGATTTCTACTTTCATAGGGAAAAATCTATCATATTATCTGCTGCAGGAAAAGCTATGGATTTTTTTTCATTTCCCTTAGACCATTGAATATGATAAAATCCCTATATTCTATATGATTTTTAAACCGCATAAACGAACACTCGGTAAGGGAGAAGTCTGATGAGAATCCGACAGAAAATGCTAATAATGGAACTTTCCACAGCTGGAGCTTTTATCATAGCCATCACGCTGTTTCTTGTACTTCTCCAGAATATTGTCAATTTCAAAAATCTTGAAATCGAAACACAGAAAGTACTGAACAAGCTCAATCAGATAAACTACAGAACATCGATGCTGATAAACAGCCGCTCGAATTTTTCCGAAATGGATTATCGATGGCATTCTTCCGTCTCAACCTATACCAGGCATCTTGAACAGTTGAACGACAATCCGGATATGAGGTTACTTGGAAAAAAACTGACTGAAGACATCCTTCATCTTACCACCAGATGGGAAGACATGAAGATGGAAACCCTTGATAATTTCAATAGAACCGTAAAGGAAGTCACGCTAAAAAATCTGAAAATGAAGGTTGGCGACTACACTTTCAATTACGCCCATAACTATGAAAATCTGGCAGAGCTGCTCAACCCTTCGGAAATCGAAGTTCTCGGGACTTTCATTGATGAACAGAGAGACGTTGAAAGAGAGATGATCAGCTACACGACTATAATGAAAACTCTTATCTATGGTATTTCCGTAGAAATTGAAAAGAGAATCGATTTTGCTCTTTATCTGATTCTCGGTCTGCTGATTCTCATTATCGCAGCAGCGCTTGTAACAGCTTTTCTCTATGCGGGAGGTCTTTCAAGGCAGGTAAGGCAGATACAGAATACGGCCAGTCTTGTAACCGCCGGAAACTTCAATGTGAAACTTGATATCCGTTCGAGCGATGAATTCAAAGCCCTCTCAGATAACTTCAACAGCTTTACCGACATGCTCTGGACACGTCTCGATGCGGTTCGGACCATTATGAAGGATATGGCGGAAATCAGCGGCGATATGGACGATATCAAAACAGTAGAACGGGAAATCCTCAATCTGGCGGTAAAGAACTCACAGGCCGATGCGGGGGCTATCTTTTTGTATGATGAGGAAGAACAGATCCTGAGGCCGGCTTTTGTAAAAGGGGATTTTCCACCGCCCTATCCCCTGTCGGCATCCATCACTCAGAATCCGGAGAAGGCCTTTGAACATTTCAGACAGACAGATATCTCTCCCGGAGACAACGTCATAGGGAAGGTCGCCAGTACCGGTGAAGCGATTTTTATTAAAAACGGAGACCAGACCAGAGAGCTGCCGCAGCGGTGGTCAAACGACCCGCTCCACATATCATCTTTCATGGCTATTCCTCTTCTCGTTGCCAACAATGTACTGGGAGTTTTCGCGCTTGCGAAAAAAGAACCTTATGTCTATTTTACAGACTTGAGTTTTACCAATATGAAAACCTTCGGCGAGTACACCGCTCTCTCGATCGACAACAGATACAAATATAATGAGCTCAAAGAAAAATTCGAGCTTTCAAGAGAGCTTTCGATTGCGACAGAGATTCAGCAGGGACTTCGTCTGAACAAGTTGCCGCGCTTTAAAAATTTCGAGATTTCGTCATTTCACAAAACGGCGAAAGGTATCAGTGGGGACTATTACGACATCTTCCGCATATCTGAAAACAAGACAGCTGTTGTTGTTTGCGACGTTGCGGGTAAAGGTATTCCCGCTGCGCTGGTTATGGTAATGATCCGGACCATTCTCAGGGTAATAGCCCATCCCGATAGAGATGCTGGCACGATGCTGACGACACTGAACAACACGATTTCCGGTAAGGTCGGTACGGACCAGTATGCGACAATGGGGATCATGATTATCGATACGAAAACCGGTGAATTGACTTTTTCAAACGCCGCGGACCTGCCGCTCAATATCTACCGTAAGGAAAACGGCCGTTTCAGCAGTTTTAATACTGAAGGCCTGCCGGTAGGAGTCGAAAAGGAAACAGTCTATCCCCAACAGAAGATCAAACTGAATCCCGGGGATATAGCTGCCATTTGTACCGACGGTCTGACTGAAGCCAGAAATATCCACGGAAATGAGTTTTCCATGAAAACGCTTCTCAGGGAAATAAAAAAATACTCTGATAAAGATGCCGGTGAAATTACCGAGATTATCGGGAATGAAATGGAAATATTCATGCGCGGATCTTATATGTATGACGATCAATCTCTTTTAGTTATGAAATATAAAGGTGAATAGTATATGACTATCCGGAATAAGCTCTTTTCTATAGGTTTTCTCATCATTTTCGGTTTTATAGCCGCTTCATATTTGATTTACACTCAGTTTCAGGAAGCGATGGACCTGAAAAGGATTGAATTGGAAGGAGTGAAAATACAGACGCTTCAGAATGAGCTTTCTCTCAAAAGCGCCCGTTTTATTTCGGACCGCAACCTGATAGACAATACCTATGAAGACTGGCTCGACTCATACAGCGAGTTCTACAAGGAACTGAAGAGTTTTACGGAAAACCCCGGCATAAACAGGCTAGGTGGAAAAATAAAGTACATTCTGGATCAGATTTCCAGGGGCTGGGATACCATTTTTAATAATTACTACAAACCGATCAATATCCAGCTGAATGTTCTGATGAATGACCGTAATCTGAAAGAAATTGATACGGAAATGACAAGTATCATCGACTTGTTTGAAATGCTGAAAAGCGGAGCCATCGATAATGAAAAACTTAAAGAAGAATTCGGTGTTCTGGAAAACAACATGATGATGATTGATCAGTCCATGACTGAAATCAATGCGCTTTTCGATGAGGTTCTGCTCGAAATCAATGCGGGGATCGATCGTTTTATTGCAGAGAACAGAGTCGGAACCATTCAATTGCTCGGTTTGATTCTCGGTTTGATTGTTGTTATCAGTACTCTCTTTTCAAGACAGACAACGCTTAATATTAAAAAAATGGAGAAATATATTGCACGTCTTGCCGAAGGAGATTTCTCCGCAAGGCTTGAAATAAAATCCCGCGATGAATTCGGAAGTCTCTCACAGGATTTTACGGTTTTTACCGATACGCTGTGGGAAAAAATGGATTCCCTTCGGGATGTTATGAGGGATATCGGCAACTCCATCTCTGTAGACCTTAATCAGCAGGGATTCATCGACAACATGGTAGAACTGGCGATTGACAGTTCAAAAGCTGAAGCCGGAATCATGTTTACAGTCGAGGAGGAGTCGAGAAAACTCGTCGTATCAAACATATCGGGCTACTTTCCACCCCCTTTTCAGGTTTCCCGAAAGGTCAGTAACCGGAAAGACAGCCTTATAGCCTATTTCAAGTCCATTACTTTCAATGTCGGACAGGGCCTGATCGGTGAAGTCGCTTCATCGGGAACTCCGGTCTTTATCAAAGATTCCTTTGAAGACGACAGGCTTCCCTTTAACAGCTTTCCGGAAGACGAGCTCTATATAAGTTCCATGGTACTGATCCCGCTTATCGTCGGGAATAGACTTCTGGGAATTCTCGGCGTTTGCAAAACAAAGGAAGGAGACCATTTTTCGGACCTGGATTTTTCCTTCCTCCGATCATATGGAGAGTATTCAGCCATGGCGCTTGATAACCTCAACAAGTACCGGGAGCTTCTTTCCCGGCACGAGCTGGTCAAGGAATTGAACGTAGCCTCGGATATTCAGAAAAATCTGCTTCCCGATAAGCTTCCGGTCGTAAAAAGCGCTTCTCTTCACGCTTACTCCGAAGCGGCCAAGGGTATCAGCGGAGACTACTATGACGCATTTAAATTAAATGATAACAAGCTGTTGATTACAGTGTGCGACGTTGCGGGAAAAGGCGTACCCGCCTCGCTAGTAATGACAATGATCAGAACGATTCTCCGTCTTATCACTTCGACGACCCACAATGCTCGTTCAGTCGTAACCATGCTTAACAATCTGCTGACAGCCAGGCTGGGGATTGATCATTTTGCCACTATCGGTTTGTTTATTTACGATACGGAAAAAAAGGTTGTTTCCTATACGAATGGAGCTCACCACCCTTTATATGTCTACAAAGCTGAAAAAGATAAATTCGTCAAATTCGATACGGACGGTCTGCCGCTCGGACTGGAGGCCGATACGGTCTTCGGCCACAAAAGATTTCAGGTATCGGAAGGGGATTATCTCGTTCTTTTCACCGATGGTCTTAATGAAGCCAGAAACAGTGTCGGAGAAGAATTCACGACAAACAGGTTATTATCCATAATCAGACACAACGCATCACTCGATCCCGTCAGTCTGACCGAGGAAATCAGAAAGAATCTGAAAGTGTTCACAGAGGGGATGGATCAGCACGATGATCAGACTCTGTTGCTTATGAAAGTCAATTAAAGCGTTTGTACTGGAAAGCCCGGTAGATTCTGGCTGTACCCGCTGATAATGCGGCTATGCCTATGAGCCGAAGGATTATGTTGGCGGCAAAAAGCGGCGCTGCCAGTAAAAGGATTCCTAGTAGAAAGAGTATAATAGAGCTGAATGTTCCGGTTTTACCTTTGCGGAATTGATAATCGATTATTCCGGAAACAAGGAAAACGATACCCAGAAGAATAAGAAGAGCCGAAGCCCCCAGTTCGCCGAATCCTTTCGGGTGTGAAATGATGACAGCCGCCAGGATAACTTCAATTGTACCTTTGAGAACCGACCCCCACCACAGTTCATTAACTGTATTCATTCTGAATCCCACCACCAGCTGGGTAATCCCGTCCAGTGCGATAAACAGAGAAAAGATTACAGCTGTGAATGCGAGGCCCGATGTGGGTTTAATCAATAAAACCGTGCCTACGAGACTTATAAAAATTCCCCGTATAAGCAGAATTTTCCACGATTTTCCCAATATCTGTTCATATGGATCCTGGTCTTCAACTGTTCCTTCCATAATCTTCCTCCTCTTCGAGACTTCCCAATACCTGATTAAAATAAATCTGATATTTCTGTATATAGCCATTGGTGAAATGAATGGCGAAAAGGTCTCTATTACCTTTTTTAACCTCATTCATGCATATCTTCAATTCATAATCATTCAAAAAAGAAGCAAACCTCTGCCAGAGCTTGAGCCTGTTTTCTTCATTCAAATCCAGATATCGGGATTCAAGCTCCTCTTTTACAAACTCCATTGGAGATCTCCTCTTTCCATGTTAATATTACCTACATAATAAAATATAGAAAAATACAATTAGAGGAAACCAGTATGTTCGGAAAAATGAAAGACGATCTTCAGAAATCATTTATAGAATTAAAGGAACAGGGTCTTTATAAAAATGAAAGAATCCTTACCTCAGCGCAGGGAGGAGAAATTTCAGTATCCTCGGGTGCAAAGGTACTCAATTTCTGTTCAAATAATTATCTGGGGCTCGCAGGAAACAAACAGGTCGTGAAAGCAGCGCAGGATGTCATGAACGATCGGGGATACGGCCTCTCTTCCGTACGCTTTATCTGCGGAACACAGGACATTCATAAAAACCTGGAAAAGCAGGTTTCAGAATTTCTAGGGACAGAGGACACGATTCTCTATTGCGCCGCCTTTGATGCCAACGGCGGAGTCTTTGAACCGCTGCTTACAGAGAAAGATGCCATTATTTCCGATGAACTCAATCATGCCTCCATAATAGATGGAGTCAGGCTCTGCAAAGCACAGCGATTCCGGTATAAACATTCCAATATGGAAGACCTTGAAAAAGCACTCAAGGAAGCTTCCGCCGCCCGTTACCGTATTATCGTTACCGATGGCGTTTTCTCCATGGATGGAGATATAGCCAAACTGGACGAGATTTGCGATTTAGCCGAGAAATACGATTCTCTTGTCATGGTCGATGATTCCCATGCGACTGGTTATATCGGAGAAAACGGACGGGGAACCGCGGAACACTGCGGCGTAACCGGACGTGTTGATATTATCACAACAACCTTCGGCAAAGCCATGGGAGGCGGAAACGGCGGTTGTACTTCCGGACGGAAAGAGATCATTGAAATGCTCCGGCAGAAATCGAGACCTTATCTCTTTTCCAATACCCTCGCTCCGGCTATTGTCGGTGCAACATCGAAAGTTATTGAGATACTGAGCGAATCAAACGCATTGGCAGAAAAAACACGATCCAATGCAGCCTATTTCAAGCAAAAAATGATAGACGCCGGTTTTGATATAGTACCGGGGGATACGGCGATCATTCCCGTTATGCTCTATGATGAACCTCTTGCTCTGAAAATGGCTGATAAGCTTCTGGACGAAGGAATTTACGTTATCGGGTTTGCTTTTCCAGTCGTGCCCAGAGGAAAAGCCCGAATCAGAACTCAGATTTCGGCAGCTCACAGCATAGAAGATCTGGACAAAGCAGTAGCAGCCTTTATCAAAATAGGAAAAGAGCTTAAAGTCATTTAAAGCATTAAGGGCTTCATGATTTCGTTCATTTCCGGAAAATAGAAATCACTTTTTTCTTGCAGTAAAAGGCGAAAGATAATAAACTCCAAACATATGTTAGTTAATCAAACAATTGTTTGGAGTTTTTATTTATGACTAAGCGGGAAAAGGAAATACTGGAACTGATCCGAGCCAACCCCATGATCAGTCAGCTGGAATGTGCCGAAAAACTCGGCATAAGCCGTTCGGCCGCGGCCGGTCATATAATGAATCTCATCTCCAAGGGATATATTGCAGGAAAAGGTTATATTCTCAATGAAGAGCCTTATGCCGTCGTAATCGGAGGATCCAATATAGATATTCTCGGAACGCCTCTGGCGTCTCTGATCGAACGCGATTCCAATCCCGGAACCGTAACTCTATCCCCCGGCGGTGTGGGCCGTAATATTGCAGAAAATCTCGCCAGGATGGGATCCCGCGTTAAGCTCCTGACTGTTCTGGGAGATGATTTATACGGAGAAAAACTTCTTGATTCGTGCAGAAATGCCGGTATAGATACGAATCATATAAAAACGAGTTCCCGTTTCGGTACATCCGTGTATCTTTCAATCCTCGATGGCGAAGGAGATATGATTTCAGCCGTATCGGATATGCAGCTTATAGATGAACTCAACAGAGATTATCTTGAGAGCAAAAAGAGCATCATCAACGGGGCGTCTCTCCTGATTCTGGATGCGAATCTATCCGAGCCGGTTCTGAAATATCTGGCAGAAAACTATGGAAGTGTCAAAGATATTTTCGTCGATACGGTCTCAACAGCCAAAGCCGGAAAGGTCACCGATCTTCTCAGATACATCCATACCATAAAACCCAATATACTGGAAGCTGAGGTTCTCAGCGCTCTGTCACTGAAATCCGGCTCATCTCCTGAAGAGATAGCAGATAAGCTTCTCCTTTCCGGGCTGAAAAGAGTTTATCTTTCCCTGGGAATTGACGGCATTCTCTATAAGGATTCCGCAACATCCAGAATTTTTAAGAGAGAGTACATCGAACCGGTTAATACTACCGGAGCGGGAGATGCATTCACTGCAGCATTGGCTCATGCCTATTTAAATGATTTTTCCATCGACAAAACCCTGGCCTTCGCATCTGCAGCTTCACAACTGACAATTCTGAGCCGGGATACCATAAACAAAGATATAACAGCTGAAAAAATAGAAATGATGATTAAGGAAGGATTCAATGAATAAATATCTGGATGTGAATGATGAAGTGAAAGAAGCCCTTCGGTCTGGAAAACCTGTGGTGGCACTGGAGTCGACTATCATATCCCACGGCATGCCATATCCGCAGAATGTGGAAACGGCGAAAAGAGTTGAAGATACTGTCAGGAAGGAAGGCGCCGTTCCCGCGACCATTGCCATTCTCGGCGGACGGTTGAAAGCCGGTTTGACAGTGGATCAGCTCGATTATCTCGGCAAAGCGGGTACCGCCGTGACAAAAGTCAGCCGCAGGGATATTCCATTTATAGTTTCAACAGGAAAAGACGGTGCTACGACAGTCGCTTCGACAATGATTGTCGCTTCGATGGCCGGTATAGGATTTTTTGCTACCGGAGGCATCGGCGGCGTTCACAGAGGTGCTGAAAAAACTTTTGATATTTCAGCAGATCTGGAAGAACTCGCGCAGACTGACGTTGCCGTTTTTTGTGCCGGCGCCAAATCGATTCTCGATATAGGACTGACTCTGGAATATCTGGAAACTCACGGCGTTCCCGTCATCGGGTACGGAACCGATGAAATGCCGGCTTTTTATACTCCCGGAAGCGGATTTTCCGTAGATTATCGTCTGGACACACCGGACCTGATTGCTTCGGCCCTTAAATCAAAATGGGATCTGGGTCTGAAAGGGGGAGCTGTTATCGCCAATCCCATTCCCGATAAATTCGCTATGGATGAAGCTGTCATCAGCAGGGCTATTGAGCAGGCGCTTCAGGAGCTCTCACAGAAAGGTATCAAGGGCAAGGAATCCACCCCGTTTCTACTGGCCAGAGTTTCCGAACTGACAGGCGGGGACAGTCTGGCATCCAATATCGAACTAGTACTTAATAATGCGGTACTGGCAGCAAAAACGGCAGTAGCTTACTACAAATAAGCATTTATCTGTTCCTGAAAAAGGGGTTCTTTCGAACCCCTTCATTTTGTCTACACCCGAAAGATTTGATATCCGGGCATCTTTATTTTTTCTGAATTTTGGCCCAGGAATCCTTTAACGCCACGACCCTGTTGAAAACAGGTTTTTCACTGGTGTGATACCTGGAATCAGCGCTGAAATACCCTTTTCTCAGGAACTGATAAGGATTACCAGGAACAGCATCTGCAAGGGAAGGTTCCACTTTACAGTTTTCCAGAATTACCAGAGAAGCGGGATTCAGGTAATCTTTATACACCTTCCCTTCCTCCATATCTGACATATCCTCCAGAGTGAAAAGAGGTTCGTAAAGACGCACTTCCGCATCTACGGCATGTTCAGCCGATACCCAGTGAAGCGTTCCCTTCACCTTTCTACCGTCAGGAGCATTTCCACCTTTGGTTTCGGGGTCATAAGTACAATGCAATTCTGTGATATTTCCCTCTTTGTCTTTGATAACATCATTACATGTTATGAAGTATGCATGTTTCAGCCGGACTTCCTTCCCCGGAGCTAGTCTGAAGAATTTTTTAGGAGGTTCTTCCATAAAGTCATCTCGTTCGATATAGATTTCCCTGGAGAAAGGAATCTGACGGTTTCCCGCATCTTCCGCCTGAGGATTGTTCTCCGCATCGACAAGCTCCGATTTTCCTTCGTCGTAATTGGTAATGACCACCTTCAGAGGATCGAGGACCGCCATGACGCGGTCAGCGGTTTCATTCAATTCCTCCCGGATTATGAAATCAAAGAAGTTCATATCGATTAAACTGTTAACTTTAGAAACACCGATTTCTCTGGCAAATCTTTTTAAGGCGGAAGGTGTGACGCCTTTTCTCCTCAATCCCGAAATCGTCGGCATTCTCGGATCATCCCAACCGTCGACAAGACCGGAAGTAACCAATTCCAGAAGATATCGTTTGCTCATTACTGTGTTTGTCAGGTTCAAGCGTGCGAACTCTATCTGCTGAGGATGACAGGGTGCCGTTACATTATCGAGGAACCAGTCATAGAGCGGTCTGTGATTTTCAAACTCGAGCGTACAGATCGAATGGGTAATCCCTTCGATGGCATCCTCATAACCGTGTGCGAAATCGTACATGGGATAGATATGCCATTTGTCTCCGGTTCTGTGATGAGTTGCATTCTTGATCCTGTAAATAGCGGGATCGCGCATATTCATATTGACATGAGACATATCGATTTTAGCGCGGAGGATATGCTCGCCGTCTTTGTATTTTCCGTTTTTCATGTTCTCGAGCATTTCGAGATTCTCTTCAACAGATCTGTCTCTGTAAGGAGAGTTCTTTCCAGGAGTTGTAGGCGTTCCTCTGTATTCACGGATTTCTTCAGCGCTGAGGCTGTCTACATAAGCCTTGCCGGCTTTAACCAGTTGGAGAGCGTATTCATAGAATTGTTCAAAGTAATCGGAAGCGTAAAAGATTCTGTCTGTAAGATCGAAACCAAGCCATTCAATATCCCTGATTATGGATTTGACATATTCAGTTTCCTCTTTTTCAGGATTGGTATCGTCAAAGCGGAGATTATATTTACCCCCTTCGTAGTCTTCGGCGATTCCGAAATTGAGGCAGATGGATTTGGCGTGGCCGATATGAAGATAACCGTTCGGTTCCGGTGGAAACCTGGTATGTACACTTGTTCCGTTCTTACCGGTTTCCAGATCGTGGTTTATGATCTGCCTGATAAAATCGGGGCCTTTTTTCCCTTTTTCGTTTTCATCTGCGATTACTATGTTTTCCTTTCCCATACTAACTCCAATCGTTGTTCTATGAATGGAGTCATACTAGCATAAAAGATATACCTGTGGAAGCGGTCTCCTATTGAAGAAGAATGGAAATCAGATCGAGAATCCGGCCTTTTCCATTATCGAAAAGAAGCATTCTGCCGGAGGATGATATGCGCATGATAGTCACTTCGCTTCCTCCCGATTTCAGTGCATCTCCCATTCTTTCGAACCCTTCAAGCGAATAGGAAAGGTCATCGTCTCCGTAAATGATAAAAAAGCGATTCGGATCTATCTTATCAATATCCTCCATGCTTTTTCCTGCTGCCCGGTCTATTGCAGATAGCGACCTGTTATTAATATAACGGGGATAGAATACCCCTTCCCGTTGGGAAAAAGATTCGCTGAGTTCATCATTGAGAATATCATAAGGGCCGATTCTGTTTTTTCCAAAACTGTCAGGCAGCCAGGGCAGCAGATAATAAAGAAAAGGCAAAGAAGCGATCTTCTGAAAAAAGCCGGTCCCGCGGTTTGTTCTGTCGCCGTGTACAGGAGATAGGAGCATATACTTATCGACGGCGGCGCCTGAAGCGGCCAGTGCCAGCGCCTGCAGGGAACCGTCACCAGTTGACATGACAGTTATATCGTGTTTTTTGCCGACCATGCCGCTGTAAAGATTAAAAGAGTAGAGGATCTGATTACTCCGGGATTGAGGATTGACAGACTGATTGTCCAGAGACGGAGAATTAACAGCTCCATTAAATGGGGGAACGATAATATTGACTCCCTGAGCCGTATGCAATTCGCGCAGCCATGAGCCGTACAGCTCCTCCACGGCCGATTCCTGAGAAGAGGGGATAAAAAAAAGCGTTTGTGATGCCGATTCATTGATCCACGAGATTCCCCGGCCAGTTCCGGCAAAGTCAATCTGGCTTTCCCCTGCGACGGCCCGGTTTGAGAGTATGGTAAAAACAGCCCTGTATCCGTAGGTGTAAATCACTGAGATACTGATTAAAGTGAGTAAAATCAGAACAAATCTCTTGAGTATCTTCTTCATCTTTATAATTTAAACTGAAAACTGTTATTCTGCAAAAAGAATCACCCCTCGACAACGTCAGAGGGGTGACCAACAGTGTAAAATTGTAATAAATGAAGAGAATATATTTTACGGATGAAACTATCCGAGAAATATCATAAATGCATAGTGGGCGAAAACGCCCGCCGCGATCCCTCCGATGGTATGGGACAGAATCGCTTTTGTCGTCAGATGTCTGAATCCCAGAGAATCCATCATCGCTATATGAGTCGACAGATAACCGGACCATGTCATCCCGATGGCTGTAAAGACAGCAATATCGTTTCCGGTTATCAGTCCTTCACTGATGAAATTCGGTATCAGTGCGAGCGCAGCCCCGACAGCTCCCAGAGCCGTTATGGGAAAGGCTATGGCATTGGGAGAGGAAAATCCGAATAAAACTTTCAGAGGCCAGGATAGAAACTCCCCGACTTTGGGAAGAATCGGAATCCCCTGATAAGCGCTGCCGTCATATCCGGCCGTTCCGGCACCGAAAGTCATCATAAGAACCAGCGTACAGATGATAAGGACACCCGGAACGATTTGCGCTCCGATCTCCAGACCACCTTTGCCGCCTTCCAGCAGCGCGTCCAGAACTCTCTGAAAGAGATTACCTTCACGGATTGTCCTGTATCTATAGGCTTCCGGATCTTCAGCCAGTGCAGTTTTTCCCTTCTCTACGCCGAACTCCTTTCTTGTGAAGCGGAGCATGATTCTTGTGGAAACAATGGAACCGAACACGGCGCCAAGATTCCCTATCATAGCCTCTTTGAAAAAACCGAGAGACATCATAAAAGCCGTTACGACCAACCCCATTCCGAAGGAAGTCCCGAAGTTAGCCAGAGCCGGTTTCTGATAATCCTCGAAATAGTCAATAAAACTCTTATCTTTCGAAAGAGCAATTATAGCCGGATTGTCAGAAACATAAGTGCTTATGGCTCCAAGAGCCGAACAACCGGGAAGACGCCATAAAAGCTTGACTCCCGGAGCCAGGATTCTGTTCAGCAGAGCCAGAATTCCAAATTCCGACATAAAACTCCCGAGAGCCCCTGCCAGGACAGTAATGGCCAGAATAAACAGAACCGTATTGATCAAAAGATCATGGGCTGTAGCCATTATTGTTGAAAAGAAATTGGCCAACCCCATAACGTTACCGTACAGAACCACAGTTCCGACCATAAACAGCAGCAGGATAATCGTTCCCGCACTGAATGCCTTCACTTTTTTCAATCTTTTTTTAACTCTCCTGAAACCGTTACAATTTCTAATAACTTATGATAACTTACTTTATGGGATTGGCAAGCTTTTTCGTAATCTTTTTCATAATATTTACCAAGCTAAACAACTGAAAAAGTAAATGTTGTGAATTATTTTATGTTTTTCGTTTTATTTTGCCAGTATTATTCACATATTGCATTTGCCTTCGGGAGAGAGAAATGAAAAAAATTGTAGTTAAATTCGGTGGTTCAAACCTCAAAAGCAAAGAAGACATAACTAAAATCATAAAAACCATAGAAGGATACAATAGGCCTCTCGTCATTGTCGTATCGGCATTCTACGGTATTACCAATTATCTGACGGAAGGCCTTGAGACAGCCCGAAGGGATGAGAGCCATGTAGGAGAAATAATAACCTTTCTCAAAAAGCTGAAGAAGGAAACCCTGGAAGAGAATATTTCCGATCCCGGACTCCAGGAAGAAGCCTACAATCTGGTAAAGGAACGTCTGGAAGAACTGGAAAAATATCTCCTTGGAATTCATTACATTGGAGAAATCCCCGACTTTGTTGAAGACAGGGTGCTCAGTTACGGCGAAAAGCTCAGTTCCCTTTTATTATCTCTGATTCTCAAAAGCCACGGAATAGAAGCTGTCGAAGCCCAGCCTGAAGAAATCGGCCTTGTAACCGACGGAGCCTTCAGAAACGCCTCAATTGATTTCGAACGCTCCAGAAATAGCGTAAGTCAGGCTTTGAACAATGACACTATTTATATCGTACCGGGTTTTTACGGAGTGTCTCCAGATAGGAAAATCACCCTGCTCGGCCGCGGTGGGAGCGATTATTCAGCAGCAGCAATCGCCAGCTGTATCGACGCCGAATATCTCGATGTCTGGAAAGATGTCAACGGCTATATGTCCGCTGACCCCGGCCTTATTCCCGGAGCGGTCCGTGTGAAAAATCTTTCTTACAACGAAGCTGCGGAACTCTCGTATTTCGGAGCGAAGATTCTTCATCCGAGGACTGTGGAGCCGCTCCTGGACCAGGGTATTCCCGTAAGAGTTTTTAATATCAACAGAGCAGGTATCATTGACCCGCTTTCGATCATAGGTCCCGATGAGACAATAGGTTCAACTTTAAAAAGCGTTACCTACAGCGATGCTTTCGCCGTTCTGAAACTGGAAGGTGCCGGCGTCGGCATCAAAGAGGGAATTCTTGCGAGAGTGACAACCCTGTTCGACAGAAATTTTATCAACATCAAATCTGTGGTAACCTCTCAAACGGCTATCAACATTTATTTGGAATCGCCGGATCTCGACAGAGCTGTCTCATTACTGAAAGAGAATAGAGTTCATACAATTACGGCTGTGGTTCCCTATGACAATCTTTCCATAATCGCTCTGGTAGGCGACGGCCTCATACATTCACAGGGACTGGCTTATCGCATGATCGGAGCCGTCGCCGAGCAGGGCATCGACTTAAAAATCGTTTCAATCGGAGCATCGGATTCCGCGGCTTACTGCGTTGTAGACAGAAACGACCGGGAAGAGGCTGTCCGGGTTATTCATCGAACATTTTTCGAAGGTTTATAGGAGGATTTTCAGCAAACTTTCATAATCGGCGACTTCATATGTGGGCGTGGACGGTCCGACGAGCTCTTTTCCACCGGGATTGAACCAGCAGGAGTCAATTCCGTAAAGATCCCCTCCCCTGATATCAGAAGTCAGGCTGTCGCCGATAATCAGCATTTCTTCGAGAAGAGGGTTTCCGGCGGTTTTTCTGGCTTCGTCAAAAATACCCTTATCGGGCTTGGCGGATCCGACTTTTTCCGAAACAATCAGCCCTTTAAAAAATCTTCTGTATATTTCCGAATCGCCGACCCTCGATCGCTGGACATCCCAGAGACCGTTTGTAATCACATAAAGATTATAGTGCGAAGAAAGTTTTTCGCAAAAATCATCCGCTCCCGGGAGAAGAAACCGGCATCGAGACAACTCTTCCATATAAATACGACTCAGTTCAACACCGTTGTCTTCATATAATTCCAGAGCTTTCATCGTATTGACAAAGCGCTGGACTTTGACTTTTTCAGCTGTAGCTTTCCCCCTTTCGAATGCTTTCCATAAAAGATGATTTTCACGGTTGTAAACTTCACGGAATTCATTATAGGGACATTTCAAATCCATACGTTTATAGAATCGGTCAAGTGATGTTTCCTCCGCCTTGTCAAAATCGAATAATGTATCATCGGCGTCTATAAGCAGGGTTGTATATTTCAAAAAAACTCCATCTGTTCAGCAGGTCCATCGATTCTGTCGCGGATTTCCGGTACATTTCTGTTCTCTTTTGATGAAGAGACTTTATGCGAAACCGGATAGGCGGAGAGATCTTTCCACTGAGGTATAATATTTTCTTTAAGATCGGAGAAGGAGAGATTTCTGTCAAGCCACAGGTCTTTCCCTTCCTTTGACAGGATGAAAGGCATTCGTTCCTTTGTATTGTGGATCTGAGCACAGATACCAAGAGCGGCCGTTGTGACCACCGAAAAGGTCTCAAAGGACTTATTGCTTTCTTCATTTACCCAGCGGGACCATAATCCGGCGAGAAGGAAAGGTTTTCCATCTTCCCGGTGAATGAAATAGGGATATTTCTTTCCCCGGACTTCTTTCCATTCAAACCATCCGTCAATCGGTACAGCGCAGCGGCTGTTATCCGAAGCCTGGCGGAAACTCGATTTCTCATGAAGCGTTTCCAATCGCGCATTGAGGGTCTTAAAGCGGATATCCGTAGCAGCTTCGTAGTTTTTTATCCATGAAGGTATTAATCCCCAGGTCAAAGGAGCAAATCGATCGGGAGATGCATCCTTGAGGACCGGCCATTCGGGAAGAGAAAATGCCGATTCAAAATATACAGGCTCGATAAGCGAATCGTCTATATAAGCATTAAACTCAACAGCCATGATTTCGGCTGTCTGAACCAGTGAAGCATTAAAACACATATCGCCCTCCCTTATTAATTCTAATTCAAGTCACAAGGGAGGGAAACAAAGAAAAATGCTATTTCCTTCTGTAGTTCATGAAAGTGCCCGTTTCTGGATCCATATATTTTCCAGGGCACATGGCTTTTATATTCGTGTCAATATTCATATGGCCATAGGCTTTGTTGAAATGGTCTGAAAATTCCTCTGCCAGGTTTTCCGCCCTGTAATTGAATTCGGTCTTGTCAATCCAGGTATTGTAGGGTTTCAGGATGGCCGGATCCACACCGGGGCACTCTATCGGAATATTAACATGGAAGAGTTCATCATACTCATAATCGACATTATCCAGTTCTCCGCTGATGGCCGCATGAACGATTCTCCGGGTAACGGCAATGCCGATTCTCCTGCCTATACCAAAGGGGCCTCCGCTCCATCCTGTGTTTATCAGGAAAACATTGGTTTTATGCTTTTCGATTTTCTCACCCAGCAGATTGCTGTACATCATTGGCATCCTCGGCATGAAGGGTTCTCCGAAAAATCGGGAAAATGTCGTGACAGGCTTCACTATGCCCGTTTCGGTTCCGGCCAGTTTACTGGTATAGCCCATTAGAAACCAGAGTTTAGCCTGTTCCGTATTTAATTTGGCTACAGGCGGGATAACGCCGTTGGCATCGGCGACAAGAAAGAGAATTGTTCCGGGATGCCCCTCCGACAGACCGGACATTTTCACATTACTCAGGTACCGCTGCGGATAGGAGGCTCTTGAATTGGGAGTCAGCCTTTCATCAGTCAGATCGATAACTCCGTCGGGATACATCATGGCGTTTTCGATAATAGCACCATGCTCCATATAGTCCTCTTTATGGAAAATGGCGTGGTAGATTTCCGGTTCTTTATCCTCTTTCAGATTATTAAGTTTCGCGTAACAGCCGTTTTCAAAATTTGCGATTCCCTTTTCACTCCAGCCATGTTCGTCATCGCCGATTAGAGCTCTGGCAGGATCGGAGGAAAGAGTTGTTTTTCCTGTTCCGGAAAGACCGAGAATCAGCGCGCTTCTTCCTTCGAGATCTTCATTCGCACTACTGTGGAGCGGCAGAATTCCTTCCAGGGGAAGATAATAATTCATGGCAGTAAACATCAGCTTTTTAACGCTGCCCATATAGGCTGAACCAACGACGACTCCCACCCTCCGGTCAAAATCTGTCGCAATAACCATATCGGATGTTCTGCCGCAGGGGAGTCTGCGCAGTCTTCCGTTATATTTTTCCGAATCGAGAAAATCGTAGGGGACGACTATCAGAGTAAACGGCTTATCGGCGAAAACGCTTTTTTCCATATCTTCCGGAACGGGACGGAACATATTGTCGCTGAAAACGGCAGTAAGTGCCTTATTTGTGATAGTCCGCACCGGAAGAGCGTAGGAAGTATCCGCTCCGATAACCCGGTCGGTTATGTAAAGGGATCTTTTCCCCTTTAAAATGGCAACTGCATCTTCAATGATCATATCAAAGGTTTCCGGTTCAACGGAATTATTGTAATCAGAAGTCCAGTCAATGGAATCTCTCGTTTCAGGCCTTTTTACAATCAGCGTATCTTTGGGACTTCTCCCGGTCGAACGGGCCGGAGTCCAGGTGGCCAATGCACCGCAACTGGTCACAAGCGCTTTGCCGTATTCCACAGCGTTATGAATAAGAAGCTCTCTGGACATGTTGTTCTGAACTTTGGGATGGGTTTCGATCAGTTCTTCAATAAGTTTTTTAATAATCATTTAACAGCTCCATTTTTTGCTTTTTTCCATTTTAACCGCTGTTTTTTGATTTGTGTTATTTTTTCACGACTATCGTAGTAATAATGTTTTTTGCATAAAGCTTTAATATTTCTTCCTGTTTGCACTCGTTTCCCACCTATATAAAAAAAACGCTCCCGAAGGAGCGCTCAAAGGGATTTCCACCAGAGGGAAACGATCAAAAAAACGTCAGGCGTTCAGTCTTTTAAGGGATTTCAGTACTTTATAAGGATAAATGCTGGATGTATGGCCATCGCTCCACTGAATGGAAACGGCATAATTACCCAGAGGAACGGATTCGAGAGCGTGAATATCCTCCGGAATATCTTCTGTCTTAAGAGTCTTCTCTCCGGAATATTCATCCACGCAGAGGGCACACTGGCAACTGTCTCTTAAGAGGTGATTGCCGATTTCAATGGGGGCTTCTCCTTCCCAGGTAATTGATACTCTGTCGGGAAAGAGCTTAACTTCCGGAGCTTTCTCTACAGAAGATGACATTTTTCCGACCTGGCGGATAAGAGAATCACCGAGACCTTTGTTGATATCGTTTGTTTCATAGTTGTCAAAAGGTTTGGCCCGCCCGGAATCAATGGGTATATGGGCTATGGTTTCAACACCGAAACGTTCCGACAGATCGCTTCTCTTCTCCCCGAATATATAATGTTCTTTATCGCAGTTGTCACAGACGAAATAAGCCATGTTTTCCACGACTCCCAGTATGGGTATCTGAACCTTTTCGAACATGAGGATACCCCGGGCCACATCGACCAGAGAGAGAGAAGAACGGGTGGTAACCATAACCGCTCCGTCGAGTTTGATCGTCTGGGAGATTGTCAGCTGGATATCACCGGTTCCCGGAGGCATATCGATGAAAAGATAGTCAAGCTCTCCCCATTCGACGGTTGTCAGAAGCTGCTGAATGTAACCGGAAACCATAGGGCCTCTCATTATGGCGGGAGAGTCGCCCAGCAGGAAACCGAAGGACATGAATTTCATGCCTTTGTAATCCATAGGGATGAGCATGTTGTTTCTCTGCATAATCTGCGATTCGTGAATGTTAAAAAGCGTAGGAAGAGAAGGTCCGAAAAGGTCAGTATCCAGCAGACCGACTTTGAATCCCCTGGAGGCGAACTCGCTGGCCAGAGTCGCCGCTACAGTCGATTTGCCGACTCCCCCTTTTGCTGAAGCGACGGCGATGACATGTTTCACCTGTTTAAGACTATCGCTGTCGTTGGCATTGCGGTTCTGTCTCGCCGTCATGACGACATGAACTTTTTCCACGTCATTCAGTTCTCCGACCAGTCTTTCCGCTTCTGTTTTGAACATATTTTTAAGCGGGCAGCCGGGAGTCGTCAGTTCAATGGAAAAACTGACCTTCCCGCCATCAATAACGAGCTCTTTAATAAATCCGAGGCTGACTATATCTTTATGAAGGTCCGGGTCTTCTATCTGACTCAGGGCTTTCAGCACATCTTCTTTTGTTGCCATATATATCTCCTAAAATTAATAACCTATATCTACGTGTATATGCATATTTTGACGATTATCAAACATTTAGAAAATACTGAAGAAAGAAGAAAACAGCAATTAATTCTTCTTAATCGAGAACGAAATAGAGAATTTCCTCTTCTCCCGGACTCCCGGTTGTCATAAAAGTATGCACTCCTTCTTCCGTTTTTCCGATAAATGATGATACACCTTCCCAGAACAGTTCAAGAAAGCTTCCGGTCAGGCAGACCGTAGCTCCGTACGGGACTTCTGTATCCGAAAGCCTGGCCGGTAGAGCCCGGGAGAAGAGCGCGACCTGTTCCTCTCCATAAGTTTCTCCGTTGGCCTTGATATCTATCCATAAATCCGCCCCGTTGTATAATGTTTCCCATCGATCGAGAAAGGTGTCGCGACAGATTGTAAAAACGATTTTTCTATCTTCCAATATCAATCCTTCGGGCTTTTCAGGCGAACCGGAAGAAAGTCCGAGAATATCAGTTTCGAAATCTGTGAGAAAAAATTTATCCTGACTGTAGATTCTGTTCCCATCGGGACCGAATACCACAAGCCGGTTGGTCAGTTTTTCCCCATCATATGCAAAATAGCTTCCGCCCACAATTGTTACATCGTACTTATCGGCCAGAGTCCCCCATCGGTCCATAAGGGTCTCCATTCTCTGCGATTCGCGAACAAAGAGATCCCTGATTGTATCTATGTCACTATAGTCTTCTCCTATTGCTGTGAAAATCTCTTCAACAGAAGTTCGCCCACCGGCATAGGAAAGATAAGGTGTAACGGCCGGAAATACAGATGTATATTCGGGAAAAACTATAAGATCAGGATGGAAGGTATTGACTGCCTGAACAATTCTCTTTTCCATTTCTTCGATAAAGACATCATGAGAAACATACGTTTTTTCACTTATCCGGAGTTGCACAGCAGCGACTTTCACAGATTTTGTATACAAAAAAGAGGTAAAAACAAACAATAACAGGAAGAGGACTATTTTTTTCATACTCATAGTTTTGTATAATAATTGCAGCAGAAGTTGTGTCAAGGATTATTGTGAAATTAAGACGATGAGGAGCATTCATGAAAATTGTAGTAGCGGCAGATTCCTTTAAAGGCAGCCTTACATCAGCGGAGCTGGCTGATGCAGTTGAAACGGGAGTCCGCGCTGTTTATCCGCAGAGTGAAGTCATTAAAGTCCCCGTAGCGGATGGAGGAGAAGGAACCGTACAGGCCCTTGTTGACGGCACCGGCGGTTTGTACAGGACAGTAAATGTCAGAGATCCCCTCGGAAAAACCATTACGGCTTTATACGGCATAACAGGAGACGGAAAAACCGCGGTTTTAGAAATGGCTTCCGCATCAGGGCTTCCTCTTCTTACCGCCGATGAGCGGAACCCCATGAAAACGAGTACATACGGCACGGGAGAACTGATTAAGGATGCTCTGGAAAAAGGATGCCGCGAATTTCTCATAGGTATCGGAGGCAGCGCGACCAATGATTGTGGCATGGGAATGATGGAAGCTCTGGGCATGAAGTTTCTCGACTCTTCGGGCAAAGAGCTGTCCGGTTGCGGAGAGAACCTTATTCGCACAGAGTCCATAGATGACAGCGGTCTCATTCCCGGTTTGAAAGAGGCAGACTTTCTTATAGCCTGCGATGTCGACAATCCCCTTTTCGGACAAAATGGAGCGGCTCATGTATACAGCAGGCAGAAAGGGGCCGATGAGCAGATGGTACTGGAACTGGATAAAGGACTGGTTCATTTCAATGAGGTCGTTAAAGAAAAATACGGTTTCCCTATGAATGAGCTCTCAGGAGCCGGCGCTGCAGGAGGACTCGGAGGCGGCTTCGCCGCATTTCTGGGAGGGAGACTGAAGCCTGGAATCGATATCATTCTGACAATGACAGATCTGTCCTCGAAAATGGATGGGGCTGATTTTGTTATCACCGGAGAAGGGAGAATAGACTTTCAGTCAGTTATGGGGAAAACGCCGACTGGTGTTTCCCGATTGGCGGCGGAGAAGAAGATTCCCGTAATTGCTATCGCGGGCGCTGTAGCTGATAATGCGGGCATTGTACATGAACACGGTATCAATGCTCTATTTTCAATAATGAATCACCCTATTACTCTGGATGAAGCCATGGAGCCGGAAAAAGCCAGATTTTTTGTGGAAAAAAACATTGAAGAGATTTTCAGGCTCATCAAAACCTGTGAAAACAAGTTCTCATAGAAATTTTATACAAAAAAAAGGGGTTCCGCGGAGAAACGGAACCCCAATATATAAACACTCTCTCATTATAAAACCCAATAATTATCTAAATAAAGTTTTTAATCAGGAGAGAGCGTATTTCCATAGTTGCTGGCATCAAACATTCACCTCCCACTACATTAACTATAGTATAAAGAATGATCATTCTGCTAAAAAATCTCAATTTTTTTCACTTTTTTTCATCAGGTAAAAAGAATATACTGAACTGATGAAATACAAGCTCGAAACAATACCTGTCTGGGATGCTTTCAAAGAAGATACGGAATGCCCCATCTGCGATCTGGCCGAAAAGGCGGAAGAACGATATCTCAAATTTTACCTGGGCAGCTCGGTTATGAATCCGGAAACGAGAGTCGAAGTCAATAAAACCGGTTTTTGTCCGGACCATTTTACCGGACTCCTTGCCGAGAGAAGCAACCATGGGCTGGGACTGATGACTCATACCCATCTGGAAAAGAGAATGGAACTTCTCCGCCCCTATTTAAAATCGCTTAAGTCGGAAGCGGCTAAAGCTTCAGGGAAATTGGGTCCTCTGAAACCCAGAAAGCTTATGTCCTCAATATCGGACCTTGAAAAGCACCTATCAGGTCATGAAGAGTCCTGTATGATCTGCGATAGAATTGATTACACTCTCAAACGCTACACATTTACCATTGTCCATTTGTGGAAGACTGATGAGGAATTCCGGGATGTCTTTGGAAGATCAAGAGGCTTCTGCTTCCATCACCTTCCGGATCTGCTGAAAATGGCGGAAGAAATCCTGTCTCCCGGTAAACTGGCTGAATTTACTGAAGAGGTAGTCAATCTCATAGAGGAAAACAACCTGCGGCTTGAGAAAGAGATTCTCTGGTTCACTCAGAAATTCGATTCCCAGAATTTCGACAAACCCTGGGGAACATCGGAGGACGCTCACTACCGGACGATTCAGAAACTGACTGGGCGGAGCAACAGGAAAATAAAGAAATAAGGTTATTTCAAAGTGCGAATATCAGATCAGGTATCGCAAATATACATAGAAAGATGAAACAAGGAGCGTGCTGATCATGGAAATCATTCCGTACCTGGTAAAATCCATAAAGCTGATTTTGTATCCGCTCCGGCTGGAAATCCCCGCGCTGACGACATTGGCCGACGCTCCGATCAGCGTGCCGTTCCCGCCGAGACAGGCACCGATAGCGAGTGACCACCAGACAGGCTGAACAGCGATCTGACCGATATGTTCACCCAGGTTTTCAACCAGGGGAATCATGGTTGCCACATAGGGAATATTATCGAGAAATGCCGAGAGGAACCCACTGACCCAGATAATGGATTCGGCGGTCAGCAGGACATTTCCTTTTGTCAGCTGAAGGTATTTCACAGCGAGATAATTAATAACTCCCAGTTCGACCAGGCCGCCAACCATGATAAAGAGACCGATAAAGAAGAAAATGGTAGACCATTCCACCTCATGAAAAAACTCCTCGACCTCTTCGCCTCCGACCAGGAGCATCAGGAGCGCCGCTCCTCCCAGGGCGATTGTGGAAGGCTCGAGTCCCGTTACGCCATGGAGAAGAAACATAATGAGCACCAGGGCCATGACAGCCAGACTTTTGATAAGAAGAGCTTTGTCACTGATCGATGCATTTTCATCGAACTCCATGATTCTGGCCCGCCTTTCCATGCTGACATTGAGTTTATTACTGAACAGGAGGTAGATGGTCAGACTGTGAACGACAAGCAAGATAAGAACAAGAGGCCCCAGATTGATCAGGAAGTCGTGAAATCCCAGTCTCGCCGCGCTGCCGATCATGATATTGGGGGGATCCCCTATCAAAGTTGCCATCCCGCCGATATTGGAAGCCAGTGTCGAACTGATGATATAGGGAACGGGACTCAGTCCCATCTCGACGGAAATCAGAATAATGACGGGAGTTAATATGAGAACTGTCGTGACATTGTCCAGCAAAGCGGATAAGAGCGCCGTAATCAGGGAAAACAGAATGAGTATTTTAACGGGATCGCCATTGACGATTTTTGCAGATTTTATAGCGATGTACTGGAAAAGCCCCGATCCTTTGGTAATACCGACGATTACCATCATCCCGATTAGAAGGAAAATTACATTCCAATCTATTTCAGCATAGGCGGCATGTTCATTGATGATTCCCGTTGCGATAAACAAAACTGCACCGAGTATAGCCAGTATTGTTTTATTTACCACCTCCAGTGATATGAGTACAAAAAGGAGAACAAAAAATACGACACCTATGACCAGATGAAACATAGAAAACTAACCCCTTAAAACCTTATGCAGAATGTCGGTTTCGCTTACCAGCCCGATCAGCTCCTTGCCGTCGAAAATAGGCAGATGCCTGTACCCTTTGGAACTGATGTTGGAAACCGCTTCGATTATGGATGCTTCCTTGGGAAGCCCTCTGTTGCATGGCCTCATGATATCTTTAACAAGAATGGTTTTCTCATTTCTCAGCAATGCCTCGAAAGGCTCCAGCGTCTTGAGAAAACGGACATTTCCCAACCGTTTTATATAATCGGGAACCCCTTCGGAGAGAACATCCTTGATTGTGACTTCTCCGATCTGCCTGTTTTTTTCATCGATAACAGGAATATAACTGAGTCCTTTTTCAAAGAAAAGATCCAGCAGTTCCTCGAGAGTCGTATCCTTGCTGCAGGTTACCGGATCCGGAGTCATAATATCTTCGACCGTCAGCTCTTTGCGGAACACCATCCCGTTAAAATAATCCTGAATCTGATGTATATTCATTCCCTTGAGATTATAGGGGAAGTTATCTTTGCTGCAGCTCCTGGCAATGGAAGAGAGGATGGGAAGATAATTGAGAGAACCAACCTGAGAAGTGAGAAAGAAAAAGAGAATGCCTATTTCCCCCTGTTCTGTCTTAAGCGGCTCTTCCGGGATCCAGACACCGATCAGCAGGTCCTGGAATCCTTCAATTCTCGCATGGGGAATGGCCACGCCAGTAGGAAGAACCGTTGTCCCCTGGGCTTCCCGCTCCCGGACCTTGTCTTTGACTTCGGCTGTGGAGACGGGAAGAAGATCCAGCTTGCCGAAAATATCAATCAGAGCGTCTATGGCGTCGTAATAGTGATCGAAGTGATCTCCCGCCAGAATGGCTCTTTTATCGATGAATGATCCCAGTTTCATAGTGTTACTCCTCTTCCATCCTCCTGGCTTTTTCTTTTAATTCGGAAAGACGCCTGGAAAGATGCTGCTGCATTCTTCTGTATTCTATCATTCCCTCCACTTTGCCATCCTTATCCACAACAGGGATGGAAGCCACATGGCTTTTCTGGAAAATGGAGTATATTTCCGCAGCTTCTGTATCCATACTCGCAGTATAGTTTACTTTGTCCATTATATCATGAGCCAGAAGATAATCGGAAAGATCAGAAGCGATAAAGGTATCTTTGAGTTTCTCGATTGAGAGAATTCCCATCAGCCTGTTATCCTTATCCGATACAGGGTAATAAAGGTTATCCCTCGTAGCGAAAATATTGAGAATGGATCTGAGGTTTTCGCCTTCCCCTATAACAGGTATATCCGCATCGGCCAGATCCGCCCCCCTGCTCTGCCGGATCAGATCCTGCTCGGAAATGTTGAGTCCCACCTCTCCGGCTTTCGAAACGGCGTATTTTACTGAGGCCGGACCGATGATCTGAACGACGAAAGTAGTAGCCGTAACGACCAGAACAATGGTATCGCCGATTACGCCCGGAAATGTCTGGCCGGCGACAATGGAAAGTCCGATTGCGACACCCGCCTGACTGAAAAGACATAAGGGCAGATATTTTCTGACTGAACCGGGAGCCTTCGACAACAGAGCGCCGATGATGCTTCCCGCTGTTTTACCTCCCATTCTCCCGACCAGATAGACCAGGGCCATAGAAACCGTGACAAAAGTTAAACCTTTCACATTGAGCGTGGCGCCCACCATTACGAAAAAGAGAACATAAACAGGCGGAGTGAATTTTTCAACGAGGTGAAAGGTTTCCTTGCTTCTCCTGGGAGCAAAATTTGAAATGAAAAATCCCATGGCCATCGTAGCGAGAATGACATCGACAGCAAGAGACTGCGCCAAACCTATCAAAAGCAGAATGGCCCCGATCGAAAAAGCCAGGATTTTATCTTCATCTACGAATCCGCGGATAATGATATACAGCAGAAATCCGAGCCCTGCACCCAGTGCGACGGATATACCGATTTCCCAGGCGAGTCCTCCCAGACTGGCGAGAAGGCTCCCGCCATCCTGTCCAGTCAGTATACCCGCGACACTGGTAGCGACTGCAAAAAGCAGAAGGGATACAGCATCATCCATGGCCACGATTCCCAGTATAATAGTGGTCAGAGGGCCTCTCGTCTTGTTCTCCCAGAGAACATCTGTTGTGGCAGCCGGTGCCGTGGCGGACGAAATGGCACCCATCAGCAATCCAAGCGATAGGGCGATGCGCATATCTTTAAAAAAGAAGAAAGACAGGGATGTGATGAAGATAAACACCACGACAAAAGCACTGAGAGATTCCAGCAAGAGTATGGTGACAAACTGTTTTCCGAATTTTTTAATGGTCTGGATCTTTAATTCACCACCGATCATAAAACCGATGAGTCCCAGGGCGAAGGTGCTGAAAGGGCGCAGGCTGGTAATGATCTTGCCATTAATTATATTCAGCCCCGTCTGGCCGAGAATCAGACCCAGTCCGATATAGCCGACCACTTGGGGAATTTTCCATTTCTGAAAAAGTCTGCCGGTTAAAGTCCCGCCGAAAAGAACGACTCCGAGAAGGAGTATCATATTAATTGAGTGTATATCTATTTCCATCTTATTCTCCGGCTATGAGCAAAGCCATATCTTCGCCGTTTTCCGCTTTTAAAAGCTCTTCCTGAAAAGCATGGTCTTTGAGTTTATGGGCTACGAGAGAGAGGATTCTCAAGTATTCCCGATGCTGTTCCGCACCGACGATAATCATAACGACAATTCTTACAGGGGCATTATCGAGCGATTCATAATCGGACAGCCCTTCCGCTTTCGTTCCAATGAGAACAATCGGTTCCCTGGCCCCGTCGAATCTAACATGGGGAACCGCCAGCCCCTGACCGATTCCTGTGCTCATAATCTGTTCCCTGTAAAAAATCTCTTTTTTCAGATTTTCCATATCCCCGATTTTACCTGTGGTGGCTATAACATCGAGCATTTCAAGAATTGTTTCTGTTTTGGTCGTGCTCTGAAGTACCATGCACTGATCTTTTTTTATCCAGTCTTTGAGTTTCATACTTTAAAAACCCCTATTTTCCTTTATATTCTTTTATATGCCTCTGAAATCCATTTGTCAATAGTCAAAAAAACTGTTATGTAAAAATGAACCGAACGATGAAAAGATGACTCCGCAACAACAGTCTTTTTCTAAAAATCATATATAAAGAACAGGGATCCTCTGTATCAGTTCTTTTTTTTTACTGATTGGTGAATTTTGCTTCACAATAAAAGATAAAAAAAACCGGCAATATTCAGTCAATATTGCCGGTTCGTAGTGTTTATCTTTCTTTAGCCTTCCAGATCAGCCAGATGCTTCTTCATCTTTGTAATGGCATCGGTAAACTCAGCGAGTTTCTCTTTTTCCTTGGCGATAACATCCTCAGGCGCCCGGGAAACGAAATTCTCATTAGACAGTTTCTTTTCCGTACCGGCCCTGTTTTTCTCAGCTTTTTCAATATTCTTTTTCAGTTTATCGATTTCCTTATCAACATCGATTGCATCACGGATAAAGACAAATGCCTCAAAACCCTTTCCAACAGAAGCAACAGCTCCATCGGGTGTAACAGAACTATCGAGAATTTCAAAATCATCCGACTTGACAAGCATGGCGATAACATCGCTCTCGCTTTCCATAAAAGCTTTCTGCTCTGAGTCGACCTTAACCTTGACTCTGATTTTCTTTGCGGGAGGAACCGTGAATTCGGAACGGACCGTTCTAACCGCCTGAACAATATCTTTCAGAATACTGAAGGACGCTTCAACTTCACCGTTTGCTTTCTCTTCGCTGTATTCGGGATACCTCTCCACAATGATAGCCTCTCCGGCTCCGGGGAGTTTCTGATAAATCTCTTCGGTCACAAAGGGAATAAAGGGATGGAGAAGCTTGAGCGACTCTTCGAGAACGGCGATCAGCATGGTTGCCGCTCTGTCCTTTTCGCTATCATCATCGTCGTAGAGATAGAGCTTGGACGCTTCAACGTACCAGTCGCAGAAATCATTCCAGAAGTATTCATACACAGCGTGTCCCATATCATCGAAGCGGTAAGCTTCCATGGCGGCGCCAACGGTTTTTACCGTTTCATTGAGTTTATGGTAAATCCACTGATCGATGGCTTTTTTCTCGATAGCCGTTTTATCGAGCATGGTCCGCCCTTCGAGATTCATCAGGATATAACGGGAAGCGTTCCAGACCTTGTTGCAGAATTTGGAACCGATTTTTACCGTCTCCATATCCATCAGGATATCCTGTCCCTGAGCCGAGAGATAGGCCAGTGTGAATTTCATGGCATCGGATCCGTACTGATCGACAACATCGAGAGGGTCGATGCCGTTACCCAGGGATTTTGACATTTTCCGTCCCTGCTTGTCCCGGATCAGCTGATGAATGTAAATATCCCGGAAGGGAACCTGTCCGGTAAACTCGATTCCGGCCATTATCATTCTGGCGACCCAGAAGAAAATGATATCATAGGCTGTAACCAGAGAGGTCGTGGGATAGAACTGCTCCAGATCAGGCGTTTTTTCAGGCCATCCCAAAGTGGAGAAAGGCCAGAGCCAGGAACTGAACCACGTATCGAGAACATCCTTATCCTGCTTCAGATTGGCAGATTTACATTTCGTACAGCTGGTTACATCATCTTCGGAGACGATCATCTCACCGCAGTCTTCGCAGTACCAGACGGGGATTCTGTGACCCCACCAGAGCTGTCTGGAAATACACCAGTCGCGGATACCCGTCAGCCAGTGCTTGTATGTGTTCTCCCATTTCTGGGGATAGAATCTGATTTCGCCGTCTTCCCAGGCTTTCAGCGCCTTTTCGGCGAGAGGAGCCATGCGGACGAACCACTGCTCCGACATATAGGGCTCGACGACAGTTTTGCATCTGTAGCAGTGCCCAACCTGGTGAGGCTGCTCTTCATCATCTTTATAGACACCGGCTTCTTTCAACGCTTCAATAGTGGCTTTGCGGGCTGTTTTGACATCCATTCCGCGGAACTGTTCCGGGACGTTATCATTGAGCGTGGCATCGGGATTGAGAATATTGATTCTCTCCAGATCGTGTCTGTTACCGATATCCCAGTCGTTGGGGTCATGAGCCGGAGTGATTTTTACCGCACCGGTACCGAATTCCATCTTACAGTAAGAGTCGGCGATTATGGGTATTTTACGGCCGGTCAGCGGCAGATCGACGGTTTTGCCGATCAGGTGCTTATATCTATCGTCTTCGGGATGCACGGCAACAGCTGTATCTCCGAACATAGTTTCCGGTCTTGTCGTGGCGATTTCAATGGCGCCGCTGCCGTCTGACAGAGGGTATCTGTAGTGATACAGTTTTCCCGCCTTCTCTTCGTGGTCTACCTCATCGTCAGCCAGGGCGGTTCCGCAGGAGGGACACCAGTTGACCAGGTACTCCCCCTTATAGATCAGATCTTTCTTATAAAGATCGACGAAAACTTTTTTTACAGCATCAGACAATCCATCGTCGAGAGTGAAACGCTCGCGCGACCAGTCGCAGGAAGCGCCGATCTTCTTGAGCTGATCGGTAATGATGGCATGATGGTTATCTTTAACCTTCCATGTTTCTTCTATGAATTTATCGCGTCCGAGATCGTGGCGCCCCAATCCCTTTTCCTTAAGCTTTCTCTCAACGACATTCTGCGTGGCGATACCGGCGTGATCCGTACCGGGAACCCACAGAGTCGGACGGCCCTGCATACGGTTGTAACGGATAAGTATATCCTGAAGGCTGTTGTTCAATCCGTGTCCCATATGGAGAACGCCGGTGACGTTGGGAGGAGGAATGACGATAGTAAAAGGATCTTTGTCCTTATCACCTGCGGGTTTGAAATATCCCTTATCTTCCCAGAATTTATATAACCGGTCCTCAAAATCTTTCGGATTGTAGGTTTTATCTAGTTCAACTGCTTTCATATATCTATCCTTCGATTACATTCAATCAGCCTCAGGCGGCTGCTGATGGCAGGAGAATACCCTGAACAGGATCCTGCTGAAAGTGGATTTTATCAGATAAGAGACCGATTATCAACAAGACCGGGACTTAATAATCGACGTTACGGCGCATACTTTTCTTTTCAGAGATTTTCCGTTTGTTATCGAGCCTTTTTTCACGGGCAGCGCGGGAAGGCCGGGTCTGTCTCCGCTTCTTCGCCACATGGAGAGAGCCTTCAATCAGAGCGGTCAGTCTGGCCAGGGCTATTTCGCGGTTTTTAATCTGGCTTCTCGTGTCGGAAACCTGAATTTGAAGAATTCCTTCCTCATTAATCCTGTTGTTCAGTTTCAGGAGAATCATTACGACCTGTCTTTCGTCGAGAAAATCCATTGCCCTGACATCGACGCGGGCTGTCACCTTGGTATTGACTTTGTTGACATTCTGTCCGCCGGGACCGCCTGAGCGGGAAAAGGAGAGATCCATGTTTTCTGTGAGCCATTCTTCGATAGCTTGTTCAAGTTGTCTGTTCATATTCTTTCCGAATTATAATATACTGCATAGCGGAGGCTCGAACAGAGTCATTTTTAATTAGAATTATTTTAAGGACAGAAACAAATATGGCTGATGATAAAAAAGTTATCTACTCCATGGTGGGAGTCAGTAAAAAACACGGGCAGAAAACCGTTCTGAAAGATATTTACCTATCCTACTTCTATGGAGCGAAAATCGGTGTTCTCGGTCTTAATGGGGCTGGAAAATCGACCCTGCTGAAGATCTTGGCGGGGGTAGATCAGGATATTATCGGGGAAACAGTGCTTTCCGATGGATATACAATAGGCTATCTGGAACAGGAACCGAAACTCGATCCGGAGAAAACAGTCCGGGAAATCGTCGAGGAAGGCGCTCAGGAAGTCGTCGACCTTCTTAAGGAATATGATGAAATCAACGCCAGATTCGGTGAAGAGATGACTGATGAGGAGATGGACGCCCTGCTGAATAAACAGGGCAAAGTACAGGACCGTCTGGAAGCTCTCGACGGTTGGGAACTCGATTCACGCCTTGACCTCGCGATGGATGCTCTTCGGTGCCCCCCGGCCGATACAAAAATCGACGTTCTCTCCGGGGGCGAAAAAAGAAGAGTCGCTCTCTGCCGGCTTCTTCTGAAGAAACCGGATATTCTCCTGCTCGATGAGCCTACCAACCATCTCGATGCCGAATCGGTGGCCTGGCTGGAACACCATCTCCAGAAATATGAAGGAACGATTATCGCCGTAACTCATGACCGGTACTTCCTCGACAATGTGGCAGGATGGATACTGGAGCTGGATAAGGGAGAAGGGATTCCCTGGAAAGGCAATTACTCATCCTGGCTGGAGCAGAAGCAGAAACGGCTGGCCCAGGAGGAAAAGCAGGAATCAGACCGCCAGAAAACTCTGAAAAGAGAACTCGAATGGATTCACATGAGTCCTAAAGGGCGTCATGCCAAATCAAAAGCCCGTATAAACTCCTACGAATCTCTTCTCAGCCAGGACTCAGAAGAACGCCAGAATGACCTTCAGATCTATATTCCACCTGGACCGAGACTGGGAAATGTTGTCGTGGAGGCGGAAAATATCAAAAAGGCATTTGATGATAAGCTTCTCTATGAAAACCTCAGCTTTAAACTGCCTCCAGGCGGAATTGTAGGAATCATCGGCCCCAACGGTGCGGGAAAGACGACATTGTTTAAAATGATTACCGGACAGGACAAGCCCGATGAGGGAACTTTTAAAACAGGTGAAACCGTCGTCCTCTCCTATGTCGATCAGATGCGGGACAAACTGGATCCGGAAAAAAGCGTCTGGGAAAGTCTTTCCGATGGACAGGAGCAAATCCAGCTCGGTAAAAAACTGATCAATTCCCGGGCTTACTGCGCCCGGTTCAATTTCCAGGGCGGCGACCAGCAGAAAAAGGTAGGCGTCCTATCAGGAGGAGAGAGAAACCGTATAAACCTGGCCATGATGCTGAAAGAGGAAGCCAATGTCCTCTTACTGGACGAGCCGACAAACGATCTGGACGTCAATACGATCCGGGCGCTGGAAGATGCCATTCTCAATTTCGCCGGCTGTGTCGTCGTCATCAGCCATGACCGATGGTTTCTCGACAGAATCGCCACGCACATTCTCGCTTTCGAGGGCGATAGTCAGGCCTACTGGTTTGAAGGAAACTACTCGGAATATGAGGAAAACCGGAAACAGAGACTGGGAATCGATGCGGAAACACCCCACAGAATCAAATACAGATCGCTGACCAGAGATTAGATAAAAATGAAATACAGGTTTTTTGCATCCATTCTGTTTCTCTCAATATTTCTCATCCCGCTTTATCCGCAAAATGATGCAAATACATCGGCCCTGAATATGCTGGCGAATGAGCTATTTCCCGAATCAGATGAAAATGAGACAGCTATGAGAAAGGCCTTCATCTCAGTCCCCCGGGCTGACTATCTCGAAGGGACATACAAAAACCTGGCTTACCGAGATCTCCCCCTCCCCGCCGGAGGGGGACTGATTCACCCGGCCCCGTCTTTAATCGCGTCGATACTTAAAGAAGCATCAATCTCTGACTCTACAAGAGTCTTTCTCATAGGAAGAAATACCTCTTATATAAGTGAGATCATTTCCAAATTGACGAATTTTCTTTATGTTTCCGATCCCGGCTTATCGGCGGATCCCAATGAAATTAACTATCAGGGGAAGAAAAATCTAAGCTACTTCGGCTGGATTGAAGACTCCCCGTTTAATTTAATTATTATATTCGGGTCCTTGAATGAAATACCAAGATCGCTTGTCAATCAACTATCAATTAATGGGAAAATCATAGCACCGCTCGAATCGCAGACAGGAAATCAGATTCTTGTATCGGCAGTAAAATATAATGATGGTTTTTCCATAAAGAGCATCGGTCCGAGTTATATTCACAAATTACAGTAGGAAAATCTATCGATGCCGTATGGAGCCAGCTTCCCGGGATTTTTTCAATTTGGCCATCTTAACGAAATATTCTGACTGTTTCTCCAGTTCTCTGATATCCGTTACGTGAATCCGGTTATTTACTATTTTTATCTTGGAATTTGAGAAAATAGCCTGTATGGCCTGATTCCCATCATCGGAAGACAAACCGACCATAGTCAGCAGCTCCTTGGGACCGAAATCGAATGTATGGGAAATGTTTTCACTCAGATCGATTCTCTCTTTTTCAAGCTCGATTTTCAAAGCATCGTATAACCGGCCGACAGGATCTCCCAGCATGGCATTGGCCAGCTGTTTATAAAGAGACCAGATCCGTTCGGAAAGAAGAACGGTAAGGCGGGATATTATCTTGGGCTGATCGACTACCATTCCCTTGAAGTTGCCGCGGTTTACCGCTAACAGAACCGTATCTTCGTGGGCAATGGCAGATGCGCTTCTCGGCTTATCTTCCAGCAGAGCCATTTCTCCGAATATATCTCCTGGTTTTAGAATGGCGAGCATAACTTCGTCATCGTCTACTATCTTCGTGATTCTTACGCTTCCCTTCTGAATAATATAGAGCTCCGGTCCCGATTCTCCTTCACTGAAGATCATTGTATCCTTGGGATACTGCCGGACGAAATCTGTTGAATTTTCAACATCGAGGTGAGCTACGGTAGCGTAGGGTTTGATTTTATTCATCCGTTCCGTGGCGACGGGGACATTTTTTCCGGTGGGACAATGCTTCACATATTTATAATAAGCGAAATAAGCCTGATTAAACTGATTCTGCCTGGCGTAATATTCAGCCACTTTGAAAAGATGAGGAGCTTCTATTTCAGCAGCCGCTTTAAAAGTCAATCGAGTCAGCGCCTGATCGAGAGCCCGCACTCTCGTAGAGAAAACATTAATAATCTTCATGGCTACGGGTGTATTTCTCTCAATAAGCATACTGTATTGATCTTTCCTGACGGAAATAAGAGTTACATCGGTCAAAGCCCTGGCATTGTCGATATGGTTGTGAGATGACATTGTAGAGACAACGCCGAAAAAATCACCGGGATTTAAAGTAAGACCTCCGGCCTCTTCTTCTATTTCGAATTCTTTGGAGAGCATGACTTTTCCGGTTCGGATAATGAAAAAACGATCGGCAGGTTTACCCTCAACGGTAATAAAGGCACCTTTTGTATAGTTTACGAGTCCAAGTTGAAGAGGATTAGCCATCTGCACTCCCAAGTAATCATCTACATATAGTATAGATTTCCCGATTAAAATTTGTCAATTTTACAAAAAAAAAGATGAGGCTGCTTTGAAAAAAACAAAGCAGCCCCGTTTTTTACAATTAAAGATACTCGTAAATGGGAAATTGGGAACATAAAGCGGATGTTTTTTCACCAATCGCTTTAAGTTTTCCTTCATCACCACCGCTTTTGAGAACATCGATAAGGAATGAACCGATCTCTTTCATCTGCTCTTCCTTCATTCCTCTCGTTGTTACAGCGGGAGTTCCTATACGGATTCCCGAAGTAATGAAGGGGCTCTTTGTATCAAAAGGGATTCCGTTCTTGTTCACAGTGATACCCGCTTTATCGAGCCATGCCTCCGCATCCTTACCTGTAACATCGAGACCTGTCAGATCCGCCAGCATCAGATGGTTGTCCGTACCGCCGGAGACGATGCGAACTCCGCCTTCATGAAGAGTTTCAGCCAGTACGGCTGCGTTCTTAACAACCTGAGTCTGATAATCCTTGAACTCCGGCTGAAGCGCTTCGAGAAAAGCTGCCGCTTTACCGGCGATAACATGCATGAGAGGACCGCCCTGAGATCCGGGAAAAATTGAGCCGTTGACAAGTTCGGAGAATTTTTTCACCCTTCCCGTTTTCGGAACGACTATTCCCATATCGTTTTCGCGGTCCTTACCCATAAGGATCATTCCCCCTCTGGGTCCCCGAAGAGTTTTGTGTGTTGTCGTAGTCGTAAAGTCCGAGGCTTCCAGCGGAGAAGGATGTACACCGGCAGCGACAAGACCGGCAATATGAGCCATATCTGTCATCAGATAGGCCCCGACCTCATCGGCAATGGCTCTGAATTTATCAAAATCGAGGATTCTGGGATAAGCGGAAGCACCGGCGACAATCATCTTCGGTTTGCATTCCCTGGCTATCTTCATCAATTCATCGTAATCGATTCGCTCCGTTTCCTTATCAACACCGTAGCTGACGATATTATACAATTTACCGGAAAAGTTTACAGGAGACCCGTGTGTCAGGTGTCCGCCGTGAGACAGGTTCATACCGAGAACCGTATCGCCGGGATTACAGACCGTAAAGTAAACACCCATATTGGCCTGACTGCCCGAGTGAGGCTGAACATTGGCATACTCGCAATTGAATAGTTTTTTCGCTCTCTCAATAGCCAGGTCTTCAGCAATATCAACATATTCGCAACCACCGTAATAACGCTTTCCGGAATAACCTTCGGCATATTTATTGGTGAGAACAGTCCCTACAGCCTCCAGAACAGTCTGGGACACAATGTTCTCAGAGGCGATTAACTCAAGATTTCTTTTCTGGCGGCCGAGCTCCTTCTGAACAGCTTCAAAGAGTTCCCGATCCCTGGATTCCAAAATTGACATAAACAACACTCCTGCCTTTAATAAATAGATTAATAGATCGCCGTAATTCTAACATCAGACCAGTTCAAGTGCAAATTGTTAATTGTGCTGCTGACTTCATAGTTGTGAGATACAAATGCATGATCGATATCGACACCTGTTTTTCCTTCGGGAAATAACCGGGGCAATATCAATTCACCACGACTGAATACTATATGTTGATTATCGATCTTTCCCCAGTAATTTTCAATCGGGATTTTTTCTTCATCCGGCTCGGAATTCCGGTCCGCCAGTGCCGGATCAACAGGAAACCACCCGAATCCCTGGAGATAGAATTCAGCCCACCAGTGATTTATCGGATTTCCCCTATCATCAACAAGAAGACCCGTAACAGGCCTGGCGGGAATTCCGGAATTCCGGCAGAGCGATGTAAAAAGCAGAGAATAGGCTCTGCTGTCACCCTTCATTTCATCGATCACCGTATCGGGATCCCATATTCCCGCGTCGGGATCCGGAGTCAGCCTGGCTATTACATATTCGTAAATTGCGCGGGATTTATCATATGCAGTTGATTTTCCTCTTGTAACGGACCTGGCTACGGTGCTGACGCGGGGAGAAGAAGCTGTAATGAATTGGGAAGAACCGGTATATTTTAAAAACAGCGGCGAGGTTGAATCGTAGTTTCTACCGATTTCAGCCGGATCGACAACACTGTTCTTCGAATACACCTCTACAATAGAATTCTGCGATAATACGATGTCATGAAGACCGGTATAGCCTTCTATCGAATAAAGCGTCTGTCCGGGATGTTCGTAAAGGCTTTTGAAAGAGCGATCAGGGAGATCAATGACATTTCTCTGAAACAAAGTCTCTACAGGGGAAATAAACCAGTAATTTATTTTGCTGTCCCGATTCTGAAACTCAGCGCTGATTGATAATGACTGATGAATCATATACGTCTTTTTATCAGAGAGAATCAGAGAACTATTCTCAAGCTTCTGCTCAAAATAGGCAGCGTTACTGTAACCCCGTTCAGTTCTGACGTAAACATCGCCGGTCTGAACAAAATCCGGCAGATAAAACCGGATAAGCTTATCTTCCCAGGTGAGAATCTGTACATCTTCAACGCTTAAGAAGTCACGGTATTCCGTCTCTCCATCGAGAGAATCCACTTCATGAGAAAAAAGTGAGGAAAAAAGTATTTCGCTATTATTCTTCTTATCGCCGAAGTGTTCGCCTGTTATGGATATGATATCTCCTGAAGCTCCGGAAGGGGAATCTATATACTCAATGAACGGGTGACCGGGAATATATGAACCGGCGCCGATTGCGGGAATATTTTCCTCCAGGACAATGACAGCCGGTTTACTCAGCCCCCTGTCCGTCCGGATAGTCAGTAATCCGGAATTGGCTTTCTCGGGAATGGTAATGACGATTTCCCTGTCATTCCAGGAATCGATATACCGGGACAGCAGATCCAGCGAGGAAAGAAAAATACGGGAACTATCTTTCGCCTCTCCGAAATTTCTTCCGGAGATCGTCAGCTGTTCGCCTCTGGAGACAGTATGAGGAGTCATTTCAATTATACGTGGCTTTCCTTCGGCAATTCTTGTATTAATAACAAAAGCAATCAGCGACAGGATAAACATCAATGCCGGTATTCCGGCTGCGAGCAGTGTTACTTTTCTGTTCATTATCAATCAGTCTGTTCTTCTTTTTCAGTCCTGTAAGGTTCAATCCGGATTCCCATTTCCATATGCAGATTCCCTCCGGAAAGGACTTCCTGGGTTTTGAGCCCCAGAGGATAGAAGAGAATCAATTCTCCGGGGAGCAGACTGATACTCTTAAAGGAACTTCTGAATTGGACTCCTTCGGAATCTTCATGCCAGAACTGGCTAACAGCTGTAAGTGTATAGGATACGCCATCATCAGATTCCGATTTAAAGGGAGTCAATTCAATGGAAAGCTTCTCTGATTCCGTTTCAAAAAGGAGCGTTACAGCACGGCCCGGAATCGTTACTTTTGTTATGTCAGATTCCCAGTACTTGTCATTTCCCTGGAGAACAATTTGTGAATGGACTGAAATGGATACAGCCTCTTTTAATATTCTGGCCAAAGTCTCTTCTTTTGTCTCATCGGCAAAAAGAAAGGGGACTGACAATAGGATGAGGCAGTAAATGAATATGACTTTACGCATCAGGGCGAAGCGCTCCCATTATACCCGACCGATCTGACAAGCTGTGAGTCTCCATTAAAAGTGAGACTGACATCTGAAGGCAGTTCCATAATGGAGTTGGAAGAAAATTCATCACTCATGGAAGCTTCCATCAGTTTGAAAAACTCGTTGACTTTATCTCCGGGCAGATTTATTACCGAAGAGTAATTGGTATCGGCAGAAGCTAAACCGGGATTGAGACCATCATTCCTGTCTCCTGCCAGCATATTGATACCCAGTGAAAAAGTTGCCGCGATGATTGCCGCAGCAGCAGCAACGGGAACGGGAATTCGCTTTTCCCAGAACCGGGTTGTCTGCGATACGGTTTTCTTTTCGCGGATCAGCAGTTTGACCCGGTCGAGAGATTCCGTAAAATCCGGTTCGGGCAGCGAATGCAGCAGAGCCTTCTGTTCATCAAGTTTCTTAATATATGAAGAGCAGTTATGACAGGCTTTCAGATGTTCCGTGATCTTATCGTTCCACAATCCATCGACTTCACCGTCAAACCAGGCAGATAAGACACTTTTATCAGGGCACATAGACATCCCCCTTTTCCAGATATTCACTCAGGAGCTTTCTTGCTCGGAAAACACGCACTTTGACATTTCCCTCCGAAATCTTCAATGATGCCGCTATATCTTTATAGTCCATTTCACCATACTCTTTTAGAATCAGAACCATACGCAATTTATATGGTATCTTCATCAGCGCTTCCTGAACAGCTTTTTTTGATTCATCTTCAAGAACCGCTTTCTCGCCTTCATTGGTTAAATCCCGTTTGGGTTCGTGATAGAATTTCTCGTAAGCTACCCGCTCCCGCCCTTTGCGCTTCTCATGATTATATGCCAGGTTTTTGACAACCCGGATAAGCCAGAATTTTGCCTGGTCTCCTCCGGGAAGCTTGTCCCGTCTTTCATAATAGCGGATAAAGGCTTCCTGACAGAGGTCTTCGCTTACGGAGACACTGCCGGTGATTCTGTACACTATTTTAACCAACACGGGAAAGAACTGATGATAGATATCATCGAATTCTTCCTCCGTATCCAAATCGCTACTCATATAATTAACAACTACCTTCGGACTGCGTTACAGTTTTTTCACTTTTTCTTAAGAATTGTTCCTTCGGGGGTATCCACAAGAGTATACCCCCGATCACTGAAGATATCGCGGATTTCATCGGCACGGGAAAAGTTTTTCTCTTTCTTGGCTTTAGCCCGCTCTCCGATAAGAGCTTTATCTTCTTCTGATATTTCAACCGATTCCTCGGCTATTTCATAAGTATCCATTTTCAAACCGAGGACACGGTCCATTTCATAGGCGGCTGCCAGTTTTTCCCCCTCGGCGATGGCGGGATCTTTGAGAAGCCCCCAGAGATCTGCCAGACACCGGGGTGTCATGAGATCCGCAGTTATGTGCTCACTGAAATCATTGAGCTTCTCTTTTGCCCCGTCGCCCAGATCTGACAGGTTGACCGGTCCGGCATCCTTCCTGAGCGAACCGATTTTCTGAATAAGATTTTTCCGGGCCGAGGCAGATGCTTCGAGGGATTCCCATGAAAACACGAGCTGGGATCTGTAATGACCGCCGAGAAGGAAATAGCGGTAATCAAGGGGGTCGTACCCTTTATCCACAAGAGACTGGAGTGTGAGAAATCCGCCCTTGCTTTTGGACATCTTTCCCGACTTCATGAGTAGAAACTCGTTGTGGCACCAGTAGTTAACCCATTTCTCTCCATTAGCCGCTTCAGATTGGGCAATTTCATTTGTGTGGTGTACAGGAATGTGGTCAATACCGCCGCAGTGAATGTCGAAATGATTTCCGAGGTATTTGCAGCTCATGGCGGAACATTCGATGTGCCAGCCCGGATATCCGACTCCCCAGGGAGAATCCCAGGTCATAGCCTGTTTCTCGAATTTGCTTTCGGTAAACCACAGAACAAAGTCCTGGGGATTTCTTTTATTCTCATCCACGACGACACGGGCTCCGTGCTGAAGATCCTGTTTATCCAGAAGCGCCATCTTTCCATATTCGGGAAATCTGGATGAGTCGAAATAAACATTTCCTCCGGCCTGATAGGTAAAACCCTTTTCTTCAAGGGTTCTGATCATATTGATCATATCTTCAATATGGTCCGTCGCTTTGCTGTAGAGTGTCGGCTTTTGAATGTTAAGCCTCTCCACATCGCTGAAAAATGAATCGGTGAAAAAAGCAGCGATATCCCAGACGGACATACCTTTTTCCCGGGCCGCCTTAATCATTTTATCTTCGCCGTCATCGCCATCATCGGTAAGATGGCCGACGTCGGTTATATTCATGATATGCTTTACTTTATATCCGGCATATTCCAGGGTCCGTCTGAGGATGTCCTCAAACATGAAAGCTCTGAGATTGCCGATGTGAGCGTAATTGTAGACTGTAGGACCACAGCAGTAAAGTCCGACATTCCCTTCGCGTATGGGGATGAACGGCTCGATTTTGCGGCCGTCGGTATTGTACAGATTTACAGTCATATCCGCTCCTTCAGAATTGTTTCAAAAGCTCTGCTTTACTACCTGCATAGACATCGCTTATGATAGGCATGTGATTAAGTTAAGTGAAAAAATTAAAAAAATCAACATAGATGGAACAATCACTTTCAGTGAAGAAATGAAAAATTTCACAACATTCAAAACCGGAGGCCGCGCTGATGTTTTCGTCAGGGCGTCCAGTGTCGAAGATGTTATAAAAATAAAACAATTCGCAGCTGAAAATGCCGTTCCCCTTTTTATTCTCGGCGGAGGAGCCAATATCCTTGTGTCAGATTATGGGATAAGAGGCATAACCCTGTATACAGGCGACCTGAATAAGGTGGCGGCAGATGGTTCCGATCTTATTTTTGAATCGGGAATAGAGGTAAATGCCCTGGCCGAAGCTGCCCTGGATTTTAATCTGTCCGGCCTCGAATTCATTTATGGAATGCCCGGAACGGCCGGTGGCGCTTTATGGATGAACGCCCGCTGTTACGGTAGTGAAGTTTCTTATATTTTCCAATGGGCCGATGTTCTGAACGAAAAGAATACGCTGGAGCGCATCAGGTATCGCGCTGAGGACTGGGGATATAAAATTTCTCCTTTTCAGAACCGGAAACTACTCATTCTCCGGGCCTGCTTCAGACTGAAAAGGGGAATCAGAGATGAAATCCGCTCAGAAATGGATAAAAATTATAAAGACAGAAATGACAAAGGCCATTTCAAAGCCCCCTGCGCCGGCTCAGTTTTCAAAAATAACAGAGCCTTCGGAAAGCCGTCCGGCCAGATCATCGACGAAGCCGGATTGAGGGGATTGCGCATCGGTTCCGCCGTTGTTTCCGATTTTCATGCTAATATAATTATAAATGAAGGCGGGGCAAAAGCTTCGGAAATCCTGGAGCTGATCAACCTGGTTAAAGTCAAAGTGAAAGAAACGTCAGGATTCGATCTTGAACCGGAAGTCATTCCCGTCGGGGACTGGAGGTAAAGCCCATGCAGCACCTACTGGAAAATATTAAAGAGTATATGGACATGCTGGACGATACTCAGCTGAGAACAACTGTCAGCGAACTGACAGTCGCCGAATTGATCGAAGTGTGGGATTTCCTCAATGAAAAGGAAAAGCTGAGGCTTTTTCTCCTTTTTGACCACGATGTGAAAAGTGAGTTCATAACGGAATTATCCACTGCAGACCAGGAATTTCTGATAGTGGAGCTCTCGGAACAGGCTACGAAAAACATGCTTGAAGAGATGAGACCCGACGACCTCGTCGACCTGATTCAGGCGATAAGCCCTGAAAACAGGGAGTCGCTCTGGCAGAATATGAGCGAAGAGTCCCGTCGCGAAACCGAGTTTCTTCTCCGCTTCGACGAAGATGACGCCGCGGGGCTGATGACTCCCCGTTACGCAGCGATTCAGGGCGATATAACTGTAGACCAGGCCTTGAAATTCATCCGGAGGACCCTGGATAAACTTGAAACCATTTACTACATATACGTTGTTGATAAACTGAAACGGCTTACGGGAGTAGTGTCTCTCAAACAAATCCTCGCGGCCGATGATAGAGCACTGATCTACGACATTATGGAGGAACATGTCATCTATGTCCGCGACGATACGGACCAGGAGGAAACCGCAAAAGTTCTGGAAGACCATGACCTTCTGGCACTGCCTGTTGTTGACAAGTTCAACCGTCTTCTCGGTATCATTACATTCGATGATGTAATCGATGTTATCCGGGAGGAACAGACCGAGGATATTTATAAAATGGGAGCCATGGGCGGAAACACCGACAGCTACCTCGAATCATCGGTTCCTCAGCTGGTTCTCAAAAGACTCCCCTGGCTGGTGATCCTCCTTCTGGCCGGGACGATTACGACCAATGTTCTGTCGTCATTCAACGATCTTATTCTGGCCGCCAGTTTTCTGACTCTGTTCATTCCCGTCATTACCCAGACGGGGGGAAACTGCGGGACTCAGTCATCGACCCTTATGATCCGCGGTCTGGCTACAGACGAACTCCATTTCCGGGACATCTGGAAAGTTATAGGCAAGGAAATTATGGTCGGACTGATTATAGGATTATCTACAGGCGTAATCATATTTCTAAGAGGACTGTTCCTGCCTCCGGGTATCGAGCTGATACAGGCCATTACCGTGGGAATTTCCTTAAGTGCCGTAGTCATTTTCGCGACTGTATTAGGGGCGCTGGTCCCTTTGATGATCCACCGTCTGGGCTTTGACCCCACAGTTGCCGCCGGACCATTAATGTCCACAGTGATCGATGTTATCGGTTTAACCATTTACTTTAAAGTGGCCATGATGATTCTTGGCATCGGCTGACACCATGGACAGCTTTACCGCCCGCTCGGTAACCTACGTTAAAACGGAAAAATCTCCTTATCCCATTGGATATAAAGACCGCCATTTTTTTATGGGCTCCTGTTTCTCTGAATATTTGTACAGCTATATGAAAGAGAGATTTTTCAATTGCAGCTTCAGTCCTTTCGGCAATATCTATAATCCCTTATCCCTGGCCTCTTCGCTTGAGATGCTTAGTTCCGAAAAAAAGATTTCAGATGAGGAGATATTTGAAAACAGGGGATTATGGAGGCATTTTTCATTCGATACAGCCTTGAGCCATCCCGACCGGAATGAATACCTCTCCGCGATAAACCGTTCTCTGGAAAATGGCAGGAAACTTATACGTAATGCCAGCCGGCTCTATCTGACTCTCGGCACAGCTTTTGTTTACAGAAGGCAGGATACCGGTGAAATTGTCAATAATTGCCACCAACTCCCATTTGGTGATTTCTCCAGAGACTGTGCATCAATTGAAGAAATGAGAGAATCCTTATCTGCTGCTATAACTCAACTGCATAAGGCCAATCCCGATCTCAAGATTATCATGACTCTCAGTCCCGTCCGTCATTTAAGAGACAGCCCTGAGGAAAACAGTTTGAGCAAAGCCCGTTTAAGATGCCTTATAGAAGAAATGCGCCGGGATTTCGACTTCTGGTACTTCCCCTCCTATGAAATCATGCTTGATCAGTTGCGGGATTATCGTTGGTATGGAGCGGATATGACTCATCCTTCCCAGACTGCTACCGATTATATAATGTCCCGTTTCTTCGAATCCGCTGCAGATGAGGACTGTTTGGAGTTTCTTGCGGACATGGAAAAACTGCGCAATCGGCTCAACCACAGAATACTTCATCCCGGAAGCAGTGAGGCTATAAAGTTCAGAAAATCCACATTCATGGCAATACAAAGCTATAATGATAAGTATAAAGGAATGTCCCGGCTGAAGGAGGTCCTGCAGAACTATGAAACTGGAGCTTGATGGAGCCGTAATTTATTATGAGTCATATGGAGAAGGGATGCCTTTGCTTTTTCTTCATGGATACCACATCGACCACAAGTGTTTGTCCTTCCCGATAGAAGAGCGTATGGGCGGAATAGAGGGTTTTAAAAGGATATATCCCGATCTTCCGGGAATGGGATTAACAGAACTGCAAAGTCCTGTTGACTCTACTGAGGAACTCTTTTCCCTGCTGCTCGCATTTATCGATATCATGACTGAAGGTCAACCATTCGCCATTGCAGGCTACTCCTACGGTGGATATCTGGCGAGAGGAGTAGTTAAAGCACGGAAAAACCTGGTCAGGGGAATGTTTTTGTTATGCCCTGTGATTATTCCCGATAGAAAAAGCCGAATCCTGCCTGATTTCAGAATTCTGAAAAGAGACATGGATTTTATTGAATCTCTATCTCTCGATGACAGAGATGTATTCTGTGAATCCTGTGTGATTCAAACGGAGGAAGTTTACAAAAGATTCAAAAAGGAGATTATCGAACCCTTTCTGCTGGCGGACCGGAGGATGATGAAAAACCTGCAGCACCAGGCTTATGCTTTCGAGAAGCCTGTTGATAACCTGAATCTGAATTTCCCGGGACCTGTGTTATTCCTGGCCGGCCATCAGGATGCGGTTGTCGGATATGAGGATATTTATTCCATATTCAATGACTACCCCAATGCGGAACTTTCGGTTCTGAACAGCGCCGGACACAATCTTCAGATTGAGCGGGAAGATGAGTTCAGCCGGCAGCTGAAAAGCTGGAGTGAGAAAGTTAAGATTTTCAAGGAGTGAGAAATCGGTTTATTCGGTATCTTGCGGTTCTTCCTGTATGGCGATGGCGTAGACTGTTCCGCCGGGGAATGAATTATCGAATTCATAATCTATATTTCCATTTTCCAGGATTCTGGCCAGACCGTTATAGTTTGACTCTCCATTGATTTGTGTATATGAACCGCCGATGAGGATTTTTCCATTTTTCTGAACTTCAATAGAACGAACTGCCCCGGCAATCATTGTTCTGAAAGATTCATCGACATTTCCATCGGAATTCAATCTTATAATTCCCTGATGTTCATTCTCTGTAGTGACATAAAAACTGCCTCCCACATAGATTCTTCCTTTGCTGTCTGTTGCGATCGTATAGGGCTGATCAAATATTGTTGGTGAAATTTTACTGGTGAAATTGCTATAAAAGTTGGTATCTTCTATAAAACCGGTTCCAGTGGCTTTATATTTTAACACGCCGCCTTCCATCATAGCTGTTTCATAACCGACGATATAAAGGGAATCGCCATACCAGGCAGAATCAAGAGCCTGTGTAAAGGACAAAGGCGGATTGTTGGGAGGAAAAACTCCGAAGGGAATAGCTGTCAATGTAGTATTATCTATTGCCGCGAAGTTGCTATAACCGGTTTCTGATCCTAAAGTCGAAAAAGTACCGCAGACAATTGTCAGCGTGTCGTCAAAAACTGTTTCGACGGAATAAACAACACTTCCATCGGGGATTGCGGGGATTGTGAAGGTCCCTGTGCCCGAAGAGTTAATTCCGATTAATTCCGAGTAGCCGTCCATCGGCACCGTCATAGGATCAAAGTTACCGCCCGCGAATGCAGTGCTATCGCTTAAGGATGATACGGCATAGAGTTCAGATGTCGAAAGAGCGTCACTGAAAGGTGAATAGGACAGATCCATTGTGCCGTCCTTTGTACCATCAAGCCAGTAGCGATGGAGGTTTTTGTACGCAGGATTGGCAACTTCGGTATTTGATTCGTCATAGCCGCCATAATTACCGGCGACATATACATATTCTTTACCTAACGAGAAAGCTTGAACCCCGCTGTTGCCGGTACCAGTATAACCGACTATTTCGATGCCGAAATTTTCCGAAAGGAAAGCTCCGTCAGGATTTCCCTGACCGTTCAAAACTGTAAACGAATCTCTCGAATATCCATCCCACATGATGCTGAAATCCCCTCCGACAAAAATCCTCTTCGGTTCGGGATAACCCTTGGCATTATCGCGTATTTCCGCGAGAAGATCGCTGGCATCGTGAAAAATATCCTCACAGGATGACAAAACTAAGGAAGCAAGAAGCAAGGGGAGAATTATATATATCAATCGCTTCATATTCATATTATACCTCATCTACAAACCGAATCCCATACCGATACTGAGGATGCTGAATAAACCCGATGCCTCTATCATGCCCGTATAGAAGATTCCACCCTGGATAAGAAGTCCCCCTCTCATATAGGCTTTAACCCGAACACCACCTTCGAACATGGGGGCAAATGAATTACCGCCGAGCCAGCCATTGATCCGGGCTCGAGCAAAGGCGCCACCGCCTTTTAAAATCGGCGTTATGTAAAAGTTTTCCAGAATCGGAATGTTGAAGGAGACTGTTGCATAAATGGGGATAAGAGAAAATCCTCCGACAGCGCGCACACCATCCTGGTCAATATCGGATCTGAAGCTGTAATACCCCGCTTCGAGCCCTACTCCCAGATGAAAAGGGAAAATGTACTGGCCGTTTGCGGTTCCGCCGAAACCGAATCCGCCTTCTGTTGCAGACAAAGCAAAAATCAGTCTTTTATCCAGAAATACGGACAGGCTTCCGGATTCTTTTTCTTCTACCGGGTCGGCAATAGAAATGCCGACTTCAGGAACTGCGGTTTCCTCCTCAGGCAGGGCATTTTCATCCTGAGCCATAAGAGAATTGAGTACAAAGAGAAAAAAGATAAATAATAGTACAGACTTCAGGCTTTCTCTCATATCTCAGCTTCCCTCCAGAGACTGCTGCAGCTGCGTGATAATTTCTATCATGGCATCATTTCCGCTGTATTCAGACTTTTTCTCATTGAGGAAACGGACCCGTGCGGGAGTACTGCTAATGCCATTCAGATCGTACAGCAGAGAAACAGCTTCATAAAGCCCGATCTCCTGGCCGGCATTGATATATACGGAACTGAATGATCTCAAATATTCCCCGATACCGGGCATAACATCCTCGACGGCATCTTCATCAAAGAAATCGTAGAGCGCTTCAATTGTTGCCGCATCACCTTGTAAATTGTCCTGGAGATTGTCGGCAATCAGTTCAAAGTCCGTGTAGCTTTTGTTCAATCTGTTCAGCTGTGCCTTAAGCGTCGTCAATTCAGCCATTTCCTTATCTATGAGTTTCCCCTCTTCCTGACTGGTCGTTACTCTGGATTTCTCTTCCTCAAGCTGGCGTCGCATTTCTTCGATGCGCTCCTCGTATGTTGTGATTTTTTCCTTGAGTGTCACAACCTGGTTCTGTTCGGCTGCAAGTTTATCGTTAAGCGAAGTGATTTCCGACTGACTGGATTCAAGCTCATTATTCAATGTTGATATCTCTGTTATAGAAGAATCAAGTTCCTCATTCAGAGTGGCCAGATCTCCTGAACGCCCCTCAAGCTGTTGATTGAATTGAGATAGTTGGGCCTCTCTTGACTCGAGATCAGTTTTAACAGAACTCAACTGGTCGTTCAGACCGGTGATTTCCTCTTCTTTGGAAGTCAGGCTGGACGTTAAAAGGCTGATCTTCTCATCGCTTCCCGCGAGCTTGCCTTCAAGGTCGGATTTTTCCTCATTGAGAGTTTCGACCTGTGACGTCAGATTGGCCAATTTTTCCTTGAAGGGGGCAGTTGCCACATTATTTCCCGATGCCATCATGCGGTCCGCGGCAGTTTCTATATTATTAAAACCTGTCGCTTTTATTGCTTCTTTATACGATTGAACGGCTTGATTGAAATTCCCCGCATTATATCTGTTATCCGCTTGTGCGATGAAGTTATTGACTTCTTTTTCTCTTGCATCTCTCTCTTCAACAAGATTATCAAAGCGGGATTGGATTTCATTGAGCTGCTCGTACCCCTGTTCCAGTTCAGCTTCCATAGCATCAACGAAGAAACGATGGCTTCTATTGATTTCCGGAATCTTCTCAAGGGCATTGCGGTACATCAGCTCTGCCATTTCTCTGTTCCCGACAGCCATCTGCTGATCAGCGTTTTCTACGGTCTGTCTGATTTCCTTCAGCCTGTCCGCCGCATCGATCAACGACATGGTATCAAGCTCTTCCTGAGGATTGGTTTTAGTGGCCTCTATCAGTTTGGAAAGAGAGTCTATGACAAAAATATCAATCTCCCGCCTTTTGGTTATGCCGTCGAGTCCAATGACAGAGTCATCGTATAGATAATTCTGAAGGTTTTTCAGTTCTACCGAAGCCAGATCCATCTGGCCGACCTTCATAAGATCTTCAATATTTTTGTAGAAACCGATTATCTGGTTCTCGACAAGTGTTTCCTGCTCTTTCTGTTCTGTCAGCGCCTGGAGTTCCTGTTGAGCTTCTGTCATCTCTGTTTCAAGCTGCCTTGTTCTGGCTTCCATTCTGGCGGTCAGTTCTTCTTCCCTGGACTTTGCTTCTGCTTCAATCCTCGCCCGTTCTTCGTTAATTGTGGAAAGTTTGCTGTTATACTCATTCTGCAGCTGATTAAGACTCTCTTCCAGCTCGACCTTTTCAAGCTGGGCTTCCTCTCTATATTTAGCAAGTTCCTGATCGAAAATGCTGTTCTGTTCCAGTTTAAGTTGTTCTATCTGTTCATCTATCTGCTGGACCGACATGCCCTGGGACTGGAGTTTTTCCCTTTCGGCCGCCAGAACGGCTTCCATTTCCGCCTGCAGCTGAGCTTCCCTCTCGCTGATTTTACTGTTCATATTTTCTTCGAGAGTCAGGCGTTCCGATTCAATCTGCTTCATATTCTCCTGAATGCTCTGAATTTCGCTTTCCTTCTCAGCTAACCTCTGTTCAGTTTCTTTCTTGATTTCCTTGATTAAGTTTCCTTCAGCAGATTGCTGTTCCGCTGTAGCCAGAAGCATCTGCTCGTCCCGTCTTTCGAAATAAAACTTCGTGGCGAAGATCCCGCCGCCCAGGATGGCAATTGCTACGATATTTACGAGAAGGGGAAAAAGAACGCCGTTTTTCAGAGCGGTTATTTTGAACAGGTCCGGAGTGACATTGATACGGCTCTGCCCGGAGAGGCGATCTATCTCCTGCATGATATCCTGCTGTTCTTCCGCTGAGATTATATTGTCACCTTTAACGATGGGAACATTAAGGGGGACAGAAGGCAGATTTTCTTCTCTGTAGCTTTCGGCAGCCTGCAGCAAACTCTTCACAACATTTAGTCCCTAGAAAGGGACTCTCTCCTTCATGATATAACTATCGCCGTCTTCGACAATCTTGTAATAATAGTCGCTATCGTAATCAATGGTTACAATTTTTCCGTAACTATGGTTGGGATGGCTTCTTTCGATTTCCACGCCGGAGGAGTCCAGAAGAACTATATCGCCTGATCCGGTATCTGAAAGGAAAATTCCCCTGTCACAGCGTGTGGCCCATTGAGAGTATTCGGGATTTGTCGCATTAAAAACGGGAGTTGTCAGATTTAGAGACTGATTATTCATTCCGTTTTCGTACAGTTCCTTAATTGAAAATGAATAGACATCACTGTAATTCAAGACTATGTTCACATCACCGGAGCTGAAATCTGACTGTGGAATGACAAAGACTTCATTTGTTCCAAAGCCGTTGGCACTGGTTGAGACCCAGTTCCATGTTTCATCATAGACTTCCGTATATCCCAATCCGCTCAGAGACTCAATTCTTATATAAAACTTCTGATCAGAACTATCCGTATAGGGAAAAATGGTAAAACTTTCGCTGGAAGGGAAAGGATAGGATTTATAGGTTGTGGTTTCATCAATAGTCCCCTGACTCGAGAGTACAATATTGCCGATGACATAATTGCCGTCATGATCGACATATCCAAGCCCGTCGGAAAGATAAATAGGGTTGTTATCATTTTCCTGAAAGGGAGTGATATATTGTCTTATATTCAAAGCCGTATCGAAAATAAGGATTCTTCTGTTTCCATTGGGATCAAGATTGTTGCCTGTAATGACTAATAGAGGTTCATCCACTCCGTTATCAAGAATATAAAAGCTGTTTATATCATCAAAACTTCTAAACCATCCCAAATCCATCGAAGTCGCCGCGGGAAATGCCGAAGACCCGAAAAAAGCACAGGAAGAGAAAAAGACCGGGATAATTATCGCAAGAATCAGACGCTTTACCATTTTCTCAATACCCCCACCGTTATCAGGGGAACATTCCATTCCGACAAAGCGATTCCGCCATCATTTAGCGAACTCTCCCCGATTCCCAGGAAAAACCTGAGCTCAGGCCTCAAATAAAAACTCCATTCATCAAAATTCAATTCCAGAGCAATATTGGCCGCATTTATATAAGTATCAAAATAAAAATCATTGCTGTTTAGCGGATAGGACATAATGACACCGAAGCCCAGTGAAGCGCTGACCCGGAAAATGCTATCGGGACCGAAGCCCAGGTAAACTCCCGCCAGAAGCCTCATATCGTTATGAGTCATCTCCAGTCCGGAGTCGCTGGAAAAATCTTTCTGCAGATAGAAATAGCTGTCAAAACTGACATACATCCAGTCGGGAATGGGATAAAACCTGATCCCGGTTCCGGCTCCCATCAATTGCGTGTAGGTCCAGTTGAATTCCAGCGCCAGATTCTGAGCCTTGATGAGATCGGCAAGAGGAACCGCCGATTTCTCCTTGTCCAGATATATATACTGTTCACCCGTTCTGTAACCGTCTAGCTTTTTAACTACGAGTAACCTGGTTCCGATCTCGTATTCCCGATCTGTAATATTTAATACGGAGTGAACGATTTCGCCGAGTAGTTCGCCGTCGGGCAGATAAATCTCCATACCCTCCTGATTGGAAAGAAAGGTTATCTTCCTGACCTTCGGTTCTTCCCGGACAATCTCAACTCCATATTCGCCGGTCAATTTGCTCACGATACGGGTGATGGAAGAGTTAATCATGATGTATTGGGTGACTTCCGATTTGCTGACACTTCTCTCTGTAGCAATGGTCTTTTTACCGGCTACATCCCAGGCTGTTATAACAATTTCAAGCAGAGATTCTTTTTCGTTTATCGAAACGATCAGAACGACCGGTACATCAGCTCTCTGGCCCAGTTGCAAAACTGTTTCACCACTTGAATACTGATCGGGAGTGATGTTTCCCGCAGAGATGGCCGACGCGACATATGACTCATCCCAGTAGAGAAGATTCTGCCGTTCCAGTTCTTCGGTCAGCTTATCTTTAACCTGAGCTCTGGTTTTCTCAAGAAGGGCTTCATCGCTTATATTGATATTTTCGAGAACCAAAGCGGCCTGCTCCGCGAAGAGAGGCATGGAAAAAACGGCAAGCATAGTCATAATGAGAAAAATTGCTGTCCTTTTCACAGGCTGGCTCCTGAAAACAATATACCACCTCACTTGGTTTTCATCACTTTAACGCCGTCCCAGTTTTCCGGGGGCGGCGTTTTGATATATTCATTACAGCGTTCAGCTATCATAAGAGAAACTTTGTCTCCCGGCAGGATTTCCTGAACACGATCGAAACAGGCTATGCCTTCTTTGAATTTGCGGTTGAGATAAAAATCCATACCCGTAGCGTGGATGTCCCAGGCTTTTTTTTCTTTATCGTTAAGATCCCTTTTGGCTGAATAGATTTTAACGCCTTTTGTTTTTCCTTTTACGGCTACCGTATCGAGAAATCGGCAGGGAATTTTCCCGTCCACCTCACCGTATAGAGCTTCCGAAATGATGAGATCCTGACCGTATTCCTTGGTTAATCCTTCGAGTCTGGAAGCCAGGTTTACGGCGTCACCGATAACGGTATAGTCCATTTTCTTTTCCGTACCGATGTTACCCACGGTCACTTCACCGTAATTGACGCCTATTCCCGTTTTAAATTCCGGTTTACCCAGTTTGATCTGCTGATCGTTAAACCGTTTTATTCCATCGACCATTTCCAGCGCGGCATAGACTGAATTGACGGTATCGTTCTCATAGGCGACAGGAGCTCCGAAAAAAGCCATGATGGCGTCGCCGATGTATTTATCGACAATGCCGTTCTTATCCATGATAATATCGACCATAATATCGAAATAGCGGTTGAGAGAATTAACCAGATCATCGGGGGCGAGCCTTTCGGAGATAGTCGTAAAGGATCTGATATCGGAAAATAATATGGAAAGATATCTGTTGTTTCCGACCAGCATCGACTCGGGGTTAGCGAAAAGGCTGTCAATGAGATCCTGGGGAACATATTTCTCAAACATGTTCCGGATTTTACGCTCTTTCTTACGGGCGATGACAGCATCCATGGCGAATTCCTTTATCTTGGAATAGGCTCCCTCCAGCTCTTCAGACATGATATTGAATGTATGGGCCAGTTCCCCGGTCTCATCATTAAACTCGACCTGAACACGGCGGGACAAGTCATTATCTGCAATGATTTCCCTCATGGTTTTTACAACATCGTTCAGCGGACGGGTTAAGTAGTTGGCAAGCCATGCCAGCATGACTACAGCGACAACAACACCGATGGCGATGATGTATATGGTCTGTGTGGTGATCCTGTTTACCGATGAATAAAATGTATCTCTCTCCTCTGTGAGAAAGACATACCATCCGAAGGGTTCGAACCAGAAACCCTTTCCGACCCTTTCAATCCCGCCTAAAGAGATCTCTTTCATTTCAGTGGACTGATCGGAAATAAGAATGCGGATCTGACGCAATTCAGCCGGTGAAAGGTCAAGCTCACCGGTCTGCATCTGAATCACTCCTTCCTTGTCGAAAGCGGCAATAAGCTCCGTGTTGCTGCGGATTATGCTGTAGGCGAAAGCTTCAACACCGGCTTTAGTAGCGGCGACCATATCCGAGCGATCTGTAAAATTGTTATCAACCAGGAGTTTCCACTGGTTTTCCGTATATTTCTCCAGTTCTTCCGCTTTAAAACCCAGAAAATTCCGGGCGATCTCGGAAATTCCCGAAGTCGAAGCGAAGTAGGCACTGAACCCGGCGAGGGTCAGAGTGACTATGATCAACGGGAGAACTATGGAGATTATTTTAGTTCTGATTCTCATTGAGGTCCCTTTTCCCTTCTTTTATCGGCAGCACAACCTATAAACCGCAAGTTTCTATTACCAATACTCTTATTATAATATATTGTTTAACATAAGAAAAATCGCTCAGGCAGGTAAAAATATGATTAACAAAATAATGACCGACACATTGAACTTATGCAGGATTCCCAGTCCTACGGGTTACACCGAAGAGGCTGCAAAATATATCGGGAAGAGGCTGGCTGAAGCCGGCGTTGCCTGTAAACGCACAGTAAAGGGTTCTCTGATCGCAGAACTCGGCGGAGAAGGAGAACCGATAATTCTTTCCGCCCACATCGACACTCTCGGAGCCATGGTCCGATCAGTGAAAAACAACGGAAGGCTGCGAATATCCAGAATCGGCGGCTACCCCGAATCAAATCTTACCGGAGTCAATTGTTCGATCCACAGCCGACTTACTGGTAAAGTTTTCAGCGGGACTTTTCAGGCTGTAGAACCGGCGGTACATGTCAACAATAAACTGGGCGATGAAAAAAGGGATGATACGAACCTGGAAGTCGTAATAGACGAAAAGGTTTTCGATTCTGATGCTGTTCATTCTCTTGGCATAGCTCCCGGCGATTTTATCAGTATTGATGCCAATGCTGTTGAAACAGATTCGGGTTTTATTAAAAGCCGTCACCTTGATGACAAAGCCGGCGCCGCTCTGCTTCTCAATCTGGCAGAAGAGCTAAGCTCTTCGAAGCTGAAACGGAAAGTCTATCTGTTTTTCTCCAATTTCGAAGAGACAGGCCATGGAAGCGCGGCAGCTCTACCCGACGATGCTGTGGAAATTCTGGCGATCGATATGGGTGCTGTAGGGGATGATCTGGAAACCGATGAGTTTAAAGTGTCCATTTGCGCCAAAGATTCAAGCGGCCCCTATAATAATGATGTAACCACAGCGCTTGTCAGACTCGCTGAGCAGCTGAAACTCAACTATGCAGTGGCCATATACCCCTACTACTCTTCCGACGCCAGCGCGGCGCTCTATGCGGGGGCCAACCTCAGGCACGGCCTGATCGGTCCGGGCGTATCAGCCTCCCACGGATACGAAAGAGTTCACAGAGAAGGACTGGAGGCAACGTTCAGCTTGATAAAAGCCTATATTGCCGTTTCCTAAAGATCCCAGTACGCATCCTTCAGATTCTCCTCTCTATCGGGAAGACCTCTCGAGAGACGGGGAGAATTCTGACTCAGCACTTCAAAACTGACTCTGTTGGCATATTTGCTGATCTGATGTATGGATGAATAGGTCAGGAAAGGAGCCGAGTGCTTCGGCGATGAAGGCTGCAGCTTTCTGTGGAAAGCATTTGCTGCTATATCGTGAAGAACAGCTGCCAGAGCGGCATCTCCGGCGCCGTTCGTATTGGTAATGGCTCCGGGGCCTCCCATGTAAGGATTGATATGGGTGTATATTTTCACGGGATCCTTGCAGTCCTGCCTCTTCATGGACCGGCTGTATTCGAATTTATTGTATTCGGCTATGGATTTGCTGTGAATCTGGTCTTTCGTCTCCCTGGCAGCCTCTCTATCCACATATCCGCACATATACAAGCCCTGAGAACCGACTGTAAGGAGTACAAGATCCGTCATCTCCAGGATTTTTGTTCCAGCCAGAAGAGGATCATCCGTTCCGGAAAGGGCTTTGGCTTCTTCATCATTCATGGCAGCGACATTGACATAATTTTTTATAAACTCCACAAGAAAATCATGTTTTTCTTGAATAAGGGAACTCGTTCCCATGGTCAGAACAACCGGAACGTTGTACTCCCTCGCAATGGAGACAGCTTTCATCGTTGAGTGGAATATGGGAGCATTTTCATCCCGTAGCAGATACGCTGTAATAAGAAGTGCGGAACTTCCCTTTATAACCTCTTCGTTGACGTATGAGGGATCCAGTTCGTTCATGATTCCCTTGCTGATGCAGAATGTCCTTTCCTTGTCAGGTGTAACAAAACAAATGGCTTTTGCCAAATCTCCATCAACAGGCTGAAGATAGGAGAGGCTCACGTGGCTGGAAGTATTGCAGACATAATTGAAAGCGTAATCCCCCACTCTCATGGTTTCGCTGATTGTTCCCAGAAGGACGGATCTGTCATCGGTCAGAACTGAGTAATTATGGAGGGTATTTCCGATGGTTCCCCCGGCAAACTCAGCCACGATCTGCTCTTCCTCAAGTCTGGTTAGAATGGAAGCCACCATCCGGTCGTCAAGAACCATCGACTGTCCTTTGGAAATACCGAACTCTTTCAGAAATTCATCGCTGACATTCACTTCTATGTCGATCAGAAGCTGTTCAATCCCGGTAATATAGCTCTCATTGTTCTTTTCGAGCGTCTGATCCAGCGGAATTCTACCATGACTGCCTACGGGGAAATAATGTTTTGTTTTTCTCCTGCCGGGAAATTTCATTTTCCATCCTCCCTGATATTCAGTTCGTCCAGCTTCCTGAAACCTCCGTTCCAGTATTCTTCCCCATATGAAACCAGGAGTTGTTCGTCTTTGGCTATATCCCTGTTGGCGATAAAAAAGATAACCCACAAACCATCGTGCAGGGTGTGCTCCACATCGAGATTGCATTCCTTACCATGATTGACATAGCGGAGTTCATTTCCTTCCAGGCGACCATTGATTTCAAGTGCGGCATCACCGACTTCATCGGGGTAATCCCAGGAAAAATCCGTTTCCCACGAGCCATCTTCAAAGGCTTCCGTCAGTTCAATGGTTTCCCTGACAACTCCCGTATACTCGCCGATGAAATCATCTTTTTTCAAATTATCCGCTGCGAATAATCCGTATCCGACTTTATCGTTGATCTTTTTAATATAGACGGGAGCCATTTCCGAACGGTCGATCTGAACGCCGTAACGATTATCAAGATCGATAAATTCTTCTCTGTTCTCAAGATAATAAGGACTTTTATGGAGCTTCTTTTCAAGAAGCGGTTTCCACTCGATACGGCACCGCTTCAGGTAAGTTATGTTTCTCTCTTTAAAAAAAAGCCGGATATCCTCTTTACCGGCAATAATCTCCGACGACATTTAGATAAAATTCCTCTTCACTGATTCTTCGGTTATTCTCTTGTTCCAGACGTTGTAATTCAGAAATGAGTGTTTCATTTTCTGGTCATCAAAGCGTCCGGCTCTGGATTGGAGAAGTTTTACAGAATTGGAGAGGATTTTCAACCGGTTTTCTTCATCGCTGACAGAATCCGGGAGGATATCGGAATAAAGGAAGAAGTATTTATGATAGTAGTGGTTTGCTCCCTGATTACTATAGCGTCCCGTAAGTTCACTGAATCCGGCCATCGCATTATTTAAATCACCGTTCAGACCGGTCAGATAGTAGCGGAAAGCCTGGATCTGGTTCATCAGGACATCACTCTCGCTATCCCGGGAAAGAGAGTAACCTTCTACAGATGAAAAACCATCCTTCCAGAGAGGAGTTTCGCTTGGAATAAAATCGATCCGGCGGTATTTCATACCGGCATTATTGAGATATTCCAGGGCTTTATCTTCTCTTCTACCGAAATACGCCGCTTCAGCAAGGAAGAAGAGCGATTCATCGGTGTATTCCATTTCCTTCAGAATATCAATCCCATCACGGTATCTTTCGTTGTAAATCAGGGAGCGGGCGTTCCAGCGCCTCAAAAGAGATGCGGCCCTATCCATTCCGTAATAGACTGCCATCTCATAGGCTTCTTTGTAAATATCCTCGCAATCGCGATATCTTCCCAGATCGAACAGAATCCGGCCTTTCAGATGTATAAGCATCAACTGCCACTCTCTACGCCCCGCGCGCTCTGCCACGGGAAGAATATCGTTTACGCCACGAAGAGCCATCGGAATATTGCCGAAAATAAAGTCCGAGAGGGATTTAAAAAAGGAACTTCTAATCTGACAGAGAAGGTCTTTCGATTGAAAACTGGCCCTTCTGGAAATTTCAAAATAATCCTGGGATGTCCGGATTTTCCCCTGTCCGAGCAAAGCCGTGGCCAATTCAATATTGGCTTTCGCCTCACCCGCATTGTCACCGGACTGCTGAAACTCAAACAACGCTTCTTTTGCCAGATTAAGTCCCCGGCTGTAATCTCCCATGCTGTTCATATACAGGGAATGCTGAAGAGATGTATGAGAGGAATAGGTTGATTTTTTGTGGACTTTGATTATCTCGCTTTCGCTGATTATGTTTTGCACTTCACGGTAGTCTTCTTTCAAAAGCGCCGATCTCATTCGTCCTGCGAAAATTATGTTTTTCAAGGCATCTTTTTCTCCGACCGACAGTTTTTTAAGATCGAAAAAAATCATTGAGAGATAATGATCGGCAAGCTTGAATTGCTTGTTGTTCAGAAATCTGTCCAGAATGACCTGATAAATCTGCAGACTTTTACCCACCTGCCCATAAGAAATCATGACCCGGAAAAGGTTCTCGATATTTATATGTGTTCCCTTTTCCCAAAGAGAAAAAAGATAATTGGTGAAACTATTGACAAGATCTTTTTTCTGCACCGGCAATGCGGATTCGACATGGCTGTTGAGATCTTTGAAAACCGGACGGGGATATTGCGATCCTTCGATCAGTGAGAAGAGATAGAGATGTTCAAACCTCTCACTGATTCGTGACTCACTGTAGCCTCTGCTCTCAAAAAAATCAGAATAATCTTCCTTCCTGATCAGTCCGCCGGCAATCTGTATGAGATAAAGCAGTGTCAGCGTCAACTCATCGAATCCTTCGAGAACACCTTTGAGGGAATGGTGATTTTCAAAAAAGCGACCGGATTCCAGACGGGAAAGAAGGCTGTGAAACATGGGAATAGCAAGGGCATCGCTGTTTTTGTAAAGGGAATAGAGCTCCCGTTCTTCAATAGTCAGATCCGGAAAAGCATTTGCAATTCTCTTCCTCAATTCCTCGACGGAATAAGGCTTGAAGTGGATAGTTTTCACTTTTCCCTGCTTCATCCGATCAGACCAGTCAATATCATCACCGGTACAGAGGGGAATCAATCCTTCCCGCGAGATCAGAGTCTGGAAGAGATCGACAAGGAGCTTAAGGCTGTCTGATTTCCATTTATCGACATTTTTACAGATAATCAGCGGAAGCAGATTATTATCTTTTCTAATCTTGATATAAGCTTTCAGATAAAGAGAATAAAGTGTAAAGAAATCTTTTTCTATAAAATCACTGCATTGTTCAGCGTTCCATGAATTCCTGAACAGATCCATAGCCGAGGATAAGGACCGCCAGAGATCCAACTCGCCATTATCCAGATAGGGAGAGACTTTATCTTCGATTTCTTTATTTATACTCCAGACAAAGGGATCCAGAGGATTTTCACTGCTGCAGTTATTTAAGAATATAAGAGGGACATTATCTTCGGGGCAAAGTTTCTCCAGAACGGCATCAAGATTATAATCAACGCCGTTAAACCTGTTTCCATTGAGATATACCAGAGCCCTTTCTCCGAGTGGGTTTCCCAGCTCTTCAACGGTTTCAACAATGCTGTCGATATGGGCATCTCGGCGGCAGAAATGCCTCATTCTTTCAACCGTACCGGGAAGCTCTTCCTTCTGTTCAACTATCTTTGTCAGACCTCTGGCGCTTTCAGTGACGATATGCGTTTCCAGATTTCTCTTCCTGTCTTCCAGAAGCCAGATGCTATCCTGTAAGGGAATTCTGTAAATATAATTCCGTATGCGGCTTTCGACTTCTTCATCGGACCAGTTGGAGTCGGAAAGAATCAGAGAAAAACCGTACAGCTTATCCGCAAGAGCGGCAAGATTTTTATAAATCTGGAACGCCGCGCTGATAAGAGCGAGAGAGGTTTCCCGGAAAGTGGAATGAAAACTGAACAGCCCCTGAACGGAAGGATGCGGTTCTCCACCGGAAGCTGAAATAATCTGTCCGATTTTTTTTTCAAGAGGTTCGATTTTATCGGGAATGATAATTTTCAACTGCTTGTAATTAATTATTTCCACATGCAGATAAAACATCGATTGCAATCTCCCTGTACACTGATTAAGATAAGTCCATGCGGATGATCCAATTCAGAGGAAAAGAATACAAACACATTAATTTCAACATCAACAGCCGTTCCGATCTCAGCTCCATTCTCGAAAATATCGGGGAAATGATAATTCCCGGATTAAAAATCGAAAAAGACCTTTTTTTTCACTCTATTTCCGAACTGGTCAACAATTCCATATGCGCCCACAGAGAGAAAAACGTCGACCAGCCGGTCCGCTTGCGTTTCTCCGTGGAAAATGACGATCTTGTTATCACAATCCGCGATAAAGGAAAGGGATTCGATACGAATGATCTACCGTACAATCTCGATGATCCTGTTTCCGCTATTGATATTAACGGCAAAAAATTTCAGATTTACAGGGAAAAATACAATTACAAACGGTTCGGAACGGGTTTATTTAACGCCAAAAAGATTTTTGACAGTTTTGAGCTCTATTTTTTCGATCAGTCAGACAGGGTTCTTCCTTATGATTCACAGGTAATAGAGGGAACTCTCGTAAAGCTTAAAACAAAACTTTCTTGACTGTGACTTTTATACAATGCTAAAATCGCATTAAAAAACAACAGGTTCATACCGGCCGAATTTAAAGGCCTTTAGAAATTCAGATTTATGAGGATATCAATTTGGAATTAAAAATCATGAAGAGCAATGACATTTATATCATTGATGTAAATGGAGAGATGGATTTGTATAACTCTTACAAATTAAAAGATCTCGTAATCAAAATGCTTGATAAAAAGGTTAATAAATTCATTATCAACCTGAACAATGTGGAATATATCGATTCCAGTGGTATCGGTGCTCTTATTTTTATCTGTTCAACTTTAAAGAAAAGCAATCTTCATCTCTATATCAGCAACATCCGCGGTTCTGTAAAAAAAGTTATTGAACTGACTAAGCTGACCGGCTATCTCCCTCTGGCGGGAACGGTCCAGGATGCACTGGAATTACTGAAGAAGGTATAAGAGGTATATTTATGTCAAAAATGATTCTGAAAGATGACAATCATCCACTATTCAATACAGATCAGATGTTCTTCAAGGAATTTCCCAGCGACTTCCGTCAGATCCGTTATTTTACACTACTGATCGTTCAGAAAGCCCCGCCTGAAATCAAGGAACTCAACCTGCTCGAGCAACAGATAAGCGAGCTTATCAAAAATGCCGTAAAGCACGGCAATAAGAGCGATCCGGATAAAAAGATTAAAGTCTGGTATTATTTTTCCCAGGAAGAAACACGGTTGATCGTGGAAGATGAAGGGAAAGGATTCACCAAAATTGATGAATGGAACGACTTCAATGCCAAACGACAGGAATGTCTGAAAAACAACGATTTTGAAAAACTGGCTGACTATGTTGCCTACACAACAGAGGAAAGCGATTATCACGATGGCGGAAACGCTATGTTCGCCGCTCTGGAATTCTGGAATGAAGGTGTCGTGTTCACTGAAAAGGCCAATTGTGTGGCCGTCGGTAAAACATATCCCAAAAAACAAAAGGGTATCACTATCGGCGAATAGTGAAAAAAAAGGAGTTAAGGCGGCTTTCGGGCCGCCTTTTTTTATTCTTTTAAAACCCCATAGGCATAGGATTAATTGTCGGCGCCCATTTCTCCATATCGTCGCTTTGCTTTTTATCACGCAGATCTATTTCCAGTCCGCTGATTTTCCAGCTTTGTCCCTCAGGACTAAGGTAAATCCGTCCTGCTTTATTGTCAGGCTTTATCATAAAGGGGACTTCATATTCTCTGCCGACGGCCACCGGCACACCATACAATACTGATTCAATTGCTATTTTATCTTTTAAATAGTACTCCCAGTAGCTTTTTATCTCCTCTTTTCTGGCATCGACGATCGTCCGGTCGTTGAAATTATTATTTTGTAACGATGAAAGAAAAGTATCGCATTGGGCTATGATCTCCCGAACATTATCGATACTGAGAAAGTTGTTATAAAGCTCTCCGAGGATAAAACCTTTCGGAGATACAGGTTCAAGAAAAGGTAAAGCTAGAAGCTCCGTCCGTCCACTGAGAAAAGAGTTATTCTCCTGTTGAAGAATTTCACTATTGTCAACAGTCTCAGGCTGCAAGACTTCCTCTTCCGGTTGAGCGACACCGGGAAGCGGAATGGCAGGAAGAGGATTCTGCCCCTCCCGGTTGACTGTAAGATTAACTTTGGTGTCTTCATTGTTTTTTTCGGGTCTGCTTTCGGATTTACCGTTGCAGGAAAAAATAAAAAGAGTTGGTATAAGAACTAGTAAAATTATTTCTGCTTTCATAAACAGTTGATATTATGTCCTCCCCTCCTGAAGCAGTCAAGAAATGCAGGGTGGTAAAAAGGCAGCAAGGCTTATATTATTGATTTTAAGGAAAAAAAATATGAAAGCAGAAATTATCAGCTACCTGGAAGAGCAATTTTCCGTTCCGGTCCGCGATCCCCTCTGGAAACATATCTATATGACGAAAGGCCACCGGGACATCATCAACCATAAAGATTTCAGATTTCTTGACGGATTAAGGCAGCTTGGTCCGGCAAGCCATGTGTATCCCGGAGCTATTCATACAAGGCTCAGCCACAGCATCGGGGTTTTTTATCTGGCGAGACAGATGGTGCGGGCAATCATTATTTCACCATACTGTCCCCCTATTACACTTGATGGTGTTAAAGCATTTCTCAGCGCGGCACTGCTCCATGATATCGGACATTTTCCCCACGCCCACACGCTCCAGGATTTTCCCTTAAAGGATCACGAAGTGTTGTCGGGAGAGATTATCCGAAATGGATCGATCAGGAAAATAATCAAAGACTCGGCTCTGACCGACCCGGATATGACAGCAGCGATTATCGATAAGAAAAGCGATTGGAAAGGAAGCAGCGAAATCCTCTTTTTCAGAAATCTCCTTTCCTCTCCCGTTGATCCCGACAAGCTGGATTATCTGAATAGAGATGCCTATTTCTGCGGTGTGCCTTATGGAACGCAGGATATTGATTTTGTGATTTCTCAGATCTATCCAACCAGAGAAGGCATAGCCATCAGCCGAAAAGGAACCTCAGCGCTGGAAAACGTTCTCTTCTCAAAATACCTTATGTATAAATCTGTTTACTGGCACAAGTCCGTGCGCATATCCACAGCATTGATTCGCAAAGCAATTTACGAAGCTTTAAAATACGGTTATCTGGAAAAAGAACAGCTTTACAGAATGAATGATCACGATTTTCACAAATTCTGTTCCGAAAGCAAAGAAGAAGCGCTCCATCTGGTAGATAAAGCCGAGTTTCCCTGGAAGTACAAAGTGATAGAGGATGTTTGTTTCAATAATGATTCGCAGCTGCATAACAAGCTGACCGATGCCGACTACAAATCGAATTATGAGAGCGAGCTGAATTATAGAATAAAAAATGAAACCGGCATCGACCCGGGAAAGTATGATGTTCTGATAGATGTTCCCTCACGCATATCCTTCGAACTCCCTTTCAAGTCGGAAACGGTTTTCACCCGGCCCGTAGTCGATGGGTTTACAGAAGCCCTGCGACGGATCCGTTTGATTGTAAAAGAGGAGACGGCGCATAAACTGAGAGAAAAAAATATAGATCTGAACGGATTATCAGCCGAGTAAGTCTGAAAGATCGCCGAGATCTTCCATTTTCAGAACACTGTCCCCTTCACTATCCTCTTCATCACCCCTGGCTTTGAGAGTGAGGAACCGGTCGTTATACTCCGCTGAAAGGCGGAAAATGTCATCATTTCTGTATCTGCCCGGGATATCGACTTCAAGATTGTAATTCTTTTCCCTCATGCCTTTCAGCATTACAAAGACTGGATCCGAAATTGTCATGGCAAAATGGGGACTGTAAAACAACATAAGGATAACAACGGTAAAGACTATGGTCAGCAGAAGCAGCATACCCGGCAGAGCCTCTTCGGCATTGCTATACCGGAGATCGAAAAAGACTTCGGTTTTATTCCTGTATACATACTGATAATCACCGGGACCGAAATTCACATCATACTGTTTGTCCGTAAAGCGTGAGAATACCGACTTCCCTTCGCTTTTCACCAGAAGAATGTCATTTCTGGTGTTGAGAATCTGAGAAAGACTATTTCCCTCCTGGATGGAAGAATCTATCTGATCAACGACTCTATCCCTGATATCATTCCTGGCTTCCACTGCGGGGGAGGATATCAGACCTTCGGAAAAAAGAAGAGAACCGAAGAACATTACAGCGATAATCGAAACGACTACGGTTGAAATGATTCTGGTCATATGCCGCTGGGTCATCAGGGAGTCGACAGATTTTATGCTTCGGAATATTTTCAAGACTCTCAGCATCCTCAGTATGCGGGCTACCCGCACGGCCTTGACAACCTTCAGAATATTGAGGACACCTGCGCCGCCGGCAAAAGCCGCTCCGGAAAGGAGAAAATAAACCGATGGACCGGAATTAAACAGCAGAAGAGGAACAGAGGCGATGAAATCGACCCACCCTCTCCGGTGCACCAGATATTCAACGGTATCCCCTTTTGCTATGGAAGCGGTGTACCTGATAAGAAATTCGAGAGTAAAGAAAAGGTCGAAACCGAATCCTGTAAAAAGCAGGATTTTCCGTATGTTCCAGTCCCACATGAGATAAGCGGCCAGATCTTCGACAAAAGTGAAAAGAATGACCAGTGTGATGGCGATCATGACCAGGTTTTCCAGAAATTTCTTGAACGCTTTCATAATCCTTCTACCACCCGTTTTCCACTGAAATGTTATACAACTCGCTCAGCATATCCTTATCGAATCCGTTGAAGCGGTAATTTTTCCTTGCGATATTGAACCAGCTGCTGTCAGCGGAAACAGCTCCGCGGTCGATCTTCATTGCCGGTCTGTAATTGGTACCCATTGATGCGAATAAGGAGGCCATACGCGCCGTAGCTTCCAGTGAATTATTATCCTGAAAGGAGAGGTTGCTGTTTATTCCGCTGCAGATGACTTCTTCGGGAATAAGAGTCAGCTCTTTTTTCAACTCTTCGATAACTTTCTGAACGTAATGGGTCTGAACCATTCCGGAATTGCTTTTATTGGCACCCATTCTTCCGGGCGCTTCCATCAGATGAATTGCCGGACGGAGAAGCATGGTGAGATAAATAAAATTCTGAATTTCTGACTGGGCCATTCTCAGCCGCTGAACTTTAGTTAATTCAAAAAGGATATATTTTCTTCTTTCGAAAGCCGGCACGAGGTATTTTACCGGAAGTGCCGTTGTTATAGCTCGATGAGGCCCTGTCAGGTTCCTTCTGATAACGGGTTTTTTGATATTCTTTTCCAGAAATTTAAAAATCTGAAAGCGGATTCCCTCTTCATTAAGCGCTTTGGCACCCAGAAAAGCAAAGAAAGAATAATTTATTTTTTCATAGATTATGGTTCGTAATTCAGGGATCAATAAAGAGTCAGTTATATCAAAAAGAGCAGTATAGAGGATATTGCTTATATCCATAAGGTTCCTGCCGGGGAAAAAAGCAGGAGAACTCAATGTGGGATAGAGTTTGTTTCCGTTAATGTGAAGGAATTGCAGAATCTGCTCTTCCTTTTGCAATTCAGAAAGATCGGATAGAGTCGGATTAGCCAGAAGCTTAAGAATAAATTGTTTTGCTTTTTCCTGTTCAGTTATCATATTCGGTAAATTGTATTTGCACCATTCCTGTTTAAAGTAAATAATAATACGAAGTGAGATTATTTACATATTTTTTTTCAGTTCTAATCCTCATTTCCACCAGCAGTTACTATATATTCGGTCAGGACTCTTCAACAATTGAGCGGGAAGAAGCTCCGGCAGCAGTTTGGGATATGGATATTAACGACAGCGAAGTGGACCTTTATATCACCGGTTACTGGAAAATCGGCGTCAAAGGAGGGGTCTCTTTTGAATCAGGGCCTGCGGGTATTGTTTTTCCGGCGGCCTTCCCCGGTCTCACGGATTTCAATTTCTATCAGGAACCCGATGTTACCATATCGCTATGGCTGAAAAACCGCTATTATCTGGAAACGACTTTCCTCGAAGGATTTGACAAGAACACATATGCGATCGGATATCGCGGGCAGGAAGGAGAAGTCCTTCAGGCTGTGCGAATCGGGAATTCGGAGATTACCATAGATGATTACGAAGGAATCAATGTTCCCTCACCGGATTACAACACTCCCGGCGTCAGCGCCGAATTCCAAACAGCCTTATCATCCCATGATGTGCTTATCCGATATGACCCGACGAGCGAGCAGAAAAAGACTTTTCTCGGAGAATATGAAGTCACCGAAGAATTGATTGAACTGGGAAATTTTAAACGGGGTCAGTATTTTATCCTTCCCGATGACAATATCGATGCCGGTTCCCTTGAATTCTATATTGCTGATAAGAACGGGATCTATACCTCTGTTGACGGCAGCGGCAATCCATACAGAAATTTCCGCAAGGCTGAACCAGACGAGTATTCCTATTCGCTTCTGAAGGGGACGGTGAGTTTAACGGAACCGGCTGAGAGCGATGTTCTGGTTTTTTATATGAAAGGAAATTTGCCGATTGGTAATGATTTACTGGGTTCAGGATTCATAGTACCACTATTTAATGGAGAGCCTTATCCGGAAGGCTCAACCTCGAACTTTAACTGGAATGCATTGACATATGATAAATGGAGTTTCCCGGAAACCGATGTATCATTTACGACTTCAAGCTCTGTAACAATCAACTCAAAAAAAACACTTCGCATATTCTCCCCCGGACGAATCAGTCCTTTCGAAAGCTATAACCGATATGATATCAAAACACAGCTTCCTTCAGAAAAATGGAAAACTGAAACTTTTCTCGCTGACAACAGCCTGACAGAAGCAGATGATTCGGATACTTTCAGTTTCACCGCCGATCCCGACTCATCCACATTAATTGCCAACATCAATGGAACAACCGATCCCCGGTCAGCCTATAACCGCTACCCTTTTGCCGAATCCTATCCTCAGATTTACACTGTTGAGCCCCTGGATCGGGCAAAAACGGGCAAAGTGATCATGCTTTCTGTCAGAAACGGGAACGGTATATCTCTGGGATCGGGGGTTGTTCCCGGTTCGGAGCAGATATACGTTAACGGATTTCTCACCGGTGCGGCGACAGTCGATTACAGCTCGGGAAGAGTAACGTTCAACCGTTTTATCTATCCTCATGACCGGATTGAAATTATCTATCGGACAGAAACGACAGACCTGGCCGGCGGCGATCTTCTGGTCGCTCAGGGTAACCGTTTTTTTCCTGCAGAAAATCTGGAACTTTATTTCGCCGAAATGTTCCGATGGAATATAGCCGGAGAAACCGCCGCGTCAGAACTGGAAAGCTCACCGGGCGGACTGACAATCGCCGGTGGTCTGGATTTTAATACAGACAATTTCAATCTGTCGATCAATGCCTCCGGTGGATTTAACACGTCCAATACAACGGGAACCCTGCGCGTTGCAGGCATGGAGGAAAGCGGTTACAGCTTTTCTGCCGGCAGGGATCTTGTGAAACCGGCTCCTGACGAAATCTGGGATGGAACTGCACCTCTATCATCAGGCAGAACTGACTTAACTTACACAGATTATCTTACAACTGACGGCCTCGGACAATATTTTCTCAACACTTATACCTGGAACGGTGCTATAGAAGATACAGAGAAAGAAGGCCCTTCACCGGCATCTGAATTATCGTCCGACCCTTTTGACGGCAATGTCATGGTTTTCGATTACAGCCTGGGTGCGGGGCAATGGTCGGCGGGAGACTTGCTTCTGTCTTCAGATGGACCAATTGATCTTTCGAATTATGAGTCTGTATCTCTGTATCTCTGGACTGATAATCCTTCCGAAATAGATGTGAAACTTCTTTTAGGAGAGAATGGAGAAGCTGAAGATTATGATGGGGATAGTTTTACAGACGATTATGATGAAGCGCAAATTGTCACTATTGATATCAGCACTTCCGATTTAGCGGAAACAGACAACAACTGGTACAAGATAGAACACGAGTTCACTCCGATTGAACTTAAAAAACTATCAAAAAGTCGTTCAGCAAGGATTATCATAGAAGAAAAGACATCACCCACTTCCGGTCGCCTGATGGCCGGAGGACTCCATTTTGAAGGCTCAATCTTTAAAGGCGGAGTTTATACCAATGCCGATCCTGATAATGAAATCGATTATTCATCCAACACGGTCGAATTGACTATCACAGAAGCCAGAGACGCGACAGCCGCATCCCTATCAACAGAATATCCGGAAACTGTAAGCCTCTTCCACTCATCGGGAGATGAACAGAAAGCGGTAAAAATCTACTGGGATTTAACATCCGGAGATGGCGATTACTGGACATCCGAAACCCACACGACATCAGTCTCACCTGAATCATACGGCGTTTTCAGTTTTTATGCACACAGCGATACGATATCGGGATCGACTTACAATATTGACCTGACAGACAGCCGGAACAGAGGATATCACTTCACCTACTCCCCTTCTACGACAAACTGGGAAAAACTAAACCTTTCCCTCGAAACCGGAAACGTTACAGATGAAGAGGGAAATCAGATCACCGCTGCGGTTATAGATGAAAATATGGGAGAGCTGAACAGATTCTCCATAAAGGGACAGAATTCGATTTCCAATACCGGAACTCTATACCTCGATGAACTGCACTACAGCGATCCCTCCTTTTCTCTCGACGGCACTGTGGATATACTGGCAGACTACAGACAGGATGGCCTCCTGCTCGCGTCCTCTGGCGGTTTTCCCTTCTTTGCCGATTTTTTCATCTCCAATAATTTCACCTATTATGGGGGGAAAGTACTTTCCGATGTTTCCGACTCGTACCACTCCCTGGAGAACTATACTTCAATCGGCATAACCATGCTTCTGATGGAAATCCAGGCCAATGCCAAAATCAGCTATGACAAATCGGGGACAGATCTGGCTGGCAGCCACAGCCTTCTCTTCCCTTCAGGCTTTTCCTTCGGAACATTCACCGATAATTACAGCCGTTCGGGATCTGATGAGACTACCGCCATGTTCAGAAGCAACAGTTTAAAACTGGCAATTCCCGGTCTGGGTTTTGTGGCATTTTCAACTGAAGCCGATGGTAACGGTGATAACCTTGTCCAAAGCTGGTCCGCGGAGACCGACTGGGCACTTTTTGATAGGCTAACACTCAACCTGAAAGGTCAGCTGGAACAGACAGAATTATGGGACTTCAGAGATAGTGGGAATTATTTCTCGAATTGGATTCTGGATTATAAACTTCTTGTCCCTTTTGATGAAAATGTTTCTGACAGAAACTTCAGCTCATCTTTCCATATCAACCTGGATACACAACCGGTTGGTTTTTCCTTTACCCCTTCGATATTTTTCGATCTGGATGAGAAGGGAGATAAAATCCAGTCGAACCGGGGAAATATGGTTATTTCCATACCTCTGACATTTATGAGCAGGAACGATAAAACCTGGTCACTAACCCCCTCATACAGTCGCATTTTCACTGAAAAAAGCAACAATGTCGATTCAGGCTCTTACAGACAGGGTTTTATCAATCTCTTTGACGATCTTGCAACCTGGATGCCTTTAACCAGTTTTATCCCTTTTTATGAGCTGTTCGCTCAGAATCCGGTCAATACATTCGAAGAAAAAACTGCCTCTTTCAATTCCGCCAGTTACACACCGGAATTTGCCATAAACTTCTCAAGGAATTCCGGTTCAACCATAACCGATCTTTTTTTACCTGATAAAATAGATTTATCCTTCTCCCGCACTTTTACAAAAACGGATGACAGCTATTCCAATGTAAACACTTATGATCTGACGATTAAGCAGTCGGCTATTAATCTGTTCGGCCGCTTTGGCGTGTATGAGACTTTCGACTTTTACGACAGCGAGGACATCACTTCTTCAGTTCAATTTGTCTTGGAAGGACGTAACGGAGAGTTCCCCACCCCGAAAGAATTGGTGTATCAGAATTATTTCGCTTTTTACGGGAAACAGAACAGAGCTCTGACTCTCGAAAACAGGTTTTCTACACAATTTGTCGATACGGTTCTTTCCGATACTCTGGACTTTAAATTCCTCTGGAGCGGAGAAATGAAGGAAAAGTTTGCTCTGGATTTCATCAATAATATTATTGATAAAGAGCATTTCTGGTCCCACGAAGAAAGTCTTCAGCTTGAGTTTAATCACCCGTGGCAGGTGAATGAGGAAGAAGTGACTTCATTTAATATTTTTATGAAACATCTTTCCACGATTAATGTTCCGGGACTGGGAGCCCTGAGAGGCTGGCTTACTCTAGGTTTTTATACTGATGATGAGTTATTCAGAACAGGCTTTGAAGCCGGTATTGAAATGGAAATCAGCTTTTAGTTTTTTCTCCGTACTAGTGTTTTTCTGGTACTTTCGTTATATATTAGTACTACACAGGAGGAGATTTATGCCTATTAGAAAAGCCATGCTGATTTCAGTGTCGCTCATATTTATACTATCATTACCCCTTTTCTCACAGGATGAGGTGAGCGAAAGCGGTACCGGAGGGCTGGATTTCGGTTTCGGACTAGCCATAGGTGCTGTAAATTTAATTGATGAGAACGGTAACAATACGGTCTACAATTCCATCAAACTCAATCCCGATCTGGCAATCGGAAAATTCGGGATCGGTCTGGATATTGATTTCCGCTTTACCATGGACACTTCAAACGGAGATTCAGGGTTCCGCGTCTACAAGCCCGACTGGGTTCTGGAAGACGGATCGTTTTCGGAATATCTTAACCTGTATCTTTCAAAATTCGATTATATCCGATGGGGACAATCGGGAGATGACCTTTTTGCAAAAATCGGTTCTCTTGAAAATGTAACAGTCGGAAATGGTTTTATAGTCGGCGGCTATACGAACGAAATGTTTAAGCCGGCTAAAAAATACACTGGTCTGCGCTTTGAACTCGATACAGCCTTATTCAACTGGCCTTATATGGGAATAGAGCTGTTTACTTCAAATATTTCAGTTTTTGATCTTATGGCAGCCAGATATTATGTAAAACCGCTCGGAGGAATCAAGTCTCCCGTATTCAGCGGCCTGGAAATCGGGGCGACTATCGCTGTAGACAGAAAACCCTATTTTTTCCTTTATGATGAAGCCACTGTTCCGGGTGTAGATACCACTCCTGACGAAATATATGACTACACATCGATTTCAGTAAACGAGAGCCCCAATACCGTTCTCGTATACGGTTTCGATGTTATGCAGCCCCTGGTCGATATAAAAGTCTTCACCATGGCTTTGTACGGCGATTTTGTTCTCCAGGGAACGCAGACACCTGCTTTGGGTGGAACGTCGGGACTCAACGGTTCTCTCTTTAAATTCATCGGCTGGAATGCCGGTCTTATTTTCCGGGGAGAGGATTTTGTTCCCACCTATTTCAACAGGAATTACGATCTGGACCGCCTGACGAAGTATTACGTCTATAATAACAATGGTCTTGATCCCGATCTCGCTCCCGCCGGTATAGACTACAACGCCTCTCTGGGATTCAATTTCATGGACGGAGGCATTTCTTTCGTGACTCAGATCAGCGGACCATTTGCCGCCCCGACCAAACCGGCTTTGGAAGCCCCGCTGCAATATCCGCACCTGATGGCTCTATTCACAATTGCCGAAGGCATCATTCCCTACTTTGATATGAGTTTCTGGTATGATAAACAGGGAATTGATGAGTTCGCGGCCCTCGTAAGCGCTGAAAACGCCCTGATCGGAGGCCGTCTGAATTTCCGGATGGAACCTGCCGTTATATCACTACAGGTCGATGTGAAATACGATCCCGCTCAAGCCGAGTCATGGGATGTGACAACCAAACTGGAAACAGGAATCCAGTTCTGATATAGGAGGCTCAGATGAAAAAACTAATACTGCCATTACTAATGATTCTGATCTGGCTGCCTGTTTCCCTGATAGCTCAGGAAGAGCCGACAGCCGTTCTTGAATATTTTGAAGATCCTTACGGGGATATGATTATCACCGATGATACGGGAACAGCTCTCGATTATTTCGATTTCGGGGAAAATCTTCCTCCGGGATTTTCCATCAGCACAGGCGGCGGGCTCGCGGAGATCCGCCTTTACCCCAACGGAACCATCGTCAAGCTGGCTGAAGATACTGATTTTTCCATTACAAATCTGCAAGGCTACAAGGGAAGTCCTTCCAATGAATTCTCCCTTCTTGCCGGAAAAATGAGAACCATTGCCGCCAGAACTTCTGGTTCCAATTACTACAATGTCCGCACTCCGACTGCGGTTATGGGCGTACGCGGAACAGATTTCATTAACGAAGTCGGACCCGGAGCGGCGAATGTTGTCGTCCGGGAAGGGCTTGTGGAAGTCATCCCCTTCAGCGGAACTCCTGTTATGGCATCGGCGAATCAGTCAGTCAATACGCTGGCAAATGTATTCCAGGCGACAAACCTTCCACCTCAGCAGGTGAACCAGATGTTCAGAAACATGGGTTTCAAAAAACTCTCGCCCTCAGATGTTCCCGGCCACACACCCGTAGCCGATGAGGAACCTGTAGCGGAAGAAGAGGAACAGCCCGCTGAGGAAGAAGAAGTAGCAGAAAAAGATGCGCCGGCTCCGGAGGCTCCGGTTCTCGATGAACAGGAGATGGCCGATGCTCAGGAAGCTAACGACAAGAAAGATGATAAACCGGCATCCGATTCCAAACTGTCTCAAATCCTAAGAGATATTATCGGAATGGAGATCGGTACGACGACTATCAATGGAAATACCTATTCGAAGGTTATTTTCCAGCCTAGAATCGAATTGGGAAAATTCAAACTCGGTCTGTATCTCCCCATCATCTACACTGACAATATGTTTGAACCTTCCCAGTGGTATAAGCCCCAGGGGAACAACGAATGGTCTTTCGGTACGGACCAGAACGGCGACGTGCCGGCAATCCTTCTCGACATCCTGAAAGACACCATGCTGAAACTCAAATACGTGGAGTACGGCGATCAGGGATGGGATCCCTTTTATCTCAAAGTCGGAAACCTGAATAATATGTCGATAGGACACGGCGCCATTATGAATGGTTATGCCAATGATACGGAATTCCCGGCTATCAGAAAAGTCGGCCTCAATACCGGGTTCGATCTAGGCATTTTCGGAATGGAATTTGTGGGAGACAATCTCGCCGATCCTTCCATTGTCGGAGGCCGGCTGTATGTCAATCCTATTAAAGCTTATGATCCTTTCCAGATAGGGGTAACGGGTATCGTCGATCTATTCCCGGCGAGGGGTACGGAAGAGGATCCGGCTGTTTATGGTGACCCCTGGCTCCTGGCTTTCGGAGTGGATATGGAGTTGTTTAAAATCAACAAAGATAATTTCCGGATGATGATGTTCGGTGATTTTTCTTCCATGATGCCTGTTTTCAGGGAGCAGACAAGCCTGTACAGCAGTATTTACATAGAGCCCGGAGTCGCTCCCGGGTTGTGGCTGCAGGACGGAAAACTCAAGAACTATGGCATCATAGCCGGGTTGAGAGGAAACGTCTTCAGCTTCAATTGGTCTCTCGAGTACAGAATGAGTTCGGGAATTTACAAGCCCACATTGTTCAACAGTCTTTATGACAGAAACAAACTGACTTACCTCACAGAGATTATCACCTACCTCGATCAAATTGAAAGCGGCTCTCCCGATGCTCAGGAAATCGTTATGGGTATATACGGAGAAGCCGGATTTTCTCTGAAAGACAAACTCTCGCTTTCCGCAGGTTACTACTGGCCCTGGGAAATCGATAGCGCCGGAGGAGTTTCCTTTGCCGGAGAGGACGTAATCAATATTACCTTTGCCGTCACTGAAAAGCTCATCCCCGCTTTCCCCATTCACGGAAGCATAACCTATCAGAGATCTCAGCTTATCAACACTTTCAAGGGGGAAGGAGATCTGACCCTGTTTGATGCGAACACAGTTGTATACGGAGAGCTTGTCTATCCTCTCGCTCCCGTAGTGGATCTTGTGCTCGGAGCTTCAACGACAATTCTTGTTGATCCCGATACAGGGGACACTCTATTTGAACCGGGAACGACCAAACCTCAGGTTGCGCCTGTAATCAACATAGAGACAAGAATCCATTTTTAAAGTAAAATCTCTACTATGAATGGTAGAGATACGAGACAATCCCGAAGCGTTAAAATGCTTCGGGATTCTGTCGCGAGAAAAATAGCGGCCGGCGAGGTAATCGACCGGCCTAATTCTGTTGTCCGGGAACTTCTGGACAATTCGATCGATGCGGGAAGTACGGAAATTTCCCTTTATCTGGAGAATGGCGGAATCAGCCGGATCCGCGTTGTAGACAACGGATGCGGAATGTCCGAAGAGGATCTCCGATTGTGCTACCTCCCCCACGCCACCAGTAAAATCGAAACCGAAGACGACCTTCTTTCCATAAACAGTCTGGGATTCAGAGGCGAAGCTTTATCCAGCATCTCGACATGTACAAGAATGGAAGTGGTAAGCCGCCGGGAAGAAGACGATACGGCCCACAGGCTTATTGTTCACGGCGGCCGGGAAATCGCTCTGGAGGATTGGCGGGGAAGCCGGGGAACCATAATCGATGCTTCGGAGTTGTTTTACTCCATTCCCGCAAGAAAAAAATTCCTCAAGCGTTCCTCGGCCGAAACAACCATGTGCCAGAAAACCTTTCTGGAAAAAGCCCTTCCCTTTCCGGAAATAAGCTTCAAGCTCTATACGGATAATAACCTGAAACTTTTTCTTCCCGCTTCGACCCGGAAAGAGCGGATACTGGCCGCATGGAAAGGCACTTTCAATCCTTCGCTGCTTCACGAACTGGAAAGCGAAGATGAGGGTTTTAAAATCTCGATAATCGCGGGAAGACCGGAGCAGAACCGGAAAGACCGCAGGTATATTCAGATCTTCGCCAATAATCGCAGAATAGATGAATATGCTTTTATCCAGGCCGTCCAATACGGTTTTGACGATGCTCTTCCCGGAGGGGTCTTCCCCGTATGCTTTGTTTTTATCGAAGTGGAACCGCACCTTGTAGATTTCAACATACATCCGGCCAAACGGGAGGCGCGATTCAGAAATCAGCCGGCAATCCATCACAAGATAGTACAGATGATAAAAGACTTCCTTGCTGAATACACCTTCCGTTTCCGTACAGAAGAGAAAGAAGCTCAGCAGCACACCTTTCCATCCCGGGAAATGGAGCATCCTTCTTTTGCACCTCCGGCCGCAAAGAAAACATCCTGGAATGAGTGGCGCGGTGCTGCGGCTTCGGGCAGTAACTTCTACGGAAAAGCGAATACATCTTTTCAGGGAATGCCGGCAACCCATTACAGTGACAGCTATGAACCAGTTCAATCTGTAAGGGAAACGATGAACCGCATAACTCCCCTTGTTGATAAAGTTCCTGAACAGTCCGATGATTTTGAGGGATTGCGCTATATGGGACAGATTATGGATCTGTTTCTTCTGGCGGAATATGACAACAGATTATTTATAGTGGATCAGCACGCTGCGCACGAAAGAATCCTGTTCGAAGTCTTCAAGAAAAAAGCTTCTGCGGTTCAGGAACTCCTGATACCTGTTGAATTCGAGACAGATGAAGCCGAAGAGATCAATCTGGAAAAAAACAAAGATAAATACAGAGATCTGGGAATATCTGTCAATCGCCTGCAACAGGGATTGTGGCAGATGACCTCCATACCGAAATCAGCCCTTGATATGGAAGGTGATCTTGTGGAATTCCTGAAAACACAACAGGGTTCTATTGGGGAACTGGAAAAAGAGCTCTACGCCACCATGTCCTGTCGAGCGGCGGTGAAAGACGGAGATCCGGTTGATGCTTTATCGGCATTGGAGTTGATTAAGGGAGCTTTCAGGCTTGAAAGTGCCCGCTGTCCTCATGGCAGACCCATATGGTTTGAATTATCAAAAGATGAATTGTTCGAACTGGTCGGCAGAGTGATATAGGAGATAAAATGGGATTGAGCAATAATGATGTACTGAAAAAGCTTCGGTATGCCATGAATCTGAAAGATGAACAAATGAAGCACATTTTTGAACTGGGCGGAGGAAATGCATCGCTCAACGAAGTGGCTGCTTATCTTACGAAAGAGGAGAATCCTTCATACAGAGAATGCACTGATAAAAATCTGGAGTATTTTCTCGACGGGCTTATTACCTTCCGGAGAGGAGAAAAGGACACGGGGCACAAAACCGGCCGTGTCCTTATGCCGAAAGAATAGATTTCTACTGGCCGATGAGCGCTTTCAGTTCATCGGCTTTTTCATAATCGGGATTGGCTGACAAAAGACTTTTAACTGTTGCCGAGGCCCCTTCTTTATCACCCGATGAAAACTGGACATGAGCCAGTCTGTAATAGGCATCCCAATAAGTCCGGTCAATCGCGATAATGCTTTTGAGGTGCGCTATCGCTTCAGTGTTCTTTTTCGTTTCAATATAGGCGATTGAGAGATTAAAGAGAACATCCGTATCGCCGGGCTTGACCGCGGCTGCTTTGCGGTAGTACTTGATGCAGTTATCATAATCTTCGATATGAAGATAAATCGAGCCCAGATTATTCCAGACGACAAAGGACTCGGAATCGATTTTTTCCGCTTCTTTCATGTAATTCAATGCTTCGTTGTAATTTCCCGATTCATCCAGTATCAAAGCCAGATTGATATAGGGCTTAATATAGCCGCTATCGAGATTTATTGACTGCTTATACATCTGAACGGCCGAGTCTTTCATTGCGAGTGCTTCGTTTATCTCACCCATGGTAAAATAATACCGCGCGTTGGAAGAATCCAGTTTAATAGCTTTCGAAGCGCTGACAATCGCTGTCGAATAATCGGCTTTCATCATCTGAACCAGCGCAAGGTTGTGGTAGTTTTCTCCATTATCCGGTTCGAGCTCTGCCGCCTTTTCATAATTGATTTCAGCCCCGTCAAAATCAGAGGCGGAAAACTGGGCCAGAGCAAGACTTTTACGATAACGGGCGTCATTCGGTTCCAGTTCTACCGCCATTTTCAGTGTTTTCAAGGCATCGGAAGTCTTACCGGAACTAAAATACAGTTTTCCCGCTTCCCAGAATGAAGGGGCATGGGTCGGCCTTAATCTGGAACTCTCGATAAAGGCATTGAGAGCATTGGAATTCATGGAGAGTTTCTTTTCCGTCAGCCCGAGAGCAAAATAGTTTCCCTCAACTTTGGGATCGAGTAATTCGCAGCTTTTAAACGATGCCAGAGCATTGCGGAACAGTCCCGCTCTGTACTGGTTTTTTCCGAGCTCATAATACAGAGAACCATTCTGACCGTTGAGGTCTGCGGCTTTCTGCATCTCTTCGATCGCACGATTGAGATCGCCTTCTGCCGCATAGATCTGCCCGAGCTTGAACCGGGACTGCCAGTCGTCGGGATTATCAGCAATGGCTTTTTCATATTCGCTCTGGGCCCTGTTCCTGTTAGCCGCGCTATCGGGATTTTCATTGTAATATGAATCTCCGATAATCGCATATGCCTCGCCGTTTCCCGGATCCATCTCCAGAACCTGTTCGGCCATATTCCGCGCACCGGACCAGTCTTTGCGGTCAAGAGCCCTTCTGGCATCACTTAAAAGACTGTTGATTTTCTTTTCCTTTTCTTCCCTGGCTAACCGTTCGGCTTCAGATTCAGCTTCTTTTCTCTTCCGGTCTATTTCAACCTGAAGAGCCCTGGCGGTTCCTGAATCGGGCTTGAGGTTAAGAGCTTGCTTGACCAGCGATTCAGCTGAATCGAAATCTTTGTCATCAAGAGCATTTCGCGCCGCATTGAGAAGCGCATCCACTTCTTTCTGGAGTTTCTCTTCCTTAGCCCTTTCCTCTTCTCTGGCCAGAAGAGCATTCATGGCTTCCGTACTGGTGTTGCTGCTTCCTCCCTGATTCTGGAGCGAGTCTCCCAATGTATCGAGACTTTCTTTCAAACCTTCCTGCTGAGCCGCGAGCGCTTCCTGCTCTTCGCGGGCTTTCTCTTCTTCATAATTCTTTTTTGCTTCAATTATCTCATTGAGTAAAGTCCTGGCTTCCTGATCGGTGCTGTCTTCAATCAGCAGCCCGTTGAGAAGGTCCATGGCCTGCTGAAACTCTCCGTGATTGTAATACTCTTCTGCCAGCGTAATCGTGTTCGCTCTTCTGTCCGGCTTAACGTTTCCCTCGCCTCTGAAGATGAAGAAACTTCCGATCCCCAATGCAATGGCAAGGATCGCCGCACCTATGATAATGATAGTTTTTTTATTCATGCCCTATTCCTGTTTTTAATCGTCGATATCCGATTCTTCATCCTCCTGGATGATGGTCTCGCTTTCTGCCGCAATATTCTGAGTTTCTTCTCCGATATTGCTCAGAGAATTGAGGATTTCGTTCATGAGCGCCTGCTGCCGGGCCGCTTCTTCGGCTTTCCTCTGCTCTTCTGCCAGTCTCAGCCGTTCCGCTTCAGCTGCGGCATCAGCCTGGCGTTTTTCTTCTTCCAGCCTGAGCCGTTCAGCTTCGGCGGCCAGCCTTTCCGCTTCAGCCGCTTCCTGGGCCATTTTTGTTTCAATCAGAGCGATCAGCTGAAGAATTTTTTCCTTCTGTTCCGATCGGGGATCGGCATCGAGATATTCTTTATAGAGACCCACCGCTCCGGAATAATCTTCCTGCTTCATATAAATATTAGCGCGGTTCAGCATGGCCCGGCTTTTTTCCGGAAGATTTTCCTCGATGACTTTGTCGTACATATACAAAGCATCTTCCATTCTATTGATGGAATAGTATGCGTTGCCGGCATTGAGATAAAAGCGCCCTTCCTGAGGGCCTTTCAACTCCGCTCCCTTCGTGAATATGCTTACAGCCTTTTCCGCCAGGCCATTCTGGATATATGACATTCCAAGATACATATACACATTCTCATTGGATGGCTCTTCGGAAAGCGCTTTTTCGAAATAGACTGCCGCTTCTGCGGGCTGATCGTTCATAAAGAACTCTTTGCCCTCTTCAAATGTTCCGGCGAACCCCGAAGAAACGGCAACGAGAAGGATAAGAAAAGCGATTTGTTTTTTCATACTAATTACAATATTACCCATTTCATCTGTTTTTCACATCGGCAAATGCGATGATTTGATCAACCCGGAAAAATAAATCTGAAATATCTACCAAAAATGCTCTATATTTAATATTATATCTAATAGAACATAATCTGATGGTAGATAGATGAGTATCACAATTATTCTTATTATTATTTTCGGCGCTATACTGGCTGTGTTTATCACTTTTATGATAAAGGCTTTTTTTGCGCCGAAAAAACTGACAGCACTTGAAAATATGCTTAAACAGGGAAAATATCCTCAAGTCACGCGAATGGCCAAGCAACTGCTTGCGAAAGATAACAGAAACGTCGAACTCCATTATATTCTGGCTCTGTCGTATATCTCCCAGAATAAATCCGAGCTGGCTCTGATGGAGCTGAAAAAGATCAACGATCTGGGTAATTTCGGAGGGATCTGTTCGGAAGTGAGTTTTCGGAAAACCATTGCCGAGCTCTTCGAGAAATTCGGTAATTCCGAAGAAGCGCTGACAGAATATCTTCTGCTGACAAAGCTCGAACCCTATGAAGGCGATCACTACTATAGAGCCGGTTACCATTTCGAAATGCGAAACAAAGGCGGACAGGCCCACAAATACTACAAAAAAGCCCTGGAACTGAATCCCCATGATTCAAATGCCCATTTCAGGCTCGGCTATATACTCTTCCGTTCAAAACGGTTAAATGACGCTAAAGTCTCTCTCGAAACGGCGATCAGATACGATTCGTCCAATTATCAGGCCTCTTATTATCTGGGAAAGATTTTTCAGGAAATGAAAGATTATCAGGGAGCCTTGAAAAGTTTTGAAAGAGCGCAAAAAGATCCTGAGTTCCGAACCAAATCCATAGTTTCAAGCGGGCATTGCTACCTGGCGATGAAGAACTACAGCCAGGCGGCTAGCGAATTTGAAAGAGCCATAAGCATGGCCAAAGACGAAACGTCCAACGATATTCTCTATGCCCGATATTTTCTTTCCATGTGTTATGAGAAAAAAAGAGATGTGGACGGAGCCATTGAGCAATGGGAAAAGATCTACAAAACTAAACCGGATTTTAAAGATGTGGCAGAAAAGCTGACCCAGTACCAGGATCTGAGGACCGATGATTATCTGAAAGACTATCTGACAGCCAGCGCCGCAGAGTTCAACGATATATGTCTCTCCATTGCTAAAATCATGAACCTTTCCGTTCAGGACATATCAAAAATCAACGGCGGAATAAAGATCATTGCTGTTGAGCAGGCTAAGAAACAGGATTGGCGAAACCTCAAGAAAATGCCCCAGCTTTTGTATTTTTCCAGGATTCCGGAAAACATCGATATGGAAAAGGTCCGCGGTTTTCATGAGGACATGAAACAGCTCGGTATAACCCGAGGTCAGTTTATTTCCAGTTCTTCATTTTCGAGATCCTCTATTGAGTTCGCTGAATCGAGACCTATCATTCTGGTCAATAAAGAATCCCTTCAGAAATATCTCAGGCTGGCCATGAAGAACAGCTGATGAAAATACTTTGCGTTGCCGACCAGAGATCCCCTTTAGTATACTCGACAGGGATTAAAGAACGATTTAAAGATGTTGATCTCGTCCTTGGCGCCGGCGATCTGCCCATGGATTATTACGGATATATCGTAAGCAGCCTGAATAAAAGGCTTTATTTTGTTTTCGGAAATCATAATTTAAAGCACTATGACCGTTTAGCCAGAAAAAGCCAGGCTTTTTCCTTTGATCCCGAATCTGTCAACCAGCATTCTTTCGGATCGATTCTGGCCACGGGAAGAGTCATCAGGGATAAAAAGACCGGGTTGATCATCGTAGGCATGGGCGGCTCGATAGATTACAACCACGGAGTCAATCAGTACACCGATTCCCAGATGTATTTAAAACTATTCAGATTGATTCCCAGGCTTTTATGGAATAAGTTAATCCACGGCAGATATATGGATATCTTTCTGACCCATTCTCCTCCCAGAGGTTTGAATGACCGGGAGGATCCCTGCCACAGGGGATTCAAATCCTTCGTCTGGTTTCTGGACAGATTCAAACCGAAATATATGCTTCATGGTCATATACACTTGTACGAAAGAAATATCCCCAGAGAAATTCAATACAAAAATACAAAAATAATCAATGTGTTCGATTATTATGTATTGGAACCGGAGTTATAAATGAATGAGTTTATTAAATCGCAGGCGAGCGATGACTTTAACAGAGCAAGAAACAAAGCCCGCTTCGATAGTATTTTTAATATAATCAATCCCGAGAAAAAGGAACTGCTCTCCTATTATGACGTAAAGGAAATGGCGAAACCCAAAAGTCAGATCTATAAGGGAATGCAGGTTGTAAAAATAAAGCAGATTATCGGTTCTGAAGGACGGTATAAGGATTTCAGCAAAGCCTTTCTGCCTAAAAAAGAGCATTTGAGACAGCGATGGGAAAGTATTGACAGAGCCCACCTGGGCGATGTGATACTGCCGCCCATATCGCTCTTTAAAATCGGCGATGCCTATTTTGTCAGAGATGGGAACCATCGCGTTTCTGTCGCGAAAATGCAGGGGATTCAGTCTATAGATGCGGAAGTTGTAGAATTGACTTCAGAGATAAAAATCGAACCCCATATGACCAAAAGCGACTTGAGGGAAGCTGTGCTCAAATACGAAAGAGACCAGATGCTCAAAGAGACGGGCCTTGATAAAATGCTCGATATGGAGCAGATCCGTTTCACGTCCCTGGGACGCTATGAAGAAATGCTTCGCCACATCCATGGACACAAATATTACATCAACCAGGGAATTAAAAAAGAGATCAGTCTGAAAGAAGCAGCTCAGAGCTGGTTTGATAACGTTTACAGTCCCATAGTTAACATTATCCGCAATGAAAATATGCTGAGCCGGTTCCCGGGACGAACCGAAAGCGACATTTACATCTGGACGATCAAACACTGGGACGGCCTGAAATGGAAGTATGGCCAGGAATACCCTATGGATGAAGCTGTAAAAGAGTATAGTAAAATTTATGGAAAGGGCTTTTTTCAGCAATTGCGGGAGTTTTTAAAGAAGGTCCTGGGTATTCACTCGGAAAAAGAATAGGAACGGGATATCCATCCCCAGGAACCTGATTCGGGTTCGGTATAAAGGACGAAAGAAACGGAACGGCGGACAATATTCCGGGAGAGCTGGTTCCAGTCATATTGACCGGGACTGTAGGACCGGCTTTTTTCGACAAGCTCGTTCTGATCATTGTAAAACCAGATCTGGAACAGGGGATTTTCCGTCCTGACTGTGATGCCGGACAAGTCGTATGAAACTTCCGGGCTCTGGATCTCCTGCAGATCGGGTATGCGGTTTTTCAGAAAGAATTCTTTCTCATCCCTTTCTCCCGCTCGATCAATGAGAAGAACGCGATATTCTCCATCGGGGAAATGACCTTCCCCGGGCGCCAGAATCCCATTGGAACCTATCCATTTGATACTCTGTTCACTGTATTCATTCCACTCGTCAGAACGGATTTCCCAGAAGAGCTGATGTTCATCATTTATCAGATACAAGCTCTCCAGATCTTCCTCACCATCTTCATCTTCGCCATGGACGAATAGAGAAAGCGATTCGGTCATCTCACCTTTTCCGTGATCTTCTTCAATATTGAGCTGCCACCAGATTTGCGAAACTTCCGGGGCTTTCCCGGAACAGGAGAAGATAAAAAACGGCAGCAGAAAAAAAATCGCTCTATTCGGTTTTAAGAACAACCCTTTTCTCTCCCTTCCATTGAAAATATCCATCCTGATCCAATTCTTCCAGAAAGGGTATCAGGAGCCGGCGGCTGACAGGAAGCAGTTCTTTCAGTTCAGCCAGATCGAGCTCAGCGTCGGGTAGGATCTTTTCCATGAGCGACTTTTTCATTGTCTCAAAACGGTCTTTATGGAGGATAATATCTTCACCGAGTTTTTTTACCAGATCGAGACGGTATAAAGCTTTATAGGTATTGGCAACCAGCGGATTGCTTATCAGAGAAAGGCTGACACCCCCCTCCTCTTCCATAAGATCATCTAAAAGTTTAGCAGCCATGGGAGAGAGAGAATGACCGGCGTCACGTGAGCCATTAATGATATAACCATCCCGTTTCAGCAAAACCCCTTCATCAATCATTTCGTCAATTATCTGAATGACTGCCGGCTTTATTCCTCTGATCAGATCGGCCAGCTCTTTTTCCGGAACTCCCCCGAAAGCCGCCGAGCGTTTCAGGGCGGCGCTTCTGATTCTTTCATACTCACGGGACATGATGACCCAGTTGCCGGAAGTTATGCTGCCGTCAAAGCTTTCACCTTTAAAAAAATCGGGGATCTGAACCATGGAATCCGTTCTCAGGATTATGGAATAAATAGCCTTCAAAGAAGGCCGTCCTCCGTATTTAAGAAGCCTGTCGGCAAAACGTGAACTCTCTTTCTGATTCAGCTTTCCCGGATATACCAGCGTTACAGGAGTTCTGAGATCCCGGTTGTCTTCAGCGGAAATGTAATACCTGGCTCCGGGGACAAGGGGGAAGTTGTAGAAGAAACGGAAAGATGCGACTCTCCCATGAAAAGTGACAGCTGCCGAAGGCTTGGAGTTTTTGTCATTGTACTCCGGATAAAGACCGCCGCTTACAAAAAAATTGCCTTTTTCAAATCTGTCTCTGGACGACGGGAGAAGAAAAAAAGCTTCCCGTCCTGCCGTTACGGCGAAGGAGCGGGGAACAATAACCTGTCTCCGCTTTAATTCGCCGCGGACGATTCCTTTGAGGACGACGATGCACTCGTCTTTTTCTTTCTTTTCCACTTTTCGGATTGTCAGTTTATTACCGGAAGGTAGCAGAACCGCGGCTCCTGTATGCTCGAAAGGATCTTCTCCAATAATCCGGCAGAGAATGGAGATGAATTTCCCCCCTTCCCCCTGGTCTTTATTATCCAGAATCTCCAGACAGGAGATATTTATTCTGTTAATCCTCTGTTCCGCCAAATGGCCCCCTGCAGATTCCTGTACAGAGAGAATCTGTCATGCTAATATTGTTTTGTATCAATTGTATATTATCTGACTTATAAAGCCAATGAGTGATCTTACTTATAGAGAAGCAGCTGACTATTTAAATGTCTCACCGGCTACGATCCGGAACTGGACCAGGCAGGGTCTGTTGCCAGCCGGCCCGGATGCGCTTATTCCACGCCGTTCTGTCAGATCTGTCAGGAATGACATAGCCGGAGGAAAATCGCCAAGACTCAAAAAGAGGGCAAATAAGAAATCCGCCGGGGGAACGTTTTTCCCCGAAGAATACGCTCTCTCCGTTGTAGAAAAATCGTTTTTACCAGCCATCTCGGCTTTGGATGACCGGAAAGCAATAGATCCGGCGAAAGTCGTATACTGTTATTTTCTGAACAGGATTCACAAGCTCAAAAGTAGAAATATAAATCGCATAAAAAAAGAAATGGAGCTCTGGTTTATAGAATTGGGATCGCCCGATACAAAAGACCTTCAGAAGAGTCTTTCAACCCTCTCTCTGCCGGACCATCCCGATATAGCCGGCCTGATTTATCAGACTCTTCAGAGAGAAGGCAGAAAATCCGAACGGGGCTCCTATTACACACCGCCCGCACTGGCCGGAGAAATTCTCTCTTATTACCGGGGACAATGGAAAACCTTCCTCGATCCCTGCTGCGGATCGGGCATTTTTCTTATTTCCGCGGCACGACAAAGCGGCTCTCCGATCAATATAACTGGTTGGGATACGGACCGTACGGCCATACACATCGCCAGGTTGAATTTAATGCTGCAGTTTCCGGATATGGATTTTGAACCGGCTATAGCAGTAAGAAACACCTTATCGGATAAACCATTTCCGCAGAAGTTTGATCTTATCGCTTCCAATCCTCCATGGGGACATCACTTCAGAAAGAAGGAAATCAAAAAACTCAAAGAACGTTTTCCGGAAATTCGTTCCGGGGAATCTTTTTCCTTTTTTTTAAAAGCAGCTCTTCCCCATCTCAGAAAAAACGGCGCTCTCTCTTTCCTCCTCCCTGAAGCGTTTTTAAATGTAAAAGCGCACAGAGATATCAGAAAAGATCTGATTGAACACTATGCTATATGCCGTTCTGTGTTTCTGGGAAAGATTTTCAGCAAGGTCCAGACTCCTGTCATACTGCTTGAAGTCAAAAAAAAATCCGACCGTCCCGGAACACTTGTCCAGAGAGACAATCACTTTTACAGAGTCGACAGCACCCGTTTTTCCCGCAACCCCGACTGCATCTATGACCTGAATATGACCGGCAGGGACATAGAGATTTTCGAGAGGATATTCAGTTACCCCCATACGAATCTTGAAGGAAAAGCTCTTTGGACGCTGGGAGTCGTATCGGGAAATAACAAGAGGTTTATTTCTTCTACTCCTTCTGAAGGATATTATCCCATCATATGCGGTAAGGACATTCAAGCGTTCTCTATAAAAGCTCCGGAAAAATACCTCTATTTCGACAGGAAAATCCTACAGCAATGTGCTCCGCTGAGCCAGTACAGAAAAAACCCGAAGATAGTCTACCGGTTCATAACGGGGAAACCTGTATTCGCCCTGGACAGATCAGGTTATGTAACGTTAAACTCGGCCAATTCATTTTATCCGGAAACCGGTCTCGATCCTGAAATAATCACATTGCTATTCAACTCCGCTCTCTACCGCTATATTCTTAAAAAAAAGTTTAACAGCATAAAAATTCTGAGAAGCCATCTGGAATATCTACCTGTTCCCCATATGGAAAAATCCGAACGTCGGATTCTGAAGGAATTGGCATTAAAAGCGGAAAAGCAGTCAGATGAAACAGGTTCAGTCATTCTCGAAATCGAAAACAGGGTTTTCAATCTTTTTAAAATAAATCATAGTGACAGCACGTATATAAGGGAGTTCGACCTATGATCCGAATGATGGTTTTTCTGGGAAATCCCGGATTGCAATACAAAAACACAAGGCATAATGCCGCCTGGCTTTGCAGTGATTATATGGATGAACTGAAGAATGGCCACTGGCAGAACAAATTCAAAGGCAGCTGGCTCTCATGCGGTTCGGAAGACAGAAAGGTCATTTACCTGAAACCGGAAACCTATATGAACAAAAGCGGCGAATCGGTTGGAGCCGCAGCTTCCTTTTTCAAAATAAAACCGGAAGAAATTCTTGTTGTCCATGATGACCTGGAGCTGCCATTCGGAGAAATCGGCTTCAGGACAGGGGGCGGTCTCGCCGGCCACAACGGCCTGAAATCCATTTCATCCCATCTGGGAACCAGAGATTTTCACCGTTTCCGCATCGGAATCGGCAGACCGGTTCACGGTTCCATTTCATCATGGGTAACCGGCCGGTTCTCCGGCGAAGAGGAAATCCATTTGTCATTAATACTGGAAAAATCCGCAGACATGCTTCTATCCTATCCCGGGAAAGAGATAAACAAAGTTGTTCAAAGCAAAATCAAAGTTATTAATTAGATTATTGCCGCTCCTGACCCTTTGGGGAATTATGGTACTTTTCGGGTTTTATCCCGCGGCACGCTCTGCAACGAATCAGGCAAAGATAATTCCCGGCAAAGGTCTTGTATTTACAGGAAACAGCATGGTCTTCTCAAACGATATATTCCGATCCATTCACCGTGAAGAGGACAACTTCTCTCTATTTCTCCGGATGACACCTGTGTATCCCGAACGTCTGCGTTTCGGAATTATTCTGCAAATTTACAACCGGGAAACCAATGAGGGGATAACCATCGGCCAATGGGGAACCTCACTGATGGTTCTGTCCGATCAGGACTACAGCAACCGGAATAGAACCCCCAAAATATACGGAGACCTCGGAAAGGAAGAGGATCTGAAACAGATCGGGATTCATTCAGACAATAAGGGGACGAGTCTTGTGGTAAACAGCTCTCAGATAGCGGCACACAGAGAACTTCGCCTATCTCTTCCCCTTCCGGCCGAAAAAAATACAATTATTCTCGGAAACGGTATGAACGGCACCACGCCCTGGTCTGGAGAGCTTTCATCATTAGCCATTTACTCAGGGAACAATGAAACTGCAGACTTCGATTTTGCTACGATCGATTCTGCCGGCTTTCAGGTTTTCTCTGTTCCCGGTCAAATAAAAGATCTTGATCCCGAAGTTCTCGGTTTTCCCTCTTTTTCTACCCTGGGATCAGCTGTAATGTCTCTTGATGTTTTCATGAATTTTTTCGGCTTTATTCCTCTGGGAATTCTTTTATCCCTGAACCTTTACCGCAATGGCTGGCTATCCCGGAGAAAAGCGCTGTTCATCTCCGGAATACTAACTCTTTTCTTCAGTCTCTCAATCGAGATCAGCCAGGTCTGGATTCCCGGACGGGATTCCTCCCTTCTGGATCTTATTCTCAATAGCGCGGGAGGCTTTCTGGGTGCTGCCCTGTATTACACCTTTTCCGGTAAAAAATCTCAATAGCGGTAATGCCCGGGCTTGAAGGGGCCATCCACAGTCACTCCGATGTATTCGGCCTGCTCCTCATTGAGCTTCGACAGCTTAACGCCCAGATGTTCGAGATGGAGCGCCGCCACTTCCTCATCGAGTTTTCTGGGAAGAGTGTATACGGACACATCCCGCTCTTTTCCCCTTTCCCAGAGATCCATCTGCGCCAGAACCTGATTTGAAAAAGAACAGGACATAACGAAGGAAGGATGGCCGGTGGCACATCCGAGGTTGACAAGACGTCCTTCAGCCAGAATGAAGATGGAATGGCCATCGGGAAATGTATACAGGTCAACCTGCGGTTTGACTTCCGTTCGCTCTACTCCTTCCATGGCTTTCAACCGGCTAATCTGTATCTCATTATCAAAATGGCCGATATTGCAGCAGATGGCGTGATCTTTCATTTTCATCATATGTTCCAGGCGGATTATATCCCGGTTGCCGGTTGCCGTAACAAAAATGTCCCCTTCTTTCAAAGAATCCTCGATCGGCTTTACAACGTATCCGGCCATAGCGGCCTGTAAAGCGCATATGGGGTCGATCTCATTAATGATGACCTTTGCACCGAGGCCTCTCATAGACTCGGCGCAGCCCTTTCCCACATCTCCGAAACCGCAGATAACAACTGTTTTTCCGGCAATCATGACATCGGTGGCTCTTTTTATTCCGTCCGCAAGGGATTCGCGGCATCCGTATTTGTTGTCGAACTTCGATTTGGTCACTGAATCATTTACATTGATAGCGGGAACAAGAAGAGTTTTTTCCCGGGCCATCCTGTAAAGCCGGTTGACTCCGGTCGTCGTCTCTTCGGAAATGCCCTGAAGACTCTCCGTTACACGGCGCCAGAAATGATCGTCCTCCATCCGGACCTTTTTCAGAAGTTTTTTTATAATATCTTCCTCCTCGGAATCAGAAGAAGTATCGACCCACTTATCGCCCTTTTCCATTTCCAGTCCTTTATGAACTAGAAGGGAAGCATCTCCTCCATCATCGACAATCAGATGGGGACCCGATTCCCTGTGCTTAAGGGCCCGGAAGGTGCATTCCCAGTACTCGGTCAGAGACTCCCCTTTCCAGGCAAAAACAGGAATTCCCCTTGCAGCTACTGCCGCGGCAGCATGGTCCTGAGTGGAAAAAATATTACAGGAAGCCCACCGGACATCGGCCCCCAGTTCAACCAGGGTTTCTATCAGCACAGCGGTTTGAATCGTCATGTGGAGGGAGCCCGTTATCCGGGCCCCTTTAAGAGGTTTGCTGTCACCGTACTTCCTTCTTATGGCCATAAGTCCGGGCATTTCTTTTTCAGCGATTACAATCTCTTTTCGCCCCCAGTCGGCGAGATCCGGATCGGCAACCAGAAACGGCGTATTGTCAAACAGGTTCATAGCGCACTCCTTTACCTCTAATATTCATTATTATGCCGCTTGACTTTTTGAGCAAATAAATCCTTCTCTATTGAATATTTACCGGTCAATGATTAACATTAGGCCATGAAAATAGGAATAATCGGCGCAATGTCCGAAGAAATAGAAGACCTGAAAAACCGCATGAACGACTACACCACCGAAGAGAGAGCCGGTTTCACATTTTACAAAGGTATATTGAATAAGGAAGAGATCATCCTCCTTCTGTCGGGAATCGGAAAAGTCAATGCCGCGATGGGCACAACGCTGATGATAGAAAGATACAGCCCCGACTGCATCATCAATACCGGCTCAGCCGGTGGTTTTTCGGCCGACCTCTCAATCGGAGATGTCGTCATCTCCACGGAAGTCAGACACCATGACGTGGACGCTACGGTCTTCGGATATGAATACGGTCAGGTTCCCCGTATGCCTGCCGCTTATATCCCCAATAATATACTTGTGGAAATTGCCGAGAAAGTCGTTGAAAAACTCGACAACGTCGGCACAATGAAAGGGCTGATCGCAACAGGTGATTCGTTCATGCATAAGGACGATCATATTCATGCCGTCAGGGAAAAGCTACCGACAATCATGGCTGCCGAAATGGAAGCAGCCGCCATTGCCCAGTGCTGCCATAATTTCGCTATACCTTTTGTTATCATAAGAGCCATTTCCGATATTACGGGAGATAAGGACAATCAGATCGAATTCGAAGAATTTCTGAAAGTGGCCGCTGTCAATTCAGCTACAATGGTCAGAGAAATCATTACACTTATAAATCAGTACGAAATCAAAAATTTTGGAGATTAACATGAAAAAAATTGCAAGTTTTACCATAGATCACATAAAGCTCCTCCGGGGGATATATTTATCCCGAGTAGACGAAGTCGGCGGCGATTACGTATCCACCTTTGATATAAGAATGAAAGAACCGAACCGCGAGCCGGTAATCGACATACCTGCCCTTCATGCCATGGAGCACCTGGCTGCGACTTTTCTGAGGAATGACCCCGAATGGGCGGATAAAACCGTATATTTCGGTCCCATGGGCTGCCGGACAGGGAATTATGTCCTTTTCAAAGGAAAACTTGAACCGGAAGATATTGTCGAAATCATGAAAAAACTCTTCGGGTTCATTGCCCTTTACGAAGGGGAAATACCCGGGGCCTCGGCAAAAGACTGCGGAAACTACCTCTCCATGGATCTGCCCATGGCAAAATACGAGGCGGAAAAATTCCTCAGGGAAGTTCTCGAAAACATCAAACCGGAAAACCTGAACTATCCTGAATAATTTCTGAGCCTTTTATAAAAGCTTCTCTTATAATTAATTCTGATGAGAGAACTGAAGAACTACAGGGATCTGGATCTGATGAGTCATGAAGCCGCTCAGTGCATCAGGGAATACATGATTGAAGTTCTGAGGAGCAAAGAATCGTTTTCCCTGATACTGTCAGGCGGCTCTATGCTTCAACCTCTATACAGAACTCTTTTTTATATCGATTCGCTCCCCTGGGAAAAAATACATTTTTTTATTACCGACGAACGTTGTCTGCCCAATGAAAATCTTGACAGTAATTTTAAAAACGCCGTAAAAAACCTCCTCAAGAGAAGCAATATCCCCCTTCAGAATATCCACTGGATCAACACGGAAATAACACCGCTTGAAACGGCTGCCAGGGAATATGAAAAAACATTGTTCCATTATCTGGAATCCAGCGGAGACTCCTTTGACCTTCTCCTTCTGTCCATGGGGCCCGATGGCCATGTGGCTTCTCTGTTTACGGGATTTACAGCTCTCATGGAAAAAAGAAAGCTTGTGGTTCTTACCGAAAAATCACTCCTCGACCCCCGGGTCCAACGCATAACCATGACCCTTAAGGCTCTGAACAAATCCAATAAAGTCATCTTCTTTGTCAGCGATGAAAACTGCTCCTCCCTTCTCGATGAAATCATGGACCGCAGGGTAGAGGATAAATTCAGCTATCCAGCGGAGATGGTTCACGGAACACATAACAGCCAGACCTGGTATATTCTGCGCAGCTGAATATAATTAACAGTATGACAACACTCTACCCCTTATCACTCTTCGGTAACTGGCTGGCCGGAGCAGGTGAAATCACAATTGTTTTTCTCATGGCCCTGCTTCTCACCGGCATTATCGCCTACAGTTATTTCTTCTACAAAAACAAGCAGCATCAGGAACATTCAAAACTGATGAAGAAAAAATTTGACAGTTATCTCCTCAGGCTGAACCTGAACGATAGAGAACTGGCCTATATTATGAAATTGACAACTTATCTCGAATCGGAAGATTTAAAATATCACATGCTGACGAATAAACGGACTTTTTCAGATTGCGCCAATGCCCTGGCCGGGAAGGAATCCCCTCCCGAAGGATTGAGAGCGGAACTGGAAAAAAAACTGAATTTCCCCTCCAAGACCGTTTCAGCCAACTATTTCTCCAGCGAAGAATTACCTGTCGGAATGCCCTCTCTTGTCATTTTGAGCGAAACAGCCAAATACAGCGCGAAAATACAGGAAAACCGAAGAGACTCCCTTATCCTGCAGACGAAGAAGCCGATCCCTCCCTTGCGTGAAGGTTCACCTCTTAATGTTTATTTTCATGACAATCAGAAGATATTCACAATTAACTCCAATCTTCTGGAACAGAAAGGAAATGTCATTTCGGTTTCCCACAGTCTTCTCCAATCACAGAAGCGGAGAGCTTTTAAACGGAAAAGAGTCAAGCTTCCAGTTATGGTAAAACTTCTTGATCTGGATGAAATGGCCCGACACTCCTACATTACCGATATCAGCGAAGGGGGCGCCAGCCTGGAGAATCCCGACTTCCATTTCAAAAGACACGACAGGATCGTTCTCTATTATCATATTGATACAGATGAAGGTTTTCAGATACGCGGAGAAGTTCTCCGCCTGTCCGCCAAAGGCCGAATCATCCATATAATTTTTCTCGATAGAGACTTGACACTGAGAAGCAGAATCAAAACTATAGTGAAATAGATTATGAACGAGAACTCAAGAAGCCGACTTATAAAACGATCCTCTATTGTCAGCGCTTTCGGTAATACGATTCTGGCCGTATTAAAGATTGTTATCGGCCTGGCCAGTCATTCTCTTGCTCTTGTGGGTGACGGAATTGATTCGGCAACCGATATAGCCACGTCGCTGCTCACTTTTTTTACAGCGTCCATATCTTCGGAGCCGCCGGACAGAGAGCACCCCTGGGGGCATGAGAGAGCCGAAACCATTTCGACAAAGATTCTCTCTTTTATTATTTTCTTCGCAGGCGGCCAGCTTGCTGTGAAGTCGGTACAGGATATTCTCAGCGGTTCGATGAGAGAACTGCCCGGGCTATGGGCTATATACGCGACTCTGTTTTCCATAGCCGGCAAAACGATACTGGCTCTCTATAAATTCAATACCGGAAAAAAAACCGACTCTCCCATGCTCATTGCCGACGGAAAAAATATGAGAAACGATATAATCATTTCTCTGACCGTGCTCATCGGGCTTCTTTTCACCCGCTGGTTCAATATTGCCCTGATCGATTCCGTAATCGCCCTGATCGTCAGCTTCTGGATCATGGTTGTCGCTTTTTCCATATTCAGAGAGACCTCGCTGGAGCTCATGGATTCCATTGATGACAAGGAGATCTACAACCGGATTTTCGCCGCGGTGGAAAGGGTTCAGGAAGTTCAGAACCCTCATAAGATGCGTATAAGAAAAATGAACCGGTTCTATGTGGTCGATTTAGATGTGGAGGTCGACGGCAATCTGACCGTAAAAGAGGGACACGACATTTCCCTCCGTCTCGACGAAGAGATCAGAAGCTCTATAGATAATATTTATGACATTATGATTCACATTGAACCTGCCGGAGCCGGAGAGCACAAAGAGAGATTCGGTCTGAAAAAGGAAGATTTATGGCAGTAAGATATATAGTGGCCGACTGGGACAAGCATAAAGAACAGCTGAGCGCCGTTCGACACGAGGTTTTTGTAAAAGGGCAGAACGTTCCTCTTGAACTGGAACAGGATGAATCGGACAGCCGGTACAGCCACATCCTGGCTTTAGACGGTGATATACCGATAGGAACAGCCAGACTCACAACCGATGGTCATATCGGCCGGGTCGCTGTGCTCAAAGAATACAGAAAACTTGGAATCGGCCGGGAACTTATCCGCCAGATAGAGGAAATTGCCTTTGAACTGGGATTTGATGAAGTGGAACTGGGTGCGCAGCTTCACGCTGTGCCATTTTACGAGAAACTGGGCTACAGGGCGTTCGGGAATATATACATGGATGCCGGAATAGAGCATCGTCATATGAAAAAAACGCTTTAAAGGCTTGATAAAAGAAATCCAATGGATTATCTTCAAATAAATATTTCGGTATATAATTGCCGGATAAATTACTTCTATAATCTTCTTTGAAGATTAATGGGGAACAATATGGCTTATTCAATTGTAAAAGATGACTGCGTAAACTGCGGCGCCTGTGAAGGTGAATGTCCCGTTGACGCAATTTCTGAAAAAGATGATGCGAGAGTGATCGACGCTGATACTTGTATCGATTGTGGTGCCTGTGTTGACGTATGTCCCACAGAGTGTATCAATCCAGCATAAGCGTTTCTTTTCAGAAATCATGAGCTCCCTGTTATGGGAGCTTTTTTAATCTTTATACAGCCGGGAGGCGGCAATGAACTGGGAACTGATAAAAAAACGTTCTGAGATCATTATGCAAATCAGATCTTTCTTTATAAATAAAGGATATCTGGAAGTCGATACACCCCTACTTTCACCTGATCTCATCCCCGAATCCAGCATTGAGATTTATAAGACAGAGATGATTAATCCTTTCAAAGGAAACAAAGATCTTTATCTCATCCCTTCCCCGGAAATCTGGATGAAAAAACTGCTATCCATGGGCAGCGGAGATATTTTTCAAATATGCAAAAGCTTCCGCAACAGCGAACAGTCCGGCAGGCAGCACAATTCTGAATTCACCATGCTGGAATGGTATAAAACCGGATTCGGCTATCTCGATAATATTCAGGAAACGGAAGAACTATTCCATTTTCTCACTGATGAAAACTCTCCGGGGAACATCAAGCCTCCTTTTGCCCGGATGTCTATGGAAGAAGCCTTCATCAGATACGCCGGATTTTCCCTGGAAGCCCACTATGAAAGGGAACAGCTTTATAGCCAGTGCCTCAAACTGGATCTCGGTCCCGAAGAAGATGAGAGCTGGGAGGTTCTTTTCAACCGGATTTTTATAGACAGGGTTGAACCGAATCTGCCTCAGGAGAAGCCCCTCGTTCTCTACAATTATCCCTCGCGTATCAAGACTCTTGCAAAAGAAATCGACGGAACTCTCTGGTCCGAAAGATGGGAACTCTACGCGGGGGGAATGGAGCTGGCGAACTGCTTCAGCGAAGAGAATGACCGGAAGAAAATCCGTGATTATTATGCTGAGGAAAAAGCGCTGAAAGATGCCCTTTCCCCGGTAAGCCATAAAGTTGATGAGAATTTTCATGAGTTTTTCGGGAAAGGCTTTCCCCGTTGCTCCGGTGTCGCTATGGGCGTAGACCGACTAATTATGCTATTAACCGGAGAGAGATCGATTGGGGGGGTGATCTTATTTCCTCACTTATGATATACTCTGTTTTCGAAATTAATAGATAAGGAATGAATAAACATGAGTCAGATAAAAGCAGGTGCTATCGAAAAAGGGATGTTTCTTCTCGAAAAAGATGCTCCTTACCTGGTTGTTGAAAGAGATTTTGTTAACCCCGGAAAAGGGTCCTCTTTCGTTAGACTTAAACTGAAAAACCTCAGAAATGCCTCCGTTCTTAAAGTAACCCATAAAACGCAGGACAATATCGAGGAAATCGATGTGGAAGATGTTGATTCCCAGTTTCTCTACTCTGACGGTTCAAGCTATCACTTCATGAATTCCGAAACCTTCGATCAGTATGAAGTTCCCGTTGAAGGTCTCGAAGACAAGGGATATTTTATGCGTGAAGGCGAGACTTTCCGAGTCGTCCGTTGGAATAATGAAGCTTTGGATATTAAACTTCCTCCCAAAATGGATCTCATCGTAACAGAAGCTGAAGACGGCGTAAAAGGCGATACAGTTACCGGTGCGACAAAATATGTTACCGTTGAAACGGGATTGACTGTCAAGGTCCCCATATTCATAAAACAGGGCGAGAAAATCCGAATCAACGTGGAAACAAAAGAGTATCAGGAAAGAATTAACAATTGATACTGAACGATTTCGTCAATAAGGACGTTCCTTTCAAATTCAGCGGAGAGAATATGAAATACATTCTCTCCCTGGGTTTGTTCAGCAGCAACGATATTGACAGCGGTTCAAAACTGCTTCTTAAAACGGTTGCCCAGCAGATTGAAAACGATAAGATAAATTCCGTACTCGATATGGGTTGCGGCGTCGGTGTTATCGGCATAAGTTTAAAAAAACGCTTTCCCGGAGCCTCCGTCTCTATGAGAGACAGGGATGCGCTGGCTGTTGCTTTCAGCCTCGAGAACGCCAGAATCAATAAAGTTGAAGGCTTGAACATTGAATCCAGCCTTTCTCTTGAAAATCTGGAGGAGAAGACTTTCGATCTTCTCATTTCCAATATCCCCGCCAAAGCCGGGGAAACAGTTCTGGAAGATTTTTTCAGAAGATCTGTCAATTTCACAACTGCCGAAGGACGGGTCGCAGTGGTCATTGTTGCCCCACTTGCGGATTTCGCAGAACAGAAGATTCTTGAATACGGTCATGAAATCCTTCATAAAGAAGCGACATATCACTACACGGTTTTTCACTTCCGCGGTCATAAGTGTGAAAACCCCGATGATGAAATGGCGGTCTACGTCCGCAACAGCGATATTTTTCAACTGAAGAAAACAGAATACAGGCTTGAAACGGCCTATAATATTCCCGATTTCGATCATACAGGTTTCAGGATCACCCATGCGGCGGAGGTTCTCAATCCTTTCCAGATTCGGGGCACCGGTCTTTTCTGGAATCCCGGTCAGGGACACATTCCCGTTTTTACAGCTGTTAAAAAGAACAATAGATTTGATAGGATTTATCTCTCGGGAAGAGATCTTCTTCAGATAAAAATGACTGATAGAAATCTGAAAAGAGAAATGCCTCAGGTCGAAATTGTCGAACTGCCCTTATATACGGAGTCTCTATTACCTGAAAAGATTGAAGAAAAGTCTCTCGATTTCGCCTGTTTCGATATAACGCCGGTAACACGGACCGAATGGGAACAGGATTTGAAAGATGCGGCCAGAAAGATACTGAAACCCGGAGCATGGTTTTTCGTTATTGGAAAAAGCGCCGATATCCACAAACTCCTGAAAGACAACAAAGGCTTCACACCAGTGGAAGACAGAAAATACAAAGGCATCAGAGCCGCTTTGTTCAAACGGAATAAGTAAATCAAACGGGGAGTTCCGGCTCCCCTTTTTCTTTTTTCACATGAAGGTCCAGCTGAGGATATGGGATTTCAATTCCTTCCTTCTTGAAAGCTCTCCACAGTTCAAGATTAACCCATCCCAGAAACTCATATTTATTGGCGCTGTCATTAATCCAGCTGATAAGCTTCATCGTAATGCCCGAATCGTCAAAAGAATGAACACGGGCGACCGGATTTTCGCTTTTCACCAGATAAGGGCTTTCCTTTACCGTATCGACCATAATCTCAAGAACTCTGTCCAGGTCCGAATCGTATGAAACCTGTATCTTATTTATGATAACAACCTTCCTGTCATCAAAGGAGTAATTGTGAACGACATTCTCCATAAGGTGGGAGTTGGGTATGATCAGGTTTTCATGAGTCACGGTACTGACAATTGTCGAAAGCATCTTTATGCTGATAACAGTCCCCTCGCTGTTGTTTACGACAATTCTGTCTTTTTCCTTAACATACCCGGTTGAGATAAGAACAAGACCGGCGAAGAAATTGGCTACAGTTCCCTGAAGACCGAAACCGAGACCGATACCCAGTACACCGAAAAGAACTCCCAGCGCAGAAAGGTCGATACCGATTATTGACAATCCGAAGAGGACAATTACCGCCATAACGGCATAACGGGTCATACTTCCGATAGAAAATTTCCGCGCTTCATCGATATTGAGGTTTCTGATAAAAGACCGGTCCAGAAGAACCCTGGTGTATTTGCCGCCCCATGATGCGGCCCAGAAAACAGGGATTAGCATGAGAAGCGTAACCAGAGAGATCTTCGTATTTCCCGTTTCGAAAAAGGGCTGATTGAGCAGGTTGATAAACTGGCCGATATAGAAGGCGATCTCGGTCCCCAGGAGGGAACCGATTAAAGCGATACCGGCAAAGAAGGCGGCCACCCGGAATATCCGGCGGCTCCACGAGGAGATTCTGACAGCCAGTTCTTCTTTAACTTTCAAGACCTTCATCAGGTGCTTCAATCCCAGCAGGATCACTCTGTAAGTTATTATCACAGCGATCAGAGGCAATAAAACTTTCAGCAGGACATCGCTAATGCTGAAAGGTAAATTAAAAGTTCCAAGGGAAATGTCTTTAAAGAAAATATCGCGAAGAATCTCCAGCGCAGCCATATTCTATTCCTTTAATGCGTATTCTGTCATCTCGTTAAACTGTTTCTCATCAATGAGCCCCATTTTGTGGCAGGGAGCGAGAAGTTCGCTGACGTGGGCGTAAGCGTGGAGACTGATTTCAGCCGCAGCCATATCTTTTCTTCCCTGAGCCCCTCTTTCGAGAAGAACAACCAGATCATCCACCACCAGACCGGCTTCACGGAGGATTTCAATGGCTTCCACCTTGCTCTTTCCCGTAGTGATCAGATCATCGAGAAGAACAATCTTCTCACCTTTATTGTATTCCCCTTCAATTCTGTTCCCCGTACCGTGGGCTTTCATGGTTATTCGGGGATAAATCATCGGTTTACCGGTTTTCAGGGAAACAGCCGTCGCCAGAGGAAGAGCCGCTACGGGAATACCAGCTATTCGGTCATACTCTACAGGTTCAAGAACTTTGGCGAAAGCTTCGGCGACATCGTTCAGAAGAGACACAGATGATGAGACTCTTCTGATATCAATGTAAAAGGGGGATTTCTTTCCCGATTTGAGTACGAATTCACCGACTTTGAAACATTGAGTATCGATAAGTCCCTTTACAACCCTATCCATCAGAAAATCTTTCTTTTCGTAGCCTTCTGATTTCCGCATCCTGAGTACGGCGTCACGGGCTTCGTTCATTTCATCGCGGAATTTCCTTGCAGCTTCACCGGGAGACGGAGCATTTGAAACGGCTCTGGAAACATTGGGCAGGATTCCGAGACCGTCTTCCCGCATACCCGCTTCAACAGCCTCTTTCATATCACCACCCTGAGCGCCGATACCGGGTGCGAGAAACCAGGCGTCGGGAGCGATGTCTCGGACTTTGGCCATAGCCGGAATATCGTTACCGGCCACAACGAGTCCGACTCTGTCGCTCCAAGAAGTCAGTTCCGACGCCATATACTCGTAGACCGTCTTATCACCAATCATCAGATCCTGAACGGCTCCGGCGCTTGGATTTGATGTTCTGCAGAGCAGAAAAACACCCCGGTCTTCCCATTTCAAAAAAGGATCAACGGCGTCTCGTCCCATATAGGGAGAAAGGGTCGTTGATCCTACTTTATAATGACCGAAAATGGAATCGGCATAGGCTTCGGCCGTAGAGCCGATATCTCCGCGCTTCGAGTCCATTATGACAGGAATGTCATCGGGAATCATATTCAGAGTTTCTTCAAGAGCCTTTAATCCCTCCGGTCCGTAAATCTCGTAAAAAGCGATATTGGGTTTAAAGCAGGCTGCATAAGGCGCTGTTTCTTCAATAATCTTTTTGTTCTGAGCAATTATCAGATCTGCTGCCGATTCTCCATCAGAAGGAGAAACTCTCGGATCCAGACCGATACAGAGAAGTGTGTTCTTTTCGCGGCACACTTTTTCAAGTTTAGTAAAAAAGGTTTCTTTCATTCATCAGACTCCAGGGATTTTTATGGATTATAGTAAAAAACAGCATTCTGTCCAATTCTAAAAAGACTTTTTTCAGTACTTTCTCAAAAGAGCCGGTCCATAAACAGAGGGCTCTTCCTTCAAATACTCCCCGTTATAGTAAATGATTGATTCATCGTCACTTCTTACAGATAGAGATTGATCCGGCGATATGCGTATTTCACAGATTCCCTTTAAATCCAGCTCAACCCTGTCGACAAGAAGCATTGTACCATCAAGCCGGGAAGAGCTTTCGGCTGAGAGAAAGAGTTCTTCCATCCTTCCGCCAAGACGTGCAGCCATCTTTCCGGTACTGTTTATTTCCATTCTGTCAACAGATAGGAAAGCGTGAAGGATACAGGGGCCTTCCATAGTGAAAATTGATTCAGAAGCTTCAAAACCATTGATATTCAGATAAGCGCCGGATTTCATCAGCACATTCAACGGCAAGTTGCTGGAAAATCCGCCGGCTTCCATTTCAACTGCTCCCTCCAGTTCAAGTGAGGTTAATTCTGGCATGGTGATAACAATAACCGGTGTCGGGGCCTGGGTAACCGGTCTTTCGTTTATTCGGATCTGAAAGATCTCATTTCTATGCCTGATTTTTATGGAGCCGCTATCTTCCCGGGAGCTGAAAACCCGGACATCCCAATCTTCGGCTTGCATGATCCTGATTCTGACGGGACCGTTTGCCGAAATCCCATTGAAACCGGAAAACTCGTAGCGCCTCTGAACGAAGGACGTATCCAACTCACCTTCCGCTCCTATCGACGATAGAACAAAAAAGAGGATAGGGATTGTTACTAACTTTTTAAACAGCGGGATTCTTAGGTTACCTCTCTTTTAATGAAGATGCACCGGAAAGTTCAATCGATCCAAGGTTCACATCTCCTGAATAATATAATTTTGAAGCACCGGATGCGTCGAGATCAAGCTTTCCGTCAAGGCGGATTGTCAGGTCGCTGCTTCCGGACAGGTCGATCGAAGCTTCCGAAAGTTTAAAATCACTTAAATCTCCCGAAGAAGCGCCGCTGATCTTCGCCTTGAGGCGTCCTCCCCGGCCTACCAGCTCCAGATCGCTGCTGCCCGATATCTCAAGCCTGACCTCCGGGACTTCGAGAACGGCTTTCAGGTTGGAAGCGCCGCTCATTTCAAGATCGGCCGAAGACGCTGTAATATCGATTTCAAGAGAACTGGCACCGGAAATATCGACTGAAAAACTTCTATCGGAACGGAAACCGGCGGCAATCATAGACGATGCGCCGGACATTTCAACGGAGACGAGTTCAGGCATGGTTATCACAGCCTTTGGAGATTTGTTCCATCCCGGACCGGAAAAAGGTTTCATCCCCAGAACAAGAGTTCGGCCTCTTTTTTCCACAAGCATTTTGGCAGCAGTGGACTTATCAGCATAAACGATAAGGGAAAAACGATCGCTTTGCCTTACTTCAATGTCAAATGCAGCTGAACCGTCGATGGAGTTGAAATTATCAATATCGTATACAATTCTGTTCTCCTGAGAAATCTCTGTCTGTCCGCCTGAAAACAGGAAAACAGGAATCAGGAGAAGGGACAGGAAACATATTTTTCTTAAAGACATATATTATACCTCGCTAATTAATCCTAACTATACAACAAAAGAATCAGGTTTCTCTGTCACCACAAAATTATAAACTATTGTTTACATTTTTATCGAAAAAAATGACAATCAGTTTATGATCAGTTCAATATTTGAAGCATTAATGCTTATTTGTTTCGGCCTGGCCTGGCCTTTTTCCATCTATAAATCCTGGACTTCACGAACGAACAAAGGGAAAAGTCTTTTTTTTCTGACTGTGCTTTTTATAGGTTACCTTTGCGGAATCCTCTTCAAGATAACAGGAAATACCGATCGGATCCTAATTCTCTACATCCTTAATGGAAGTATGGTATTAACGGATATTGCCATTTACTTCAGGAATCGGAAAAGAGACAATCGCCCTTAAGTTTCTCGCTTCAACGGATAAACCTGGTTGATTCAAACTCCTGAATAGAGATCCTGTTGAATTTGAAAAAACCGAATTCTCTGAACTATAGTTTAATCAGGGGGATCATATGTCTAAAAACATTGGATTTATTTCTTTTCGTTTTGCCGGAACCGACGGAGTATCGCTTGAAACTTACAAATGGGATCATGTTCTGACCGAACTCGGTCATAAATGTTTTTATATGGGAGGTGAGCTGGATACTCCCGATGAAATTTCCTACTTCCACGATGAACTTCATTTCCAGCACCCGGAAATCAGACGCCTTTATTCCGAGTGTTTTGGCCTGACAAACAGACCGGAAAGGCTGACGAAAGAACTCCATAACCGGAGAGAAGCCATTAAAAAGCATATTTACAACTTCATAAAGAAATTCAATATAGATCTGATAATACCTCAGAACACTTTAACTATTCCTTTGAATATTCCTCTTGGGATGGCTTTGACTGAAGTGATAGCCGAATCGGGAATTCCTGTAATTGCCCATCACCACGACTTTTTCTGGGAGCGGAAACGTTTCCTCAGAAACTGTGTCTGGGATTATATCAACTCCTGCTACCCTCCCCATCTGCCGAACATCAAGCACGTTGTCATCAACAGTTCCGCCGGGAACCAGCTCGCACTGCGGACAGGAATCTCTTCGACACTGATTCCCAATGTCATGCATTTCGAACAGGAACCCGATCCTGTTGATGAGTACTCATCCGATGTCAGAGAAGCACTGGGTATAGAAAATGATGAATTGCTGGTTCTTCAGCCGACCCGTGTCGTTCAGAGAAAGGGCATAGAACACGCGCTGGAGCTTGTTGCAAGGCTCAATATGAAAGCGACGCTGGTCATTTCCCACGCATCGGGAGATGAGGGGTATGAGTATCAGCAGCGTGTACAGGAATATGCCGAGATGGTCGGCACAAAGACTCTATTCGTTCAGGATATTATTGCTGACAAAAGAGGGATGACTTCCGACGGAAGAAAAATCTATACTCTGGAGGACATTTATCCCCATGCCGATCTGGTGACTTATCCCTCTCTGGTAGAAGGATTCGGGAACGCCTTTCTGGAAACTTTATGGTTTAAAAAACCGATACTGGTCAACAATTATTCCATTTACTCAACAGATATCAAACCGAAAGGATTCCAGGTAATCGAAATGGATAATTTCATATCTTCGGAAACCATTGAAACGACTAGAAAACTGATGCATGACAAAGATGAAGTAGACAGAATGGCAGAAGTGAACTATAACCTGGGTTTGAAATACTACTCCTATGGCGTAGTCCGTCAGAAACTGCAGACTCTGTTAGCTGAGTTTTTCGGAACCGGAGATATTTAAGATCATTGAAACACCTGATTATTTTCCACTATCATTTTCTACCCGGCGGTGTTACAGATGTTGTCATATCTGCAGTTCAGGCTTATCTCAGCAACAGCGGAGAGATTGATAAAATAACGATTGTTTCCGGTCGTCAGGATAATATGGACAAGGTCCGGGAAAAAATCATCCTTTCTCTGTCCTCAGACCAGAAGAGACGGCTGGAAATTATTATAATCGATGAAATAGACTATCAGGAGCGTTTGGAGAAAGGAGTCTGTTCAGATTCAATAAAAAAACGGCTGACTATCGATTTTTCCGGAGATGAATCAGTCTGGTGGATTCATAATTACCATCTTGGGAAAAATCCCTATTTTACAAAAGCCTTACTGGAAATTGCCAGAGACACTTCCCAAAAAATGGTTTTTCATATTCATGATTTCCCTGAGTGCTCCCGCTACGAGCTCTTTCATAGCCTCACATCGATCATTAAAGGCGATATATACAGCAGCGAAGACAATGTGAGATATGCGGTTATCAACAGCCGGGATTTCAATAATTTAAAAAATGCCGGGATCCCGGACAGAAGGCTTTTTCTTCTGGAAAACCCCATCTCTCTGGAGAATCTGAAGAAGCGGGAGGAGATTAATGTCAGCTCTTCGCTTACAAAAGCTTTTTCCCGGCAGTTTCCCGGCTGGAAAGCCGATGAGCCTTACATGATTTATCCCGTACGTGCCATCCGCCGTAAGAATGTGGCTGAAGCGGCTTTTCTGGCAATGATTTCCGATAAAAATGTTATAGTCACACTACCTGGCGTTTCCCAGAGAGAAGAAGGATACTCGACACGGATCAAAGAGATTTTTGAATCGGGACTGGCTCCCGGACTATTCGGTATAGGGTTTGATCTGGATAAGGCCGATTTGTTTTTTCCCGAGCTCATAGCATCTTGCTCTGCTGTTCTTTCGACCTCCGTTCAGGAAGGATTCGGATATTTGTTTCTCAATTCTCTCAACTGGGGAAAGCCGCTGATTGCCAGAGACCTTGATGTACTCGAAAGTTTCAAGCCCGTTTTTGCCGAGCATGAAACATTCTTTTATGATCGGTTAAATGTCCCCTCTTCCTCTCTGGATATCCCGGCGCTGGTACAACTTTACAGGGAAAAGATAGGGAGTCTATCAACTTATCTGCCGGACAGTCTTCTGGAAATGCTTGAAACCGAGATTGATAATCAGTTAAATCAAATCAGCATTGATTTTTCCCTTTTGACGCTGAAAATGCAGATTGAGGTTATGAAACTGCTTAAGGAAGATTCTCATTTTATGAATCAATGCAGAAGGGACAACAGCATTGTTGTTGACCATATAAAAAAATCCTTTATTACTGACTGCAGTCATCGAAAAGACATTCTGGAAAAAAACTGGAGTTATAAAATATACAGTGATAAAACTGATGCCATTTTGCACAGTTTCTCAAACACAATTCCTCTTGCGAAACACAAAAGGCCATCTAATTTCATATACGAAACCACTTTACAAAAATTCGCTACAATACCCTATTTGCGACTTATTTATGATGAATAGATGTCTTTTGTAAAATAGTTATTTATTTATCGGTTCTGCCTGTAACCCCTTCTTTCTATTGCGCAATTATCTCTAAAAATGTTAGCATTTGACTGTAAAATTTAAACTCTATATTAAAGAGGACTGAGTAAATGTCAGATAACAAAAAAATGGTTACCATCGATGGTAACACGGCTGCAGCTCATGTTGCTTACGCATTCAGTGAAGTAGCAGCTATCTATCCTATCACTCCGTCGTCACCGATGGGTGAGAATTCCGAGATTTGGGCCAGTACAGGTAGAACCAACGTATTCGGCACAATCGTAGATGTTGTTGAGTTGCAGTCTGAAGCGGGAGCTGCAGGTGCGGTACACGGGTCTCTTAGTGGAGGAGCTCTTACAACTACATTTACTGCATCACAGGGACTTCTTCTGATGATCCCCAACATGCATAAAATTGCCGGGGAAATGATGCCCTGTGTAATACATGTTTCAGCCAGATCTATCGCTGCGCAGTCACTTTCCATCTTCGGAGACCACTCCGACGTTATGTCTGTCAGAAACACAGGTTTCGCGATGACAGCGGCTTCCTCAATCCAGGAAACTATGGATATGGCACTTGTTGCTCACCTCGCGACTCTGGAAAGCCAGATTCCCTTCCTGTCGTTCTTCGACGGTTTCAGGACCTCTCATGAAATCCAGAAAGTGGAAGAAATTTCATACGAAACAATCAAGTCCATGGTAAAACCTGAATACATCGAAAGATTCAGAAACAGATCCATGAGACCTGAAGCACCGATCGTTAAGGTTGCTGCTCAGAACCCGGACGTTTACTTCCAGGGAAGAGAAACTTCCAACAAATACTATACGGAAGTTCCCGGAATTGTTCAGAAATATATGGATGAAGTTGCCAAAGTAACCGGAAGAGCCTACCACCTCTTCGATTACGTCGGAGCAGCTGACGCCGAAAAAGTTATCATCGCTATGGGATCAGGATGCGATACCATTGATGAAACAGTAAGATACCTCAACAAAAAAGGTGAAAAAGTCGGTCTTGTTAAAGTCAGACTCTACAGACCTTTCTCTGTTGAGCATTTTGTGAATGCTCTGCCCAAAACAGTCAAAAAAATTGCTGTTCTGGACAGAACAAAAGAGCCCGGCGCAATCGGTGAACCTCTTTTCCTCGACGTAGTAGCGTCTATGGCAGGTAAGGATGTAAAAATCATCGGCGGAAGATACGGTCTCTCTTCAAAAGAATTCACACCTTCCATGGTTAAAGCCGTATACGATCACCTCGACGGTGCCGCTTTCCATAACTTTACTGTCGGTATTAACGACGACGTGACTAACCTGTCCATTCCTGTTAAAGAAAACATCGATGTTTCCGCTGATGATATCAAGAGCTGCATGTTCTGGGGACTCGGTGCCGACGGAACGGTTGGAGCTTCCAAGAACTCAATCAAAATCATCGGTGATGCGACTGACCTGAATGCTCAGGCTTATTTCTCCTATGACTCTAAAAAATCCGGTGGTGTTACTGTATCTCACCTCAGATTCGGTAAGAGCTCTGTAAATATGCCCTGGCTTATCGATCACGCCGACTTTGTAGCTTGTCACAACGATGCCTATATCGGTAGATACGATATGCTCGGACCTCTCAAAGAGGGCGCGATCTTCATGCTTAACACTGAAACTCCCGCAGACAAGGTTTTTGAAACACTGACAGCGGAAGAGCAGCAGATCATTATTGACAGAAAGATTAAATTCTACTGCATCGATGCTCTTAAGATCGCACAGGAAGTCGGTCTCGGATTCAGAATCAACACAGTTATGCAGGCCGCATTCTTCAAAGTATCCAACATTCTTCCCGAAGCTCAGGCGATCGATCTGATTAAAAAATTCATCGAGAAATCCTTCATCAAAAAAGGTGAAGATATAGTTAAGATGAACTGGAACGCGGTAGACAAAGCAGGTGAAGGACTCCACGAAGTTACTATTCCTGCAACAGTCGGAAATGCCTATGTTCCCAAAGCACTTATTCCTGCAGATGCAGATGATTTTGCTAAAAATATTGTCGAGCCTGTTATGAAACAGAAAGGTGACAACATTCCCGTTTCTCATATGTCTTTTGACGGAGTTCTTCCCACAGGGACTACTAAACTTGAGAAACGCGGTGTCTCTGCTTTTGTATCAAAATGGATCCCGGAAAACTGTATTCAGTGTAACCAGTGTTCCATGGCTTGTCCTCACGCGGTTGTCAGAGCTAAACAGATCAACCCCAAAGAACTGACTAACAAGCCAGAAGGATTTGTAACTCTCAAATCCAAAACCAAAAACGAAAATGATCTGGAATACAGAATCCAGGTTTACGTTGAGGATTGTACAGGTTGTGGAGTCTGTGTGGATGTATGTCCCGCAAAAGACAAAGCGCTTGTCATGACTTCACTCCACGATGAGAGAAAAATCGGTCAGCCCGAAATGGCTCAGTTCTTCGAAAATCTTCCCAACAATGTTCTGGAAGGAACAAAGATCGATACTGTTAAAGGTGCCCAGTTCAAGAAGCCTCTCTTCGAGTTCTCCGGAGCTTGTGCGGGATGTGGTGAAACTCCTTATGTCAAACTCGTCTCCCAGCTCTTTGGTGAAAGAATGGTTGCGGCCAACGCAACAGGATGCTCCTCCATCTACGGTGGTACATTCCCGACCATCCCCTACACTAAAGACGATAACGGAAGAGGACCTGCATGGGGTAACTCGCTGTTCGAAGACAACGCTGAATACGGTTTCGGTATGAGACTGGCTATCGACTCCAACAGAGAACTTCTCCAGGTTAACGTTGAGAAAGTGCTTGCAGCCGGAACAACTCCTGAACTGACAGCAGCACTCAACAAAGCGATGGAATTGTGGTCATCCAAGGATGATGATGCATATGAAGCTCAGGTTGCAGTTGCAAAGGCTCTTCCTGCAGCAATCAGCGCAGCTTCCGGAGAGACCAAAACGGCTCTCAACAAAATTCTCGAGCTGAAAGATTACTTCCAGGATAAATCAGTCTGGATCATCGGTGGTGACGGATGGGCTTATGACATCGGTTACGGTGGTGTTGACCACGTTATGGCTTCCGGAAGAAATGTAAACATTCTCGTACTCGATACGGAAGTTTACTCCAACACAGGTGGTCAGGCATCTAAAGCAACACCTATCGGAGCTGTTGCGAAGTTCGCCAACGCCGGGATGAGACTCGGAAAGAAAAACCTCGGACTTATGGCAATGAGCTATGGATATGTCTACACAGCATCAATCTCTATGGGAGCGAACAGAGCCCAGGCTCAGAAAGCTCTTATGGAAGCTGAAGCTTACGACGGACCTTCAATCGTATTCGCGTACTCTCCCTGTATTGCACACGGAATCGATATGTCCAAGACACAGTCCAGGCAGAAAGCCGCTGTTGATGCCGGTTACTGGCCTCTCTACAGATTCAACCCTGCCCTTGAGGACGGTTCCAAGTTCATCTGGGAAACTAAAGATCCCAAAGATGCTTATCAGGACTTCATCAGAGCTGAAAGACGTTATACAACTCTTACAAAAACAGCTCCTGAGGATGCTGAAAGACTCTTCAAAGAAGCGGAAGCTGATGCGAAGAAGAGAATGGAAGTCTATAAAAAAATGGGTGGTCTGCTCTAGACCGTCTTTAATGGACAAAAAAACCCGGTTTAGGCCGGGTTTTTTTATTGCTCAAGAGGCAGAAGAATTGTAAAGGTCGTTCCTTTATTCAGCTCGGAAGAGACATACATTTTCCCTTTGTGTGTATCAGTTATTATAAAATAAGACAAACTCAATCCCAGGCCGGTACCTTTTCCTTCTTTTTTTGTAGTGAAGAAAGGAATTCTGTTCAATATCAACCTTTTTTATATCCTGAAGACTTGCTTTACTTTCTGGGGAATATGAACTTAAAAAAGGAACCTATCCCTTTCTTTCGTTCAGGCAGATCGGCTTCAGCGAAGGAGACAACATTTTCTTCCTTGCCAACTACAAGAAGTACATCACCAACCTGTAAACGAACTTCAGGAGAAAAGAAATCGAAACTTCCACCCGTTTCTTCATTTCGAATGGCTACAACATTTATTCCTTTTGTAGCCCGAATATTAGCTTCAATCAGAGACTGACCGATAAATACGTCCGGTACACGGATTTCAGCCATCACCAAGCCGTTTCCGATAGCCATATAATTGAAGAGTAAAGATGAAACCAGCATGGGTATGACACGAATGGCCGCTTCCCGATAGGGAAAAACTACATGGTCAGCGCCGACAATCGTCAGGATTTCGCCATGTTGATCTGTTTCCGCCTTAACAACAATATTTTTAATATTTTTATTTTTCAAATACTTGGTAACGAGTATCGATGCTTCAATATTGTCTCCCAGGTCAACGATAACAGCGTCGATATCTACCGGAATTAGTTTATTGATGGTCTCTTCATTTAAGACATCGGCAATATAAGCGCTTGTGACGCTATCTTTATATAAATCAATCAATTCACTTCGTTTATCTATAAGAATAACTTCACAATCGACTTCTACAAGCTCGTCAAGGACTCTTTTCCCGAAAGTACTAACTCCGATAATTGCAAACTGTTTCATTAGCCTATTAAAACCTCACCTTTTGGATAATCTATAAATCTATCTTTATAACTAATATGCATAGGCATTATGAGTGCAAACAAACCGACCCGTCCTGCAAACATAGTAGCGATAACTATCATTTTTCCTCCTACTGAAAGATAGGGAGTTAAACCGGCAGATAAACCGACAGTCCCCAATGCGGAAAAACTCTCAAAAATAATATCCAGATAGGAAAACCCTTTTCCAGACTCCATAAATATCAGAAAGAAAATACTTAAAAACAGAATAAATACAGCTTTAACAAAGAAAAGTGCAGCTCTGGTAAGATGTTCTGAAGATAATCTCCGCCCCAATATCCGAACCTCACCCTTGTCATCGACACCTTTGAATAAGATAATGAAAAGAATAAAAGCTGTTGAGACTTTTATTCCTCCAGCCGTTGAACCGGAACCGGCTCCGATAAACATCATCAGTAATGTAAAAAATTTAGAAGGTGGTGATAAAGCCGATTGAGAAACGCTGTTAAAACCGGCAGTTCTCGTTGTTATTGATTGAAAAAATATTGGAATAATTTTTTCAGAGGTTTTCATATCAGAAAAAACCCCATTCCATTCAAGAAGGCCATAAACAATAGCGCCTATGAAAATTAATGATATAGTGGCAATAATCATCATCTTGGAATGAAAGCGGAGTTTTCTTTTTTTACCTCTGAAAAATTGATAGATATCCGAAATAACCATAAAACCAATACCGCCAACAACAATTAATGTAGCGATTGTTATGGTGATCAACCTGTTATTCTGAAAGGATTCAAGACTGTCTGGGAACAGCGAAAAACCGGCATTACAGAAAGCAGAAACAGAATGAAACAAAGATGAAAAAACAGGGCTGTCTATGCCGGCCCTATTGAACTCTATGAATAAAAGAAGCATTCCCGTGAGCTCTGCAATTAAAGTTACAGTTAAAATTGCTCTGACAATATCCTTTGGAGTAAAATTTGAATCCATAATAAAGTATTCACGGATAATTTTACTATTCCGCAATGAGACACGACTTCCGGGCAGTGCCAGATAGATAGTGGAGAATGTAATTATACCCAATCCTCCGGCTTGAATTAAAATAAGAATCACAATCTGACCGAATCTAGAGAACTCATTTGTTCCGACAGTAGCCAGGCCTGTTACGCATACAGCTGAAACTGCTGTGAATAAAGTGTCTATATAACGAATAGGCTCTGATCCTGTCCACGCTATAGGTAATTTCAGCAATAATGAACCGAGAAATATATTCATAATAAAATAGGTAAAAAATAGCAGTTTACCCGAAGAAAAATAACTTTTCATAGCCTCTATAATAAAATACTATCAATTTTTGATCTAACAAAAAAAGTCAAAATTAGTTAAATCTGTGAATTATACATCTGGTTCATAAAGATCTTACAAAAGAGTAATTGCAAGAGAAAAGAAATATTTCTTTTTTATCAATGAATCTAAAGTATTTACAGTGATTAACATTATTTTGAAATAGAATAGAAAAATCTAGAAGCATAGATTTTGGAACAATCAAAGTTCGCAGATTAGATTACGAAACGGGGAAATATAATTCTATCAGCACTAAAAACAAGATAGGCTCCGCTTCAGTACTCACTGAACTCAGGGGCTGGATGCAGTCTATGATCTACTGCCAGGCTAAGCAGCCGCAGATCGTCGCAGCTATAATAAATCAAAAAAGTTTCATAGCTATGATAACATTTATAAATAAAAAAGCCTGGCGACATCAGGATAGTACCGCAGGCTTGCCGAGGAACGAGTCCGCCAGTTCCAGTTCGCTCAAGCTCACTTCCTATGCGCGTTCCTCGTTTTAGCGCTGCAAAGCAGCTTGTTCGACGCTGCAAGTTTCGCGTCTCATGGTACGCGCTGTGCCCAAGGGTCGTCGCAGCTCACAAAATGACAATTAGTGTATTCGCTAAAATGATTTGGACAAAAAAAAGCCTGGCGACGACCTACTCTCCCACATAATTGCAGTACCATCGGCGCAGTTGAGCTTAACTTCCGTGTTCGGGATGGGAACGGGTGTGACCTCAACGCTATTATCACCAGACATAAATACTGTGTACCGCTTTTGACACGATGCACAATTGCTTTGTTTTCTCTTGAAATATATAGCCTTAAGCTGAAGGCTACGGTCTAATTTCTTTTCACTTTATCAAATTATCGAGTATGCTGCCGCTTGCGCTCTCGCATACATCATAATTTGAATGTGAAATAGAAATTACACCTTGCAAGGGATAAACAATAATATGGTCAAGCCTCACGGAAAATTAGTACTGGTCAGCTGATCATGCATTTCTGCACTTACACTGCCAGCCTATCAAACAGATATTCTTTC